>NZ_DASUTK010000062.1:0-17992 GCF_036374615.1 Nocardioides sp.
TGGCCCCCCTTCGGTGGTTGAGGTGCGAGGGCGCCCGCGCCCGAGCCTCGAGACCCCCGGCGTCCGCGTGCTTGTCAGACCCCTCGTGCACCATGCGTCACATGAACCCATGGACGATGCTCGCGGTGCTGGCGGCGGGGCTGCTGGCCGGTGGTGTGGTGGGTGCCGCGCTCGGCTGGCTCGGCGCCCGCTCGCGACCTGCCGCGTCCGCCGGCCTGGTCGACCAGGCCGAGGTGATGCAGGGCCTCGACCGGCTCAGCGACCAGATGATCGACCTCGACCGCGAGCGCGCCTCGTGGCAGGGCGAGTTCCGACGGCACCTGTCCGAGCTGCATCAGGAGACCCGCGGTCTCACCACAGCGCTGCGACGGCCCCAGGTGCGTGGTCGCTGGGGTGAGCTCCACCTGCGTCGAGCGGTCGAGCTGGCCGGTCTGGTCGACCGCTGCGACTTCACCGAGCAGCTCCGGGTGGCCGACGGGGCGCTCCGGCCCGACCTCGTCGTGCACCTGGTCGGCGGCCGGCAGGTCGTGGTGGACGCCAAGGTCCCCCTTGACGCCTACCTCGACGCCACCACGACCGACGTCGACGTCACGCGAAATGATGCGCTGGTCCGGCACGCTCGACAGCTCCGGCAGCACGTCGACACGCTCAGCTCCAAGGCCTACTGGCGGGCGCTGCCGGAGACCCCGGAGTTCGTGGTGCTCTTCGTCCCCGCCGAGTCCTGCCTCGCGGTGGCGCTGGAGACCGACCGCGACCTGATCGACTACGCCGCGCAGAAGCAGGTCGTGCTGGCCTCCCCCACGACCCTGATCGCACTGCTGCGCACCGTCGCCCACGGCTGGCGCCACGAAGCGCTGGCCGACCAGGCCCGCGAGATCCACCGGCTCGGCCGCGACCTGCACGACCGGCTGGCGACGCTGTCCGGCCACCTCGACGCGGTCGGCCGGTCGCTGACTGCTGCGGTCGGCCACTACAACAGCGCGGTCGGCAGCCTGGAGTCGCGGGTGCTGGTGTCCGCCCGACGGTTCCGTGAGCTCGCGGTCACCGACGGTGACCTCGAGGCCCCGCGGCAGGTCGAGGCGGGGGTGCGCTCGCTCGGCGCGCCGCCCCCCGACGACGATGACGTCCTCCTACCGTGGACCCGTGCCCGATAGGACGCGCCCCGAGCGCGGCGGTTCGGAGCCGGCTGGGCGGACCCTGTGGGAGCAGGGCCGAGAGCCCGGTCGGCAGGTGGTCGCGCTCGGCGCGGCCGTCACCCTGACCGCGATGGTGCTCGACGTCGCTCTCGGCGACGACCTCGGGCTGCTGTTCGACCTCACCTTCGTGGCGATGTGCGTGCTGGTCGCGCTGCGGGTCAGGCCCCGGGACTTCTTCACCGTCGGAGTCCTCCCCCCGCTGCTGATGCTCGCCGTGCTGGTCCTGCTGGAGATCGCGCGCCCCGAGGTGCTCGGCCACCCGCGCGACGGCGCCGTGCAGTCCGTCGTCACCGGACTCGCGCACCACGCCGGTGCGCTCGTCACCGGCTACGTGCTGTGCCTGGTCGTGCTGGCTATCCGGCACCGGTTCACGGCTCAGGCCACGAACCGCTCGGCGTCCCCCGCGCCGACCCGCACGACCTCCGGGTAGCCGCCCGACCAGTCGACGACCGTCGTCGGCTCCGCCCTGGGCTCGCCCGCCTCGACCACGACGTCGACCTCGTGGTCGAGCTCCTCCTTGACCTCCCAGCCCAGGGTCCGCGGCTCCTCCTCACCGGGCAGGATCAGCGTGCTGGTCAGGAGCGGCTCGCCGAGCTCCTCCAGCAGGGCGCACACGACCACGTGGTCAGGGATCCGTACCCCCACCGTGCGCTTCTTTGGGTGCATCAGCCGACGCGGCACCTCGCTGGTGGCGGGCAGGATGAACGTGTACGGGCCAGGAGTCGCGGACTTGATCGCCCGGAAAGCCGAGTTGTCGATGTGGACGAACTGCCCGAGCTGGGCGAAGTCCTTGCACATCAAGGTGAAGTGATGCCGGTCGTCGAGCTGGCGGATCCGCACGATCCGGTCGCGTCCCTCCCGGTTGCCCAGCTGGCAGCCCAGCGCGTACCCGGAGTCGGTCGGGTAGGCGATCAGGGCGTCGTCGCGCAGCGCCTCGACCACCTGGGAGACCAGCCGCGGCTGCGGGTTGGCCGGATGCAGATCGACGAAGCGGGCCACGTCAGGGCGTTCCGGCCGTCGCCGCCTGCTGCGCCGCCTTGAGGTCGCGACGCAGCTCCTTGGGCAGCGCGAAGATCAGCGACTCCTCGGCGGAGTGAACCGCCTGCGCGTCGGGGTAGCCACGCTCCGCGAGGAACGAGAGCACGCCCTGGACCAGCTCCTCGGGCACGCTCGCGCCGCTCGTGACGCTGACGGTGCGGACGCCGTCGAGCCAGGCCTCGTCGATCTCGGAGGCGTCGTCGACGCGGTACGCCGAGCCGGCACCCGCCTCGAGCGCCACCTCGACCAGCCGAACCGAGTTCGAGGAGTTGCCGGAACCGACCACGATCACCAGGTCGGCGTCGCGCGCAATCTCCTTGATCGCGAGCTGCCGGTTCTGGGTGGCGTAGCAGATGTCGTCGCTGGGCGGGTCGAGCAGCGCGGGGAAACGCTCACGGATCGCGGCGACGGTCGCCATCGTCTCGTCCACACTCAGCGTGGTCTGACTGAGCCAGGCGACCTTCTCGGGGTCGCGGACCACGATGTGCTGGACGTCCTCGGGGCTCTGCACGAGCTGGATGTGCTCGGGAGCCTCACCGGCGGTGCCCTCGACCTCCTCGTGACCCTCGTGGCCGATCAGCAGGATGTCGTAGTCCTCGTTCGCGAAGCGCTTCGCCTCGTGGTGCACCTTGGTCACCAGCGGACAGGTCGCGTCGATCGTCTTGAGGTCGCGCTCCCCCGCCTGGCGGTGCACCTCCGGCGACACGCCGTGCGCGGAGAACACCACGGTCGCGCCGGTCGGCACCTCGTCGAGCTCCTCGACGAAGATCGCGCCGCGGGACTCGAGGTCGGACACCACGTGCTTGTTGTGGACGATCTGCTTGCGGACGTAGACCGGCGCGCCGTACAGGTCGAGCGCCTGCTCCACGGTGACCACCGCGCGGTCGACGCCGGCGCAGTAGCCGCGGGGCGCCGCGAGCAGCACGGCGCGCTCGTCCGGGCTCAGCAGCCGCGGGTTTCCGAGGTCGGTCGTCATGGCCCCGAGTCTACGGAGCGGGCGACAGATCACCCGGATCGGCGGCGGCCGCGGCGGCGCCGTCGGTGCCGCGCACTAGGCTCGCCGCCGTGCCCTCCCTGCGCGACACGACCGCCGAGGCGCCCGCCCCGGTGCGGGCGGTCTCCAACGCGCTGGCGCAGTGGATCGGCCAGCTCGGCGCTATCTGGGTCGAGGGCCAGGTGACGCAGTTCACGCGGCGCCCCGGCCTCGGCACCGTCTTCCTCACGCTGCGCGACCCGGTCGCCGAGGTGTCCGTGCAGGTGACCTGCGCGCGCACCCTGTTCGATTCGCTCAACCCCCCGCTCGTCGAGGGGGCGAGCATCGTGATCCGGGCCCGTCCGAGCTTCTACGCCGGCAACGGCAGCCTCTCGCTGGCGGCGTCCGACGTACGGATGGTCGGCCTCGGAGAGCTGCTGGCGCGACTGGAGCGGCGCCGTCAGCTGCTGGCCGCCGAGGGCCTGTTCGATCCCTCGCTGAAGCGCCGGTTGCCGTTCCTCCCCGGTTGCGTCGGGCTGGTCACCGCGCCCGGTTCCGCTGCCGAGCGCGACGTCGTCGACAGCGCGCGGCGGCGGTGGCCTGCGGTCCGGATCGAGGCGGCGTACGCCGCGATGCAGGGCCAGCGGTCCGCGTTGGAGGTGATCGAGGCGGTGGAGCGGCTCGACCGCGACCCAAGCGTCGACGTGATCGTGGTGGCGCGGGGCGGTGGCTCGGTCGAGGACCTCCTGCCGTTCTCCGACGAAGGGCTGATCCGCGCGGTGCACCGGGTGCGCACGCCGGTGGTCTCGGCGATCGGTCACGAGCCCGACAGCCCACTGCTCGACCTCGTGGCCGATGTCCGCGCCTCCACGCCCACCGACGCTGCCAAGCGGGTCGTGCCGGACGTCGCGGAGGAGCAGCAGCTGCTCGCGACCGCCCGCGAGCGGTTGCGCGACGGCCTCACGCGATGGATCGCGCGCGAGCAGCAAGGCCTCGACGCGCTGCGGTCGCGTCCGGTGCTCGCCGACCCGCGCACCCTGGTCGCCGAGCGGTCGGCCGAGGTCGTCGACCTGCGCGGACGCGCCCGACGTTGCCTCGGCCACGCCCTGGACCGCGCCGCCGACAACCTCGACCACCAGCGCGCCCGGGTGCGTGCACTCTCGCCGTTGGCGACCCTCGAGCGCGGGTATGCCGTGCTCCAGGACGATGCCGGCCACGTCGTCACCTCAGTGGCGGGCGTCAGCGCCGGGGCCGCGGTGAGCGTCCGGGTAGCCGACGGGCGCGTGCACGCGACCACGACCGGGACCGAGGCGGACCCACCGAAGGAGGCGGTCCAGTGATGGCGACCGACGACAAGAGTGAGCAGGCCGACGAGATCCCCTACGAGCAGGCGCGCGAGGAGCTGATCGAGGTCGTACGCCGGCTCGAGACCGGTGGCCTCACGCTCGAGGAGTCGCTCGCGCTGTGGGAGCGCGGCGAGAAGCTCGCGACCATCTGCCAGGCGTGGCTCGACGGCGCTCGCGCCCGGCTCGAGGCTCGCGCCACCGAAGACTGACCGGACAGCGACTCACGACCCGTTGGCGCGGCTCAGCCGTTGCAGGTCCTCTATCTGGAACGACAGGCTCGCGACCTGGTCAGGTTCGTCGGCGACGAGCGCCGCGTCCAGCCGCTGCAGGAGTTCCACCAGCTGAGCCTGCAGGTGCGTCTCGAACTCGCTCACGGTCCACCCTCTTCCCCCGGCGCGAGCGCCAGCCAGACCATCGGTCAGAACGCCGATGACTCATGGACGTTCGAGACGGCCGCGAGGTTGCCTTTCACCGAGAACTCGCCTCGGGAGCCCGGACAGTGTTCTATCGCGTCCGTGCCGGACCTGCCGACACGGGGCGGGTAGTGGCCGGCGAGGGGTTCCGAGACTGCTCAGGACTCAGGCCCCTGCTCCTTGGCCTTGCGCGCCACGGCGTACGCCTCCTCGCCGACCCGGATTCGACAGCGCGCCGACGAGTCAGCCCGAGGCAGGAGTGACTGGCTCGAGCGTCAGGGCGTCCAGCAGCTCGAGCAGGTCGGCACGTGACGCGGAGCCGTAGACGAGCACCGTGGCGTCGCGGCTCTCCCGGCCGAACGCGGTGTCGCCGTCCTGATCGGTGAAGGTCTGCCACTCCCCCGCGAGGTCGCCGGTTCCGGCGCGCACGGTCTCTCCGGGAGTGGCGTCCTCGTCGACGTACACCTCGACCAGGCCGTCGAGCCTCGCTGCCTCCTGCCGTACCCCCGCGAAGCGTTCGTCGGCGGTGAGCATGCCCAGTCCGAAGACCGCGTCGGCGCCGGGGCCTGATTCGACGCTCGTCGCCTGCCAGCCGTCCGGTAGGCGCGGCGGGTAGGCGACGCTGTGGCCGGCCTGCTGCAGCGCCTCCACCACCGGCAGGTAGTCGACCGCCTCGGGACTGACCTCGAGCTCGTCGCGGCCCAGCGCCCGGATCAGGACGAAGCCTCCGACCACGAGCAACAACACGAGCAGCGCGCCGATCAGACCCGCCGCCGACCGTTGGTATCGCCCTGGCCGCTCGCTCACGCAGGCAAGTGTCACAGGTGACGGGCAACCGAGCGTGACCACCCCGACCAAGGACGCACGTGCGGCTGATTTCTTGTGGTTTCGCCGCAACTGCGTCACAGTTTCTGTGTGACGATCTACCGAGTTGCGGAAGCCGCCGACGTTCTCGGCGTGAGTGACGACACCGTGCGCCGATGGGTCGAGGGCGGCCGGATCGCGGCCACCTCGGACCAGGGCCGCACCGTCGTCGCCGGTCCCGATCTCGCGCGGCTTGCCGAAGAGCTGGCCGACCACCCGGACCGCGAGCGCACTCGCGCCAGCGCGGTCAGCGCCCGCAACCGGCTCGCCGGGATCGTCACCCGGGTCGTGAAGGACACCGTGATGGCGCAGGTCGACGTGATCTGCGGCCCCTACCGGATGGTGTCGCTGATGAGTGCTGAGGCAGCCGACGAGCTCGGGCTCGAACCGGGGTGCCGGGCGGTCGTGAGCGTGAAGTCCACGAACGTCGTGATCGAGAGGCCATGACGTGATCGGCCGCGTGCTGGCAGGGGTGTGCGCGCTGCTCCTGGTCGTCGCTCTCGCCGGGTGCGGAACCGGCCGTTCCGAGGGCGGGGGGACGCTTACGGTTCTCGCCGCCGCCTCCCTCACCGACGTCTACGAGGACCTGGCCGACGACTTCGAGGCCGAGCACGCGGTGGAGGTGGACCTCGCCCTCGGCTCCAGCACCGACCTCGCCGAGCAGGCGGCCGACGGCGCGCCGGGCGACGTGCTCGCGACCGCCGACGAGGCGTCCATGCAGATCGCCGAGCACGCCGGGGTCACCGGCGAGGTGGTCACCTTCGCCACCAACGTGCTGGTCGTCGTGACCCCGCCGGGCAACCCGGCGGGCATCGAGTCACTCGATGACCTGGCCGACGCCACGTGGGTGCGGTGCGCCGACGTGGTCCCGTGCGGGCGGGTGGCACTCGACGTCCTCGAGGCGAACGGGATCACGGCCGAGCCCGCGAGCCTCGAGGAGGACGTCAGGGCCACCCTCGACAAGGTGAGCTCGGGTGAGGCCGACGCGGGGCTCGTTTACGCCACCGACGCCGTGGCTGCCGGCGACGGGGTCGAGACGATCGAGATCCCGGGTGCCGACGAGCACCTCACGTCGTACGTCGCCGCGCCGCTCGAAGGAGCGCAGGACCCCGATCTCGCGCAGGCGTGGGTCGACCTGCTCACCTCCCAGCCCGGTCAGCGGGTCCTGGCAGACGCAGGTTTCGGGCTCCCCTGATGAGTGTTCGCGTGCGAGACCCGCTGGGTCGGCCGCCTGCCCTGTTGATGCTGCCCGCGGCGGTGGCGGTGCTGCTGCTCGTGGTCCCGCTCGTCGCCATGGTGGCGGCCACCGACCTCCGCGGCCTGCCGGAGCAGCTGCGGTCCGAACCGTTGCGGGAGGCGCTGTGGCTCTCCGTGCTGACCTCCACCGTTGCCACGCTCTTCTGCCTGCTCCTCGGGTTGCCGCTCGCGTGGGTGCTGGCCCGGCTGCAGTTCCGTGGCCGGACGCTGCTGCGGGCGCTGGTCACCGTGCCGCTGGTGCTGCCGCCGGTGGTGGCGGGCGTCGCGCTGCGGACGGCCTTCGGACGGACCGGGGTCCTGGGCGAGCCGCTGCTCGAGCTGACCGGGTTCAGCTTCCCCTTCACGACCTGGGGGGTGGTACTCGCGCACGTGTTCGTCGCGCTGCCCTTCGTCGTGCTCGCGATCGAGGGCGCCTTCCGATCGGCCGACCCCGAGTACGACGCGGCCGCAGCAACCCTCGGCGCGAGCAGATGGACCGCCTTCCGCCGGGTCACGGTCCCGCTGGCGCTGCCGGGAATCGCGGCCGGGCTGGTGCTGGGCTGGGCCCGCTCCCTCGGGGAGTTCGGGGCCACGATCACCTTCAACGGCAACTACCCCGGCGTCACGCAGACCATGCCAAACCTGATCTACGTCACCCGTCAGTCCGACCAGGACGCCGCGCTCGCACTCAGCCTGGTGATGCTGGTCGTGTCCGTGGGCACCCTGCTGGTGCTCCACGACCGCTGGCTCGGGACGCCGGGAGTCCGGGCATGACAGCCGGGCTGGAGGTGGACCTCCACGTCCCCGACCGGGTCGCCGCCACGTTCGGCGCGGAGCCCGGCAGCGTGCTGGCGATCATCGGGCCGAACGGCGCCGGCAAGTCGACCCTGGTGCGGGCGCTGGCGGGGTTGCTGGCGGCCGACGGCCATGCCCGACTCGACGGCCAGGACCTGTTGCAGCTGTCCGCCCGCGACCGCGAGGTGGGGCTCGTCTTCCAGGGGCAGCTGCTCTTCCCGCACCTGTCGGCCCTCGACAACGTCGCGTTCGGCCCGAGGGCTCGAGGCGTCGCCCGGGCGGACGCGGAGCACGCCGCCCACCAGTGGCTCGCCCGCCTCGGGATCGGCGACCTCGCCGGCCGCCGCCCGCGTGAGCTCTCCGGCGGGCAGGCGCAGCGGGTGGCGATCGCCCGGGCGCTGGTGACCGACCCGCGGCTGTTGCTCCTGGACGAGCCGTTCACCGGGCTGGACGTGAAGGTCGCGATGGCGCTGCGGATCGAGCTCGGCCGGCACCTCGCGGCGTACGACGGCGTCACCCTGCTCGTCACCCACCACGCCATCGACGCGCTCACCATCGCCGACCGAGTGCTGGTGCTGGACGAGGGCAGGGTCGCCCAGATCGGGACTCCGGAGGAGGTGTCGCAACGGCCCCGGACCGAGCACGTCGCTCGGCTGGTCGGCCTCAACGTGGTCCGCGACGAGCACACGCTGACGGCTTTCACCCCCGAGGCGGTGGCCCTGTCCCTCACCGAGCCAACCGGATCACCCCGGCTGCGGTGGCGCGGACCGGTGGCGGACGTGTCGCCGCACGGTGACGCGGTCCGGGTCCTCGTGCACGCGAGTCCAGACCTGATCGCGGACGTCACCCCTGCTGCGGCCGCCGAGCTCGGGCTGGTCCCCGGACGCGAGGTGTGGCTGTCGGTCAAGCAGACGGCTGTCCGCCGCTATGCGACTGACCCCGGATTGCCCGGTACAGTCGCGCCATGACGGAGGAGCGGCTCACCATGAACGCCGGCAAGGTCGATCGGAACCTGGCGCTCGAGCTGGTCCGGGTGACCGAGGCCGCCGCGATGGCGGCCGGGCGCTGGGTCGGTCGCGGGGACAAGAACGGCGCCGACGCGGTCGCTGTCAACGCGATGCGCGTGATGATCTCCACGATCGCGATGGACGGCGTCGTCGTCATCGGCGAGGGCGAGAAGGACCAGGCCCCGATGCTCTTCAACGGCGAGCGGGTCGGTGACGGGACCGGCCCCGAGTGCGACGTCGCCGTCGACCCGATCGACGGGACGACGCTGACGGCCAAGGGCATGAACAATGCGATCGCGGTGCTCGCCGTGGCCCCCCGCGGCGCGATGTACGACCCGTCGGCCGTCTTCTACATGAAGAAGCTCGCGACCGGGCCCGAGGCAGCCGACGTCGTCGACATCCGCGACCCCGTGGCGGAGAACATCCGCCGGGTGGCGAAGGCCAAGGGCTCCGAGCCCGAGGACGTCACCGTGGTGCTGCTCGACCGGCCGCGGCACGACGCGCTCGTGAACGAGATCCGCAAGACCGGCGCCCGGATCAAGTTCATCGTCGACGGCGACGTCGCCGGCGCGATCATGGCGGCCCGCCCCAACACCGGCGTCGACCTGTTGCTGGGTATCGGCGGCACCCCCGAGGGGATCATCGCTGCATGTGCGATGAAGTGCATCGGAGGCGTGATCCAGGGCCAGCTGTGGCCCCGGGACGACGAGGAGCGGCAGAGGGCGCTCGACGCGGGACACGACCTCGACCCCGACACCGTGCTCACGACCGACGACCTCGTGTCCGGCGACGACGCGTTCTTCGTGGCGACCGGCATCACCGACGGCGAGCTGATGCGGGGCGTGCGCTACAAGGCCGGCGGCATCACCACCGACTCGCTCGTGATGCGTGCCCGCAGCGGCACGATCCGCTCGATCACCTCCGAGCACAAGCTCGCGAAGCTACGCACTTTCGCCGCGATCGACTTCGAGCACTGAATCAGAGTGGCGCGCCAGCGCTGCGGCCACCTGCTCGACGACCCGCGGGTCCATCGCCATCCCGACGTGGGTGGCGGTCACCTCGACCGGCACGGCCAGCGGATCGAGGCAGGCGCGCCAGTCGACGATCCCGTCGCGTCGTGAGTAGACCGTGGTGAACGCGACCCCGTCCGGGAGCGGCAGCCGGCTCTCCTCGAAGCTCTCCCGCGCGCAGTCGCCGGCGACACAGTCCGCGGACATCAATCCCGGAACGCCGGCGCGGCTGAGCCTGGTCAGCACGTCGACACTGCGCGTCAGGGTCGCGTGGTGGGCGGCGGGCGCGAGCATCGGACTGCCCAGGGTCACGATCCCAGCGACCAGGTCAGGGCGACGGACCGCCAGGCCACGGGCGAGCAAACCGCCCAGGCTGTGGCCGACGACCTGCACGCGCGACCCGCGCCGTTGCGCGATCGCCTCCAGCCGCGCCTCGAGCTGGTCAGCGGCGGCGACCGTGCAGCCGACGTTGGCGTGGATGAGCGACCGGTAGGTCCGGTGGCCACGGCGGCGCAGGGCCTGCGCCATGAGTCTCAAGGAGAAGTCGCCGGCCATGAAGCCCGGAACCAGCACCACGGGCGCGCGGAACCCGCTAGGCCGGTCGGGGTACGACCGGACCGGGTGCCGACGGTCGCCGGCGACCCACAACGCGTGGCGGGCGGCCTCGCCGACCAGCCTGCCCTCGCACAGCACCGCCCTGAGCCGGGGGCGCTCGAAGCCCTCCGGGAGCAGGAACGTCCCCAGCGTGGGTGCCACGTCTGCGAGCGTACGGCGCGGCCCGCCACCACCGCGTGATTTCGACCCGGCTCGGCTTGCCCTTCCGGCGGTGCTGTTCACTTGTCCCATGGCGCGCTCGACCCAGCCTGACGCTGAGATCCCGGTGTCCGAAGAGCTGTTCGCACCGGTGAACCCAGAGATCGAGCTCTGCTACCAGACGTTCGGCGACCCTGCCGAAGAGCCGGTGCTGCTCGTCATGGGTCTCGGCGGCCCGATGACGTGGTGG
Organism: Nocardioides sp.; assembly: GCF_036374615.1. GTDB lineage: Bacteria > Actinomycetota > Actinomycetes > Propionibacteriales > Nocardioidaceae > Nocardioides. Next base: position 10,882 of record NZ_DASUTK010000062.1, read on the forward strand.
GACCCCGACTTCTGTCGGCGGCTCGCGGCGCGAGGGCGGTACGTGATCCGTTTCGACAACCGCGACAGCGGGAGGTCGAGCAAGGTGCGTGAGCGGGTCGGCCGGACCACGCTGGTGCGGGCGTTCGCGGGCCGACCGGTGCGCGCGCCGTACGCCCTCGCCGACATGGCGGAGGACGGCTTCGGCCTGCTCGACCACCTCGGCCTCGACGCCGCGCACGTCGTCGGCATCTCGATGGGCGGCATGATCGCGCAGCGGATGGCGATCGCCCGGCCCAACCGGGTGCGGTCGCTCACCTGCATCATGTCGACCACCGGCAAGCGCACGGTGGGGTGGCAGCACCCGCGGCTGCTGCCGATGCTGGTCGCGCGCCGCGGCCCCGACCGGGAGACGTACGCCGAGCGGTCGGCCCGGCTCTGGGACCTGATCGGGTCACCGGCGTTCCCGCAGCCGCGAGAGGAGACGCTCGCCCGGGCCCGCGAGACGTTCGACCGCGGAGTCTCGACCAGCGGGGTGATGCGCCAGATGGTCGCGATCCTCACCGAACCGAACCGCGGCCCCCGGCTGCGCGGACTGACGATGCCCGCTCTGGTCGTGCACGGTTCCGCCGACCGGATGGTGCACGTGTCCGGCGGCCGCGCCACCGCCCGCGCCCTCGTCGGATCCGAGCTGCTCGTGATCGACGGCATGGGTCACGACCTGCCCCGCGACCTCTTCGACACCGTCATCGACGCGATCGACCGCACGATCCGCCGCGCCTCCTGAGCTCACCCCTGGACGCGCGTGTGCCCCAGAGTGCGCCAGGGCGCACGCTGGGGCACACGAGGCCCGGGGGTCAGGTCCGGGTCAGTCGGACAGGCGCTCGCCGGTCTCGGTGTCGAAGACGTGCACGCTCTCCGGGTCCGTGGTGACGTAGATCGTGTCACCCTTGCGCACCGAGTCGCGGGCAGAGGACACGCGCACGATGACGTTCGAGGGGGTGCCCTCCACGTCCGAGGTGCCGTAGACGAAACCGTCTGCGCCCAGCTCCTCGACCACGGTCACGTCGACCGGCAGCCCGCCGTCGCTCTCGCCCACCAGACGCCACGCCTCCGGCCGCACGCCGACGGTGATCTCGTTGTGCTGCGGGCCGAGCTTGGACGAGGCCGCCGGGTCGACCGGCACGAGGTAGTCGCCGATCTGAGCCTTCCCGTCCTTCGCGGTGGCCTGGAGCAGGTTCATCTGCGGCGAGCCGATGAAGCCGGCGACGAACAGGTTGACCGGCTTGTCGTACAGGTTGAGCGGGGTGTCGACCTGCTGCAGGTAGCCGTCCTTCATGACGGCCACCCGGTCACCCATCGTCATCGCCTCGACCTGGTCGTGCGTGACGTAGACGGTGGTGACCCCGAGGTCGGCCTGCAGCTTCGCGATGTCGGTGCGGGTCGCCACCCGCATCTTGGCGTCGAGGTTCGACAGCGGCTCGTCCATGCAGAACACCTGCGGCTGGCGGACGATCGCGCGGCCCATGGCGACGCGCTGCCGCTGGCCACCGGAGAGCGCCTTCGGCTTGCGCTCGAGGTAGTCCTCCAGCTGGAGGATCTTGGCCGCCTCGGCGACCCGCTCCTTGCGCTCGGCCTCGGGCACCTTCGCCATCTTCAGCGCGAAGGCCATGTTGTCCGCCACGGTCATGTGGGGGTAGAGCGCGTAGTTCTGGAACACCATCGCGATGTCCCGGTCCTTCGGCGGCATGTGGGTGACGTCGCGGTCACCGATGAAGATCTTGCCCTCGTTGCACTCCTCCAGCCCTGCGAGCATGCGGAGAGTGGTCGACTTGCCGCACCCGGAGGGTCCGACGAGAACCATGAACTCGCCGTCCTTGATCTCCAGATCGATTCCGGGTACCGCGGGCTTGTCCGCCCCGGGGTACCAGCGCTGCGCCTTCTCAAAGGTCACGGTGGCCATGCTGAACTGCTCCCTTCACCGGCAGGTACGTGCCGGACGATCCGTAGTGAAGTGACTGCCGTCACACTAGTGACGAGCCGAGACCACCGCCACTGCCGGTCTCACGGGCGCAGGGCGAGCCCACGGCCGTCGGCGCGCCACCCGACGGGCACCGGGTCGCCCACCCCACCGACGAAGTCGTCGCCGACGTCGCGGTTGCGGAAGGACAGCAGGTGCCAGGCGTGGTCACGGTCGGCGACCAGCTTCCCGATGTACGACGACTCGTCGGTCAGCCGGACGGCCGCCGCAACGTCGACCGGCTCCCCAGGCCCGGTGACCGGGACGGTCCAGATCCCGCCGGCGTCGGCGGCGTCTCGAGGCATCTCGGCCGACAGGCAGTTGAACAGCGCCACCCAGCGGTGCTCGACCTGCACCACCTGGATCACCTCCAGCCACTCGAACCGCCCCGTGGGGCGCGACAGCGGCGGCCGAACCTCCCACGTCGTGAGGTCGCGCGAGGTTGCATGGCCGACGACACCTGAGCCGGTCCCGCCGGTACGAGCGGTCGCGTACAGGTGCCAGGTCCCCGCCCCGTCCCGGACGACCCACGGGTCACGCCAGTGGACGTCGCCCTGCCCCGCGTCGTACCAGCGCGGGTCGGCCTCGAGCACGCGGCCCGTGCGCTCCCAGGTGATCAGGTCGGCCGAGCGCGCGGCGCCGATCCGTTGCACACGCCCGCCGTCGGTCGCGGAGCGGCCGGTGGTGAACATCCACCATGCCTGGCCGTCGCGCACGACGCAGCCGGTCCACTGCGTGAGGTCGTCGAACCCGGCGCGCGGCTGGGCCAGCGGGTCGGGCAACCGTTGCCATCGTCGTAGATCCGTGCCGACGGCATGGCCGATCCGAGCATGGTCGTGCCGGAGGTCAGGGTCCCCGAGAGCCCGGGGGGCGTACAGGAAGAACAGGTGGTACGCCGAGCCGTCGTCGGCCAGCCAGAAGTCCCAGACCCAGTCGTCGGCCAGGTCGAACATCAGTCGTGGGCGCGGACGTGGAGCACGCGCGCGGTCTCGGGAGCGGTGATACCGAGCCGGATGCCGACCCGACCCAGCACGTCGCCCGGCAGCACCGCCGCCAGGTCGCGCGTCGCGAGGTCGAGCTCGTGCTGGCCGTGGGTCGGGGTCTCGTCGGTGAGCCGGTAACGCCTGCCGTGGTCCAGCCCCTCGAGCAGCACCGGAGCGAGGTGCTGGGTCGCAGTCAGGCCGGTGAGCGCGACGACGTACCAGCCCTCGCTGCCGTCGGTCGAGACCACGCCGGTGACGACGGCCGCGGGGTCCGGGTGGTCGCTGCGCACCAGTCGACCGGTGGCGACGACCTCGCGCAGCCGCTTGTGGAGCTCCACCCACGCCCGCACCTGAGCCCGCTCCGCGGTGGTGAGGGTACGCAGGTCCCACTCGATGCCGAAGTGCCCGAGCAGCGCGGTCGCTGCCCGGAGCTCGAGCCGATGGGTGCGTCCGGTCGTGTGGGCGGTCGGACCGCCGAGGTGGTTCCCGGTCATCTCCGGCGGGACGATCAGCATCGTCCAGCGGTTGATCCGCTGCCGTTCGACCGCGTCGATGGTGTCGCTCGGCCAGACCCGATCGGTCCGGGCCAGCACGCCGAGGTCGATCCGGCCGCCGCCCGACGCGCAGGACTCGATCTCCAGCGTCGGATGGGCCGCGCGCAGCTCGTCGAGCAGCCGGTAGAACGCGAGGGTCTGGGCGCGAGTGCCAGGAGCGGCGATCAGGTCCCGGTTGTGGTCCCACTTCAGGTAGGCGATGTCGTACTCGTCGAGCAGCGCGAGGAGCGCCGCTCGCACATGGTCGTACGCCGCCGGGACGGAGAGGTCGAGCAGCTGCTGGTGCCGCCACGACGGGGGCAACGCGTCGTGCGCAGCGAGCACCCAGTCAGGATGCGCGCGCACCAGGTCGGAGTCGACATTGACCATCTCCGGCTCGACCCACAGCCCGAAGTCGAGACCCAGCGCCTGGACCCGGTCGATCAGCGGCTGCAGCCCCTCCGGCCAGACCTCCCTGTCGACCGTCCAGTCGCCGAGGCCGCGCCGGTCGTCGCGCCGGCCGTGGAACCAACCGTCGTCCAGGACGAATCGTTCGACCCCCACCTCGGCGGCGACCTCGGCCAGCCCGGTCAGCCCCGTGAGGTCGTGGTCGAAATAGACGGCCTCCCACGTGTTGACGAGGACCTTGCGCTCTGCTGATCGTCGGGGCTGCGGCGTGGTGCGCCGCACGTAGCTGTGGAGCCGGGCGGAGATCCCGTCCAGGCCGACGCCGGACCAGGCTCCGACCAGCCACGGCGACTCGTAGGTCTCCCCGCCGCCCAGCACGACCTCGCCGGTCGCGAGCAGCTCGGCGCCACCGATCAGCGACTCGCCCTCCGCGGTCCGCTCGGCGTACGTCGTCTGGTCACCGCTCCACGCCACGTGGACCGCCCACACCTCGCCGGTGCGGAAGCCGAACCCGGGCGTGCCGACGCTGAGGAGCAGCGTCGCGTCGTGGCCCGTCCGACCATGACGACTGGTGCGCTGCCAGCTGCCCTGTCGCCAGGGCAGGCGTTGCGGCACGCGCTCGGCGATCCACCGGCCGGTCAGGTCCAGCAGCTCGGTCGCCTGATGGGGCACCGGCAGCACGGCACGGACCGCGGCCACGCGCAGGCCGTCGTCACCGGTGTTGGTCAGGGACGTCCGTGATCGCAGCAGCCCGTCAGCCGTCAGGTCGAGCTCGACGCGTACGTCGGCGCCGAGGGTGGCGTCCGACGCCGTGCACTCGACCGTGTCGCCAGAGACCGTGCAGGCCCACCCGTCGAGCCGCACCGGCGCCACCAGTCCGGCGCGGCCGAGCTCCAGCATCGGCGTACCGGTGAACCCGCTCGAGGAGAGCGGGACCAGCCCGGTATGGCGTGGATCGTCCAGGGCGCTGTGCGGTACGCCGGGTGCGCGGACTCGGGCCAGGGACGCGAGCTCGTCTGCAGTCAGGTCGCCGAGCGCCCTCCCCCAGTGCTGCACGACGGGCTCGCCCATGTCAGAGGGCGTGAGCACGAGGCTCACGCCCTCCCGGGTCAGATGAACGGGTGACCAGGTCACCGGTTCAACGTAGTCGCGCTCAGCCCTTCACAGCACCGGCGGTCAGGCCGCGGACGAAGAAGCGCTGAAGGAACAGGAAGACCAGCACGGGCACCACCATGGTGATGAACGCGCCCGCGGTGGTGAGGTTGGCGCCCTGCCCGAACTGTCCCTTGAGCTCGCTCAGCTTCTGGGTGAGGGGAGCGTTGTCTCCGGGCCCGATGAACATCAGGGCAACCAGCAGGTCGTTCCAGACCCACAGGAACTGGAAGATCGCGAACCCCGCGATCGCCGGCACGGACATCGGCAGCACCAGCCGCCAGAAGGTCTGGAAGTGGCTGGCGCCGTCGACCTTCGCCGACTCGATGACCGTTCCGGGAAGTGTGGCCATGTAGTTGCGCAGGATGTAGATCGCGAGCGACATGCCGAAGCCGATGTGCGCGAGCCAGACCGCCGGGAACGTGCCGTTGAGGTCGAGCGTGTCGTAGATCTTCAACATCGGCACGAACGCCACGTAGTTCGGCACCACGAGCAGGCTGACGATCGCCAGGAACAGGAAGTCGCGTCCCGGGAACTGCATGAAGGTGAACGCGTAGGCCGCGAACGCCGCCACCAGCAACGGGATGAACGTGGCAGGCAGGGTGATGGCGAAGCTGTTGATGAGACCTTCACCCATGTCGGCACCCTGCAAGGCCTCGCGGTAGTTGTTGAGAGTGAGCTCGTCGAGCCCACCGAGGAAGGTCCACCAGCCGGACGAGTCGGCCGCCTGCACGGTGCGGAACGACGTGACAAAGGTCCCGAAGAGCGGAACCATCCAGAGGAAGCAGATCAGCACCAGCACCAGCTTGGTGAGCCAACCTGCTTTGGCGGGGTTGGGGTCGAAGTGAGCGGGCGACTTCTTCGGCTGGCGCTCCTCGGAGGTCGGGGTGGCTGCGGCCACGGTGCTGCTCGGCTGCTGCGTCATGCGTTGGCCTCCTCGGCCTTGAAGTGCTTCACCTGGTAGAACATCACCGGGATCACGGCCACCATCAGCATCACGACCACCGCTGCGGCCGTGCCGTTGTTGAAGTTGACATTGAGCTCGGTGAAGAACCGGTTCCCCAGCACGTCGGTGTTGAAGTTGCCTCGGGTCATCACGAAGACGACGTCGAAGATCTTCATCACCGAGATCAGCACGGTGATGAAGACCGTGATGATGGTTCCCTTGATCTGCGGGACCACCACCTGGAAGAAGATCTTCCGCTCGTTCGCACCGTCGATGCGCGCAGCCTCGAGCGTGTCGACCGGCACACCCTTGACGGCGGCCGAGAGCAGCACCATCGCGAAGCCGACCTGGGCCCACAGGAGCACCAGCATCAGCAGGAAGCTGTTCAGGTGGAGGGTGCTGTTCTGCAGCCAGTTGATCGGGTCGAAGCCGAGTGCCGTGACGATGGCATTCTGCAACCCGACCTGCGGCTGGCCAGCGGGCCGGACCGCGTAGATGAGATCCCAGATCACGGCGGCGCCGACCAGGGCGATCGCCATCGGCAGGAACACGATCGTCTTGGCCAGCTTCTCGGTGCTCGGCTTGAGCCGGTCGGCCAGCGTGGCCACGGCCAGCCCTATCACCACCGTGGCAGCAGGCACCACGAGCATCCAGAGCAAGGTGTTGAACAAGGTGTCCCGGAAGGCGGGTGAGGACAACAAGTCGGTGTAGTTCTGCACACCGACCCACTCCTCCGAGGCGCGGTCCTGGAAGCTGTTGATGACCGTCTGGATGGCCGGGTAGAGGAGGTAGACGGTGATCGCGAGGTAGGCGGGGAGGATGTAGAAGTACGGCTTGAGGCGCTCCTCCGCCTTCTTGGGCAGCAGCTCAGCCACTTTGTTGAGCACCCAGTAGACGATCAGCGCCGCACCGACCCCGTACACCACCGTCAGTAGTGCGTTGAGCATCTTGATCGTCATGGGCTGGGCTTCCTTTCCCGTTGGACCCTGTCGCGGCGAAGCGTCAACGGCCGACGCCGCGAGCGGGCGGGGGCGCTGTTCCGCCCCCGCCCGCTGGCGTCAGCTGGCCGGCCAGCTGTCGTCGATGTTCGT
>NZ_DASUTK010000063.1:0-62289 GCF_036374615.1 Nocardioides sp.
GGTGTCTCACCGTGGTAGTGGTCGCGCTGCTCGGCGATCAGGTCCACGTCCTCGATCACGATCATCGCGGGCTGGAGCGTTCGTGCGATGGAGCACGCCTGCTTGACCAGGTGCAACGTGTCGCCGGTGAGCTCGACGACGGTCGTGCCGGTGAGCTCGCCGACCAGGTACCGCACCGTGTGGGTCTTGCCCACCCCCGGCGGTCCGTAGAGCAGCAGGCCTCGCTTGAGGTGCTGACCGGCGTCGCGCAGCCGGTCGCGGTTGCGAGCGACCCCGATCACCTGGCGTCGTACGTCGTCGAAGGTGTGCTCGGGCAGGATCAGCGACTCGCGGGGGATGGGCTGGCGTGCGTGGAAGCGCAGCACCGAGCCGCGCTCGCCGAACATCGAGTGCCCGAACGACACCACCTGGCCGCGGTAGACGTTGTGGCGCAGGGCCAGGGCGCGGAGCTCCTCCGCCACGCGCGCGCCCGCGTCGGGCCGGTCGGCGACGATCTCGACGGACACGTTGCGCTGCTCGTCGTCCGCATCCGAGCCACGGAACAGCACGGCCACCCGTGAGTCGCCGTCCTGTGCAAGCACGACGACCGCGCGGTAGCACTCGCGGGTCAGGCCGTCGGGCCCGGCCGGCAGGGTCACCCTCGCCACGTTTCCCGGCCGCGGCGTGTTGAAGCCGTCGGGGTCGGCTGCACCGACGAGCTCGGCCATCCCGAAGGGGCCGCGGTGCCGGTAGCCGGTGACTCCGACGACCTGGTGCTCGCGCACGGCGACCCAGGCGTCGAGGGCAGCCTGTACGTTCACGTGCTCGTACGCCGGCCACTGCTCCTCCGTGATCGGCAGGTGCTCGGTGGGGACTCCGAGGTAGTCCCCGATGATCGGACGGAACCGCGGCCGTTCCGCCTCGCGGGCCTGCTGCACCCACCGGTTGACCAGCCGGCGCCCGTACCGACGGACGTCGGCGAGCTCGGGCCCGCGCTCCGATGCCGCACCCACGCCGTTGCCGGCTCTCATGCTGGCACTGCCGAAGTAGAGGCCGGGCTCGGGCTGGTCCATGAGCACAGGGTAGGGGCGAGGTCCAGGACGAGCCGGAGGTTCCGCCGCGGACGCACGACTCGACGGCCGCGCGTCCACGAACCAACGGCCGCAGGCGCGCGACTCAACGGCCGCGCGTCAACGAATCAACGTGGGGATGACCGGTAGCGTGCGGACTCATGTCTCGGACTGTGCTCGTCACCGACTCGACGGCCTCGCTGCCGCCCGAGGTGACCGAGGCGCGCGGCATCGTGGTGGTGCCGCTCCAGGTCGTGATCGGCGCGACGTCGTACGACGAGGGCGTCGGCGGCGCGACGCCAGCGCTCGTGGCCGAGGCGCTGCGTGAGTTCCGCCCGGTGTCGACCTCGCGGCCGGCGCCGGAGGTGGTGCGCGCGGTCTACGAGCAGGTGGCCGCCGGCGGCGCCACGGAGATCGTGTCGGTGCACCTCTCCGGCGACATGAGCGGCACCTTCGAGTCCGCGCAGCTGGCCGCACGCGACGCGCCGGTGCCGGTCCACACGGTCGACACGCGCCAGGTCGGCATCGCCGCCGGCTTCGCGGTGCTGGCCGCCGCAGACGTGCTCGACGCTGGGGGCGGTGCCGCGGAGGCCGCCGACGCCGCACGCGCCCGAGCCGCTGGCACGACGTCGCTCTTCTACGTCGACACCTTGGAGTACCTGCGCCGCGGGGGTCGGATCGGTGCCGCGGCCGCGCTGCTCGGCGGGGCGCTGGCGGTCAAGCCGTTACTGACCATCAGCGAGGGGCGGGTGGCCTCCCTGGAGAAGGTCCGGACGGCCGGCCGGGCTCTGGCGCGGCTCGAGGAGCTGGCCGTGGCCGCAGCGGGCGAGCGGCCGGTGGACGTGGGCGTCGCCCACCTGGCCGCCGACGAGCGCGCCGCCCAGCTGGCAGAGCGGCTCGGCGCGAGACTGGTCGACAACCTCGAGGGGCGCGACATCCTCTGCGGTGAGGTCGGCGCCGTGCTCGGAGCCCACGTCGGACCGGGGATGCTGGCGGTGTGCGTCTCACCGACGCCCGCCTGATCTCGTCGCTGTTCAGGAGAGGTACTCCGCTGCGATGTCGCACAGGTCGCCGCCGTCGCCGACAATGCGGATCTCCGGTTCTGAGAGCTCCTCCGAGAGCACCACGTCGTCCTCGATGTCGGTCGTGCCCATCGGGTCGACGATGAGCTGGAGGTGCTGGGTGGTCGTCACGATGCCGACCAACCCCCCGGGCTTGGTCCGATAGCTGTCCCGACCGTAGAGCTCCACGGTGATCGTGAGTGTGCCGTCGGCGTTCTCGGTGACCCTGCGATCCACCTCGTGGCCGTGGGACATGCCGTACATCGTCGCGCCGGTGTCTTCGTTCGTGAACGTGTTCCGGTTCCAGAAGCGGACGCTGACGTGCACCTCACCGTGCTGCAGGCGCTCCTGGAAGACCGCGTGGACGTCCGCGTCGTGTCGAACGGGGAACGGGACGTCCGGACAGTCCTCGACGTGGGTGCCAACGTCCGAGACGACGAACGCCTTCGTCGGAGGTTCGGCCGCCCCGGCCGGGTTCGCGGGTAGGGCGAGCATGGTCGACAGGGTGATGGTGGCGGTCAGGCCGAGCGTCGCCGGACGAATGCGGGACATGAGAAACCTCCAGGTGTGTGAGCTCCGATGCGGACTCGTGGTCGCCGAGCGGCGAAGCGTGGAAGTCCGCCTCTCCTCTCGTACGACGTTCGGACCAGCGTTCAGTCCACAAACGCCGCCGCGCACCGGTCGGTTGGGTGGGATCCGATTGGTCTGGACCGGCTGGTGGCCGTCGCGCCCGACACGAGCGCCAGTGGTCCGACCACGAGCCGGTGACTTTCCACAGCGTTGTTCGGTGCACGCTGGTCCACAGGCGCCCGCGGCTACCTGCCCTGGGGTCGGGTGCCGTCCATAGCGTTCCGCGCATGACCCGCATCCGACGAGCCGACCACGAGGCGGCGCTGGAGCGTCGGCTCACATCGCTGCGAGACGAGGTAGCTGCGTACGGCGCACCCGAACCGCCCACGCGCGACATCGAGCCATCCGAGGTCGTCCCGGTGCCGGTGCCACTGGCGTTGCCGAGACCCGGGCGCCACGCGTCGCGCCGGCCCGGTCGCGCGGCGGGACTGCTTCCCGAGTCGATGCGCGGGCGGATCGCGCTCGGTCCCGGCACGCTCACGGTCGTCGCGGTCGTGGTCGCGGTGGGTCTCGGCGTGACCGCGTGGTGGATCGTCCGTACCGAGCCGAGCGTGGTCGCTCCCGTCGAACCACGGCCGGCCCCCGCCCTGGCGTCGCCGGCCACGCCCACGACGGCGGCTGCGGCCGATGGCGCCGCGGAGGGGGCCGCGACCCCGGGAGGCAGCGTCACCGTCGACGTGGCGGGCAAGGTGCGACGGCCGGGCATCGCCGTGCTCGATGCCGGTGCCCGCGTCGTCGACGCTCTACGCGCGGCGGGCGGTGCCAGGCCAGGAGTCGACCTGACCGGGCTCAACCTGGCCCGGGTGCTGGTGGACGGCGAGCAGATCGTGGTCGGCCTGCCGGCTGCCTCCACGACGGCTCCGGCCGCACCGGTGGGGGGCGCGACCCCAGCGGCGCCGCTCGTTGACCTGAACACGGCGACCACGGTCGAGCTCGAGGGCCTGCCGGAGGTCGGGCCGGTGACGGCGCAGGCGATCGTCGCGTGGCGGGACCAGAACGGCGGGTTCACCGCCGTCTCCGAGCTGCTCGAGGTCGACGGCATCGGCGACGCGACGCTCGCCACGATCGCGCCGTTCGTGACCGTCTGACACCCGGTCCAGACGGTGTCCCGTCCTGACCTGCGGATGCCGACCTTGGCTCTGGCGGCGTGGGCAGGAGCATTGGTTGCGTCGCTGCTGCCGACGACCGGAGCGCTCGCCGCGATTGCCGGCGTCTCCGCCCCCAGCCTGGTGGCCTCGGTACGGCGGGGTAGTCGACTGGTCGTGGCGCTGGTGCTCGTGTTCACGGCCGTCGGGGCCGCCGCCGCGCTGCGCCACGAGCGGGTCGCGTCCGACCCGGTGGCGGTGCTGGCGGTCGATCGGGCAGCGGTCCACGCGACCCTGGTCGTCACCTCCGACCCTCGTCCGGTCACCGGCGGTTTCGGCGACGGCGTGATGCTGCGCGGGTCGGTGCGGCGGGTGACCGGCCGGGGTGCGAGGTATCAGGTGCGAGCGCCCGTCCTCGTGCTGGCCGGACCCGGGTGGGCGGACGTCCCCCTCGGGTCGACCGTCGAGCTCACCGGTCGGCTCGCCCCACCCCGGGACGGTGCGGGCTCCGACGGCCTGTCCGGCGTGATCTTCGCTTCCGGCGACCCCGAGGTCGTCGGAGGCGCGGGCGTGTGGTGGCGAGCGGCTGACGCCGTCCGCGAGTCGCTGCGGAGGTCGGTCGCCCCGCTGCCCCGCGACCCGCGAGCCCTGGTGCCGGCCCTGGTCGTGGGCGACGACGCGGCGATCGACGAGGAGCTCTCCGAGGAGTTCCGGGCCACCGGCCTCACCCACCTGCTCGCGGTGTCGGGCACGAACCTCACCCTGGTCGTGGGCTTCCTGATGGTGGTCGGGCGTTGGTGTGGCGTACGTGGCCGAGGGCGCTACGTCGTCGCGGCGGTCGGGATCGCCGGGTTCGTGCTGGTCGCGCGCACCGAGCCGAGCGTCGTCCGGGCGGCCGCGATGGGCACGGTGGCACTCATCGGTCTGGGGGTGGACGGGCGGGACCGGGGCCCCCGAGCCCTGGGCGTGGCCGTCGTGGCGCTGCTCCTCCTCGACCCCGGGCTGGCCGTGTCGATCGGCTTCGCACTGTCGGTGGTGGCCACTGCCGGCATCCTGCTGCTCGCACCCGGTTTCCGGGACGCGCTGGGTCGATGGCTCCCTCGGTGGTGCGCGGAGGCCGTGGCCGTGCCGACGGCCGCCCAGCTGGCCTGCACTCCGCTGGTGGCCGCCATCTCCGGCCAGGTCAGCCTGGTCGCGGTCGGAGCGAACCTGATCGTCGCGCCGGTGATCGGGCCGGCCACGGTGCTCGGGCTCGCGGGTGGCGTCCTCGGACTCGTGTGGGAGGGAGCGGGTCGGGTGTGCGGGACGCTCGCCGGCTGGTGTGTGGCCTGGCTGGCTGCCGTGGCAGCTCGGGGTGCCTCGCTGCCCACGGCGGCGATCGATTGGGGGACCAGCGCTGTCTCCCTCGCGGCACTGTCGGTGCTCGTGGTCGCGCTGGCGCTCTGGCTCCCGCACCTGCTCCGCGGACCGGCCGGGAGCCTCGCGTGCTGCGGCGTCCTGGTCGTGGCCGTGCTGGTTCGGCCGCCGTCACCCGGCTGGCCGCTACCGGACATGGTGCTGGTCGCCTGTGACGTCGGCCAGGGCGACGCCCTGGTGCTCCCTGCGGGGCCGGCCAGCGCGGTCGTCGTCGACACCGGCCCGGACCCGCGCCCGGTCGACCGCTGCCTGGACCGACTGGGCGTCGATCGCGTGCCGCTGCTCGTCCTCACCCACCCGCACGCCGACCACGTCGATGGCGTCGACGGAGTCGTCGACGGCAGGTCGGTGGGCGACCGGCTCACCAGCGCGACCGCGACGCCGGGGGAGACCTACCAGGTCGGCGCCGTGACGCTGCAGGTCCTCTGGCCGCCGGCTGGGCTCGACAGCGTCAACGCGAACGACGTGAGCGTCGTGCTGCTGGCCGAGGTGCACGGCGTCCTGATGCTGCTCACGGGCGACATCGAGCCGCCCAGCCAGGCGGCTCTGGCGCGGATGTGGCCCGACCTGGCCGTCGACGTGCTCAAGGTGCCCCACCACGGCAGCAGGTTCCAGGATCTCGACTGGTTGCTGGGCCTGGGAGCCGACGTCGCGGTCGTCTCCGTGGGTGCCGACAACGACTACGGCCACCCGGCGCCTGACACCCTGGAGCCGCTCGCCGACGCCGGACTGGAGGTGCTGCGGACCGACGTCGACGGCGATGCGGCGGTCACGGTGGACGACGGTCAGCTCGGTGTCGCACGCTCCCGATAAGGTCCGGGCATGGTTGGTCCGCGCGCGTCCGACGTCCTGGGCCGGGTCACGCTGGTGACCGGCAAGGAGGAGTTCCTCGGCGAGCGGGCCGTGCAGCAGGTGCGCGCGGCGGTCCGTCGCCACGACCCCGAGGCCGAGGAGTCAGAGACGCGCGGCGCCGATCTCGGAGGGGCGTCGCTGGGCGAGCTGGCGGCCCCGTCGTTGTTCTCCTCGACGCGGTGCGTGGTGGTCCGCGCGCTCGAGGACCTGCCCGAGGAGTCCGTGGCAGGTCTGCTCGACTACGTCGCCGCTCCCGTCGAGGACGTCGCCCTCGTGCTCGTCCACGGCGGTGGACAGAAGGGCAGCGGCGTACTGACCAAGCTGCGCAAGCTGCCGACGGTCACCGAGGTGAAGTCCGCCGAGCTCCGCGCGTCGGAGTACCCCGGATTCGTGGCGACGGAGGTCCGCACTGCCGGCGGCAGGATCGACCAGGAAGCAGCGGTCGCACTCGTGCAGTCGGTCGGTCAGGACCTGCGGTCCCTGGCGGCGGCCGCCACCCAGCTGGTCTCCGACTTCCCCGACCGCACCCTCGGCGTTCCCGAGGTGAAGCAGTACTTCGGCGGACGTGCCGAGGCGAAGTCGTTCGCGGTGGCCGATGCCGCGTTCTGGGGCCGACGGTCCTCGGCCCTCGAGGAGCTCCGCTGGGCACTGGACGCCGGGACCCCGCCGGTCCTGGTCACCTCGGCCTTCGCGGGCAGCGCCCGCAGCGTGGCGCGCTATCTCGCCGCCCCACGCGGGCAGCGCGAGGGCGACCTGGCCCGCGAGCTCGGCGTACCGCCCTGGAAGGTGAAGACCGTTCGCGACCAGTCCCGGGCCTGGTCCGAGCCGGCCATCGCCCGCGTGATCCGCGCGGTCGCTCAGGCCGACGCCGACATCAAGGGTGCGGCCAGCGACGCCTCGTACACGTTGGAGCGGCTGGTGCTGACGGTCACCGGCCTGCGGGAGCAGAAGTAGTCCGGGGCTCGAGACCCGGAGACGACAAAGGACCCGCCGTAACGGGTCCTTCGGGGTGCGGAGCCTCAGAGAGAGGCAGCGCGCTTGGCGATGGCCGACTTGCGGTTCGCCGCCTGGTTCTTGTGGATGACGCCCTTGGAGGCGGCCTTGTCCAGCTGGCGGGCCGCTGCGCGCCCGGCCTCGATCGCCGCGTCCTTGTCACCGGCCTCGGCGGCCTCGCGGAACTTGCGCACGGAGGTCTTCAGGCCGGACTTGACGGCCTTGTTGCGCTCGTGACGCTTCTCGTTCTGCTTGTTCCGCTTGATCTGGGACTTGATGTTCGCCACTGATGAAGCCTTCGGTTGGTGGTGGACGGAGCTGAATGCTGTGGGTGCTACTGAGTTCTGGGCGCCGCGACAGGTGTCGCGAGCGACGAGCAAGATTAACAGCGCTGCTCACGCGCGCCCAAATCACCAGGCGTCACGTCCAGCCCCGGCGCTCGCACAGCCAGGCCCAGCACACCTCACCCTGCCACCGCTGGAAGTCGCGGAGGTACGGCGAGGTGGGAGGCACCGGACCGGCCGCCGACTTGAGGAAGTACGCCGTGACCAGCGCGATCACCGAGTCGACGTCCTCGGCCGGGACGTCGCGCAGCAGTGGCCGGCCCTTGATCACGGCGTCGACGTCCACCCCGTCGCCGCGCGGCCCGATCAGCATGAACAGCGAGTCGAGCCACGGGGCACCGACGACCGGCCAGTTCCAGTCGCAGAACCAGACCTTGCCGTCGCGGTCGATCAGGGCGTTGTCGTCGCGCACGTCGGTGTGGACCACGGTCTCACCGGCCACCACCTCGGCGTACCGTGCAGCGAGTTGCTCGGCCTCGTCCACGTGGGCGAGCTCGGGGTGCAGCTCGCGGACGCCCTCCCAGCACTCGAAGAACGGGCCGAGCTCGGCGGCGGCGGTCCCGAGGTCCAGCTCGGGCGAGGGTGGGGTCAGCTGGTCGGCCACGATCTCCAGCGCGTCCAGACACGCGTCGAGCTCCTCGGCCCGCCACGGGCGAGCGGGGTGCCGGCCGTCGACGTACTCGATCCCGATCGCCAGCCACTCGTCGTCGAGCACCCACTGCAGCCGAGGCGCTGGGACGGTGTCGGGAAGTCCCGCCAGCTTGCGGGCCTCCTCGCGGTACGCCCGCGCGAACAGTGGTTGGGCGTTCGTGGAGGCGGCCTTGACGAAGTGCCTCGTGCCGTCCTCGCAGGTGAGCACCGAGGCGAACCCGGGCGTGAACCCGCGGTTGCGCGACTCCGCCGAGACCACGGGTGACCCGAGCTGCTGCTCGATGCCGGCGCGGAGCGTGGGCGGGAGGAACCGCCACTCCAGCCGGCGCGCCGTGTCGGCGGTGCCGGGCACCGGCTGGAACGACGGCCGGGACGATGGCCGGGGGGACGACATGAGGAGCATCATCACCGATCGGCGCCGTTTCAGCCCTACCACCGCAGCCGTGGGACAATCGGCAACCCGCCTGTCCACCGCACAACCGAGACCCGAGAGCAGTCCGTGCCCGTCCCTTCCGCGCCGAAGCCCGGCCAGACCGACCCGGCGATCATCCGAAACTTCTGCATCATCGCCCACATCGACCACGGCAAGTCGACCCTGGCCGACCGGATGCTGCAGCTGACCGGCGTGGTCGACGAGCGCTCGGCGCGCGCGCAGTACCTCGACCGGATGGACATCGAGCGTGAGCGCGGCATCACGATCAAGAGCCAGGCGGTCCGGATGCCCTGGACGGTGCCGGCCGACAACGACGAGGACGCCGAGCCGGGCACCTACGTGCTGAACATGATCGACACCCCGGGCCACGTGGACTTCACCTACGAGGTGTCCCGGTCGCTGGAGGCGTGCGAGGCCGCCGTGCTGCTGGTCGACGCTGCGCAGGGGATCGAGGCCCAGACGCTCGCCAACCTCTACCTCGCCCTCGGCGCCGATCTCCACGTCATCCCGGTCCTCAACAAGATCGACCTGCCCTCGGCCGACCCCGACAAGTACGCCGCGGAGCTCGCCCACATCATCGGGTGCGACACCTCCGACGTGCTGCGGGTGAGCGCCAAGACCGGCGAGGGCGTGGCGAGCGTGCTCAACGAGATCGTCAAGCAGACCCCGCCACCGATCGGCGACGCGGACGCTCCTGCGCGGGCGCTGATCTTCGACTCGGTGTACGACACCTACCGGGGCGTGGTCACCTACGTCCGGGTGTTCGACGGCAAGCTGAGCCACCGCGACCGGATCAAGATGATGTCCACCAACGCCGTGCACGAGATGCTCGAGGTGGGCGTGATCAGCCCCGAGCCGGTCAAGGCAGGCGACCTCGGGGTGGGTGAGGTCGGGTACCTGATCACCGGCGTGAAGGACGTCCGCCAGTCGCGGGTCGGCGACACGGTGACACTCCAGCACCACGGCGCGACCGAGGCCCTCGGCGGCTACAAGCACCCGAACCCGATGGTGTTCGCCGGGCTCTACCCGATCGACGGCGACGACTACCCCGACCTGCGCGAGGCACTGGACAAGCTGCAGCTCAACGACGCGGCGCTCGCCTACGAGCCCGAGACGTCCGGTGCGCTCGGGTTCGGCTTCCGGTGCGGGTTCCTCGGGCTGCTGCACATGGAGATCACGCGCGACCGGCTCGAGCGCGAGTTCGGTCTCGACCTGATCTCGACCGCTCCCAACGTGGTGTACGAGGTCACGATGGAGGACGGGACGCAGTACGAGGTCACCAATCCCAGCGAGTACCCCGACGGCAAGATCGCCGAGGTCCGCGAGCCCGTCGTACGAGCGACGATCCTGACGCCGTCCGACTACATCGGCACCGTCATGGAGCTGTGTCAGAACAAGCGAGGCAGCCTCTTGGGGATGGACTACCTGTCCGCGGACCGCGTCGAGATGCGCTACACGCTCCCGCTCGCCGAAATCGTCTTCGACTTCTTCGACCAGCTCAAGTCGCGCACCAAGGGCTACGCCTCGCTCGACTACGAACCGACCGGCGACCAGACGGCCGACCTGGTGAAGGTCGACGTCCTGCTTCACGGCGACCCCGTCGACGCGTTCTCCGCGATCGTCCACAAGGACGCCGCCTACGCGTACGGCGTGATGCTCGCGAGCAAGCTCAAGGACCTGATCCCGCGCCAGCAGTTCGAGGTCCCGATCCAGGCCGCGATCGGCTCGCGCGTGATCGCCCGAGAGACGATCCGCGCCATCCGCAAGGACGTGCTCGCGAAGTGCTATGGCGGTGACATCACTCGGAAGCGCAAGCTGCTCGAGAAGCAGAAGGAGGGCAAGAAGCGGATGAAGATGGTCGGCCGCGTCGAGGTCCCCCAGGAAGCCTTCATCGCCGCCCTGTCCACCACGCAACCTGCTGAGAAGGCCGGCAAGAAGTAGCCGTGGCCACCTGGCGCGACGTCGAGCGCATCGCCCCCTCACTCGAGGGCGCCCGCCCGGGAGTCGCCCACGAGGGATCGCCCACGTTCGACGTCGGCCGGCACCCCTTCGCCCGGCTCCGCTGGGACGACGACGGCCGGGAGATCCTGCAGTTCTGGTCCCTGGAGCTGGACTCCGCGCTCGCCCTGGCTGACCGGCCGCACGTCTTCTGCCGGATCGACACCTTCAAGGTCAAGGTGTCCATCTGGGCGTGGCTCGACCAGCTCGACGTCGAGGAGCTGACCGAGCTCCTGACCGACTCCTGGCGTGCCCGCCGCGGCGTCCGCTCCTGATTGCCTTCCGGGGGCCGAAGTTGAGGTGTCGACCGGAGGTTGAGGTGCCTACACGTGTGGAGCTCGCCTTGGCCAGTGGTGTAGCTGCGAGGAGGCAGCAAAGGGGAGGGCGCAACGTTGGGTGCGTCGGGACGGCCGGCCCGGTGGTCGATGTGCTTGCCGCCCGGTGGTTGAGGTGCGAAGGCGCCCTGGCGCCTGAGCCTCGAAACCCCCGGGCCCTGCACGCCAACCCAGCCATCAGGAATCGTCCGCGAAGAAGGCGGAAACCCCTGTGGAATAAGGGGATTCCGGCACATCGGTTGTCAGTGGTCGATGGTTGGGTAGAGCCATGACCACAACCCCACCCGACTCCGTTGCCGGCACCTTCCAGGTGCCAGATGACGCGGCCGGCGTGCTGGCCGCCGCCCGGGAACGGCGCGCTGCGGCGGACCGGGCCGAGGCCGACCTGCTGGCCTTAGCGGTGCAGTGGGCGGTGATCCACCCGGCCGAGACCCTCGATGACGCCGAGGGCTACGCCACCCGGGTTCACCTGGCCGGAGTCGATGAGCAGCCGGTGACCCTGGCCGGACCGGGGGCGCCACTCGTCAAGGAGTTCTCGGTGGCGGAGTTCGCTGCCGCGATCGGGGTGGGCACCGAGACCGGCAAGTACTACCTCGGCCACGCCCTGGAGCTGCGCTACCGCCTCCCCAAGTGCTGGGCACGCGTTGTCTCGGGTGATCTGGCGGCGTGGAAGGCGCGTCGGGTCGCCAACGAGACCATCTCCGCCGCCCTCACCCCAGTGGCCGCCCGGTTCGTGGATGCGCATGTGGCGCCGGTGGCGCACAAGATCCGCCCCAGCCAACTGACCCGGGTGATCGAGGAGGCGATCGGCCGGTTCATGCCCGAGCACGCCGAACGCCGGCGGCGGGAGGCCGCCGACGGCCGCCACCTGAACATCGACCATTCGCAGATCTCCTTCCAAGGCACCTCCCAGATCTCCGGCGAGCTCGACCTGGCCGACGCACTCGACCTCGACGACGCGATCCGCGACCTGGCCGCCCAGCTCGCCGACCTCGGCTCCACCGAGAGCCTGGATGTGCGCCGTGCGATCGCGTTGGGTGAGCTCGCCCGCCGCCAACTCGCGCCCACCCTCCCCATCGGGCCCGACGCTGAGCCCGACCGCGAGCCGCAGCCCGAGCCCAAGCAGGCGAAGAAGGCGAAGCGGTCGCGGACTGTGCTGCACCTGCACCTGTCCGAGGCCGCACTGGAGGGCAGGGAGCTGGTGGGGCGGGTGGAGAACACCCGCCAACCGGTCACCGTCGAGCAGATCCGGGCCTGGTGTGGCCGCCCGGACACCGACCTGGTCGTCCAGCCGGTGATGGATCTGGAGGGGCACGTGCACGTGGACGCCTACGAAGTCCCCGACCGGATCGCCCAACGCGTGGCGCTGCGGGACCTGACGTGCGTGTTCCCCTGGTGCACCCGGCCCGCCCGGAACCTGGACCCTGATGGGCATGGCTGCGACTGCGACCACGTGACTCCCTACGAACCGGGTGGGCCGCCCGGTCAGACGTGTGCCTGCAGGCTCGCACCCCTGTGCCGGCGACATCACCGGTTGAAGACCCACTCCGCCTGGACCTACACGATCGTCGAACCCGGCACCTACCTGTGGTCCAGCCCGCACGGCTACCAATACCTCCGTGATCACGAAGGCACCCTCGACGTGACGACCGAGCGTCACTGTGCCGGCTGCCGGCATCACCCACGAGATTGACTCCGCCCCACACCCCGCCGCCGGCGGGTCATCGGCATGTCCAGAGCTCGTCACAACCCCTGACAAAGCCAGATTCGGTCGCCGCGTGAACAGTCCGTTGCGACGGCAGTGCGAGGCCGGGGGTTTCGAGGCTCCCTTAGCTCGCTCCTCAACCATCGGCCCGCGACCGAGAGTCCGGCCGGGGCTTCAGGGACGTGATGACGACCTCGTCCTCAGTGATCTCGATGTTGGGCTCGTTGACCTCGCCCGTGACTCCGCTGTTGCAGCCCAGCCGAGTGACAAGGACGGCGACGGGCAGCGCCCTGACACGATGGCGGCGTGCCCCGCATCCGCCTCCCCGCCGGTGTCCTCGGGATGGCGGACCGAGACGACGTCTGGGCCGACTGGGTATCGGCCCTCCCAGCCCGCGTCGAGGGACTGCTCGACGAGTGGGGGTTGCGCGAGGACGGCTGGTCGATGCACGGCTACACCTCGCTGGTGGTGCCGGTCCGGGACGAGGCCGATCAGCCGCTGGTGCTGAAGGTGACGTTCGACGGCGACGACGAGTCCGAGCACGAGGGCCTGGTCCTGGGCCGGTGGGACGGTCGCGGGGCGGTGCGGATGCTGCGGGCGGATCCCAGTCGCCGCGCGCTCCTGCTCGAGCGGCTCCACTCGACCGACCTGCGCAATGTGTGGGACCTCGAGGCCTGCGAGATCGTGGCCGGCCTGTGGCGGGACCTGCACGTGCCCGCGATGCCCCAGCTCCGCTCGCTCGCGTCGTACGTCGAGCGCTGGGTCGCCGATCTCGCGACCCTGCCCGCGAACGGGCCGGTCCCGAGGCGGCTGGTGCAGCAGGCGACCTCCCACGCGCGCGACCTCCTCGCCGACGACGAGGCCTCGGACACCGTGATCCACGGCGACCTCCACTACTTCAACGTGCTCGCCGCCGACCGGGCCGACTGGCTCGCGATCGATCCCAAGCCGATGAACGGCGACCGCCACTACGAGGTCGCGCCGATGTTGTGGAACCGGTTCGAGGAGCTCGCGGCCCGTCCCGGTGGGCAGAGCGTGCGGGCGGGACTCCTGAGACGATTCGAGACGCTCGTTGACGCCGGTGGCCTCGACGAGGACCGCGCCCGCGGCTGGGTGGTCGTCCGCGAGGTGCTGAACGCCGCCTGGGCCGCCTCCGACGGCGACGCCGAGGCGGTCACGACCGCCGTGACAATCGCCAAGGCCGTCCAGAAGTGAGCCGGCATGGAGACCGGATGTGAGGATGCCACCCGTGACCTTCACGATCCGCTCCGTCAACACCGGCATGCCCCGTGACTGGGAGTGGGCCGGCATCGGCTACACCTCTATCGAGAAGCTCCCGGTGTCGGGACCGGTGCGGGTCGACAAGCTCGGACTCGAGGGCGACCAAGTGTCGGACGTCGCCCACCACGGCGGGGTCGACCAGGCCGTTTACGCCTTCGCGCGCGAGGACCTCGATGCCTGGGTCGAGGCGCTCGGCCAGCCGATCCGCGACGGACTGTTCGGCGAGAACCTCACGACCGTGGGCTACGACGTCAACGAGGCGGAGATCGGGGAGCGCTGGCGGGTCGGCTCGACCGTGCTCGAGGTCGCGAGCATCCGGATCCCCTGCAACGACTTCAAGGGGTGGATGGGGGAGAACGGGTTCGACAACGCGGCCTGGGTGAAGCGGTTCTCCGAGGTCGGCCGCCCCGGCCCCTACCTCCGGGTCGTCGAGGAAGGTGTGCTGCAGGCCGGCGACACCGTGGACGTCGTCCACCGCCCTGGCCATGGCGTGACCGTGTCGACCATGTTCCGCGCCCTCACCACTCAGCACGGCCTGCTGCCGCAGCTGCTCCTCGTGGACGACCTGGTCGAGGAGGCCCGCGAGAAGGCCGAGCGGTACGTCGCGACCTGATTCGGGCCCCGTAACGCCACAAACAGCCCGCCAGTCGGCGGTAGTGCTACCGCTGCGTAACCCGGTGATCTAGGTTACTCCGCAACGAGACTCGCCCCCGGCGACCTGACCCCAGTCCGAACAGCCCAGGAGTTCCCCGTGCCCATCGTTCACGACACGTCCTTCGTCGACACCATGCCGGCCAGCGTGGCGCAGCAGTTCCTGGAGCGGGTGAAGAAGTCCCCTGACCGGGAGGCGTTCCGCTTCCCGGTGGGCGAGTCCTGGGAGTCGATGTCGTGGCAGCAGGCCGGCGACGAGGTGTCGCGGCTCGCGGCCGGACTCCTCTCGCTCGGGCTGCAGCCCGAGCAGCGGGTCGGGATCGCATCGGCCACGCGCTACGAGTGGATCCTCGCCGACCTCGCGATCATGTGCGCGGGCGCAGCCACGACCACGGTCTACCCGACCACCAACGAGGACGACACGGCCTACATCCTGGCCGACTCCGAGTGCAAGGTCGTCTTCGCCGAGGACGACGACCAGATCGCCAAGCTGAGGAACCGCAAGTCCGAGCTGCCGCACGTCGGCAAGGTCGTGACGTTCGCGGGCACCGCCGACGGCGACTGGGTGATCGACCTCGAGGCCCTGGCGGCCCTGGGGGACTCCTACCTGGCCGAGCACCCGGGCGTCATCGCGGAGACCGTCGAGAAGATCCCTGCAGACCAGCTCGCCACGCTGATCTACACGTCCGGCACGACCGGCCGCCCGAAGGGGGTGCGGTTGCGCCACTCGTCCTGGGTCTACGAAGGGTCCGCGATCGAGAACCTGCACATCCTGTCCGAGGACGACCTGCAGTTCCTCTGGCTCCCCATGGCGCACTCCTTCGGCAAGGTGCTGCTCTCGGTCCAGCTGGCCTGCGGCTTCCCGACCGCCATCGACGGTCGGGTCGACAAGATCGTCGACAACCTCGGGGTGGTGAAGCCCACGTTCATGGGCGCGGCGCCCCGCATCTTCGAGAAGGCGCACGGCCGGATCGTCACCATGACTGCCGCCGAGGGCGGTGCCAAGGAGAAGATCTTCAAGCAGGCGTTCAAGGTCGGGCTGCAGGTCGACCAGCTCAAGCGCGAGGGCAAGTCGATCCCGCTGCCGCTCAAGCTGCAGCACGGGCTGTTCGACAAGCTGGTCTTCAGCAAGGTGCGCGAACGGTTCGGCGGTCGGGTGCGGTTCTTCATCTCCGGCGCCGCGGCGCTCAACCGTGACATCGCCGAGTGGTTCCACGCCGCTGGCATCTTGATCCTCGAGGGCTACGGCCTCACGGAGAGCGCGGCCGGCTCCTTCGTGAACCACCCCGACCAGTACAAGTTCGGCACCGTCGGCCCGGTCTTCCCGGGCTCGGAGGTGAAGCTGGGCGAGGGCGACGAGGTCCTGATCAAGGGCCCGGGCGTCATGGACGGCTACCACAACCTGCCCGAGGAGACCGCGAAGGCGCTGACCGACGACGGCTGGCTGCACACCGGTGACAAGGGCTCCATCGACGAGGACGGCTTCCTCAAGATCACCGGCAGGATCAAGGAGCTCTTCAAGACGTCCGGCGGCAAGTACATCGCACCGCCCGCGATCGAGTCGAAGTTCAAGGCGATCTGCCCCTACGCCAGCCAGTTCGTGGTGTTCGGCGCCGAGCGCAACTTCTGCGTCGCGCTGATCACGCTCGACCCCGACGCGATCGCCGGCTGGGCGGCGGAGAACGACATCAGCGGCGACTACACCGCCATCGTCTCCTCGCCCGAGTGCCAGGCGATGGTCAGCGAGTACGTCGACGAGCTCAACAGCAACCTCAACCGCTGGGAGACAATCAAGAAGTGGCAGCTGCTCGACCACGACCTGACGGTCGAGTCGGGGGAGATGACCCCCTCGATGAAGGTCAAGCGGAACGTGGTCGAGGAGAACCACCACGAGCTGATCGAGTCGTTCTACAGCTGACCGCCGTTCCTTGCCCTGCAGGTGTGAAAGCGCAGGTCAGGGCGTGATTGGATGGGCGCGTGCCCTCCGCGCTGCCGCCGGGGGAGCCGGCGCCCGAGGACGGCCGGCTGCCCGCCCCCGCCCTTGCCGAGCTCGGCACGCGACCCTTCGGGATGTACGTGCACGTGCCGTACTGCCGGGTGCGGTGCGGCTACTGCGACTTCAACACCTACACGGCCGCCGAGCTGGGTCCGGGCGCCTCGCAGGCCACGTGGGCGGAGTCGGCGATCTCGGAGGTGCGTCAGGCTCGCGAGGTCCTGGGCGACGTCGACCTGAAGGTGTCGACGGTCTTCTTCGGCGGGGGTACGCCGACGCTGCTCCCGCCCGCTGAGCTGGGCGTCGTCCTGGCATCGATCGCCGGGGAGTTCGGCTTCGCCCGCGATCCCGAGATCACCACCGAGTCCAACCCGGACTCGGTCGCTGCGTGGGACCTCGACCAGCTGAGGGGCGTTGGGTTCAACCGGATCTCGTTCGGGATGCAGTCGGCAGTGCCGCACGTGCTGGCGACACTCGACCGCACGCACGACCCGCTGCGCGTGCCGGCGGCGGTCGAGTGGGCGCGCGCCGCCGGCTTCGAGCAGGTCAGCCTCGATCTCATCTACGGGACGCCGGGGGAGTCGCTCGAGGACTGGGAGACGTCGCTGGACGGCGCGCTGGGCTGCGCGCCCGACCACCTCTCGGCGTACGCCCTGATCGTCGAGGACGGCACCGCCCTCGCCCGTGCGGTGCGCCGCGGTGAGCTGCCCGCTCCTGACGACGACGACCTCGCCGACAAGTACGTCGCGACCGAGGACCGGCTCGGGAGCGCCGGCCTGCACTGGTACGAGGTGTCGAACTGGGCACGCACCGAGACGGCTCGCTGCCGGCACAACGTCGGGTACTGGAACGGCGACCACTGGTGGGGCATCGGCCCGGGTGCCCACTCCCACGTCGGCGGAGTCCGCTGGTGGAACGTCAAGCACCCCGCGGCGTACGCCGAGCGGTTGCGCGAGGGGCGCAGCCCGGCGCACGCGCGAGAGGTGCTGACCGCCGAGGACCGGCGCACCGAGCGGGTGCTGCTGGAGCTTCGGATGGCGACCGGTCTGGACCGCGACGTCCTCGACGGCGCGGGCCGCGCGGCGGTCCCGGACCTGGTGAAAAGAGGCCTGCTGGTCGCGGACGCGCCGGTGCTGAGACTGACGCTCGCCGGTCGGCTGCTGGCCGACGCCGTGGTCCGCGACCTGCTGCCGTGAAGTAGGAACGCGTTCGGAGTACGAGACACGGGCGGCTCGAGCGGTCTACATTCGGTCCAGCATCGTCACTCTCGGGAGTTCAGGGGGAACCGGGAATGGCGGACGAGACGGAGACTGTGCCTGGGGAGGCGCAGTCGCCCGCGCCGGATCGCGGGGCGCTTCGTGCCGTTCTCGGCAATCCGAACCTGCGTCGCGTGCAGGTCGCCTTTCTCGGGTCGGCGGTAGGCGACTGGGCCTACGCGACGGCCATCGTCGTGTGGGCCTACGACGCCGGCGGAGCACGGGCGGTCGGGATCTGGCTCGGCATCCGGTTCGTGCTGGGCGCGCTGACCGCCCCGATCGGCGCCGTGTATGCCGATCGGTGGTCGCGGCGCGGACTGATGATGCTCACCGACGCGCTACGGGCGGTGGCCGTGGCAGGGGCTGCGGTGTTGATCGCCGTGGATCTCGCGGCGCCGATGGTCTTCGTCCTCGCCACGCTCACCTCACTGCTGGCCTCGCCCTTCCTGATCGCGCAGCGGGCGCTCCTGCCGGGCCTGTCGCGGACCCCGGCTGAGCTCGCCGCCGCCAACGGGCTGCACAGCACGATCGACAGCCTGGCGTTCTTCGCGGGACCGGCCCTGGCCGCGGGTCTGCTGGTCGCCACCGACGTACCCGTCGTGCTGGTCGTCAACGTCCTGACGTTCCTCTGGTCGTTGGCGCTGGTGAGCCGGGTCGTCGTGCCGCGCGCCGAGGGGCCTCGGGAATCGGGCGCCGACGAGTCCGACGAGAGCCAGGACGGTGCCAGCGGTCCCGAGGAGACCTTTCTCGCCGAGACCCTGGCGGGCTTCCGGATCATCGGCCGCGATCGCGTGCTGCTGCTCACCACCGTGCAGGTCAGCCTCCAGACGGTGATCGCCGGAGCCATGACTGTGTGCCTGGTCGTGATGGCCGACGAGATCCTCGACTCTCCCGACGCGGGGCTCGGCTACCTCAACGCCGTGATCGGCGTCGGCTCGATCCTCGGCGGCATGCTGGCGATCTCCCGAGCCCGGCGCGGCACGCTGGGTCGCGACATGACGGTCGGCGTAGTCCTGTGGTCGCTACCGCTGCTGCTGGTGACGGCGTGGCCAACCCCGGCCGCCTGTTTCGCCGCGGCGGCCCTGCTCGGCCTGGCGAACCCGTTGGTCGACGTCAACATCGACACGATCATGCAACGGCTCACGCCTGACGAGCTGCTCGGACGGGTCTTCGGTGCCCTCGAGTCGTGCGCCATCGCGACGATGGCGATCGGTGCCCTGGCCATGCCGTTGCTCCTCGAGCTGATGTCCCTCCAGGCTGCGCTGGCGGTGCTGGCCGTTCCGGTCGCGGCGCTGGCCCTGATCGGCCTGCCCGCCATGATCCGGCTCGACGCGACCCTGACGGCACCGCGCGGGTTGGAGCTGCTGCGCAGCCTCGACCTGTTCGCGCCGCTCGACCCGGCCACGACCGAGCAGCTCGCCGGCTCCCTCACCGAGGTCCGGTTCGCCGCGGGGGACGTGCTGGTCCGGGAGGGCGAGGAGTCCGACCGGTTCTTCGTGGTCGAGTCGGGCCTCGTGCGGGTCACGCAGACCGATGCGCTCGGCGAGCGGGTGCTGCGGACGGAGGGCGCCGGCGAGTACTTCGGCGAGATCGGGCTGCTCCGCGACGTTCCGCGCACCGCGACGATCACCGCGCTCGAGGAGACCGTCGTGCTGACCCTGGCTCGCGACGACTTCCTCCGGGCCGTGTCCGGCCACCGTGAGTCCGGGCTGGCCGCCGAGGCCACCATCCGTCGACGGCTGGCGACGTGATCCGATGAGCACCTGCCACGCGTGCGCCACCGAGCTGCCCGACGGCTCGCGGTTCTGCCTGGCCTGCGGCGCGGGCCAGGTCGCGCCCGGCTGCGTCAGCTGCGGCGTCCAGCTCCCGGCTGGTGCCCGGTTCTGCCTCGAGTGCGGTACGCCGCAACCGGGGGCGCATCCGGCGCCGGCTGCGGGCGCCGCATCCGGCCCGGCGACTCCCCTGGTAGCGCGGCGCGTCACGAGCGTCCTGTTCGGCGACCTGGTCGGGTTCACGAGCCTCTCCGAGTCACGTGACCAGGAGGACGTGCGCGAGCTGCTCTCGGCGTACTTCGAGGAGTGCCGCCAGATCATCGGCCGCTACGGCGGCACGGTGGAGAAGTTCATCGGTGACGCCGTGATGGCCGTGTGGGGCGTTCCCACCTCTCACGAGGACGACGCGGAGCGCGCGGTCCGGGCGGGTCTCGAGCTCGTGAGCGCCGTCGAGGCGATGGGCGCCGACGTGGGCGTGTCCGACCTCGCGATGCGAGTGGGGATCGTCACCGGCGAGGTGGCGGTCACGATCGGCGCCGAGGCCCAGGGGATGGTGGCCGGGGACGCCGTGAACACCGCGTCCCGGGTGCAGTCGGCGGCCGCACCCGGCCAGATCTGGGTCGACGAGACGACCAGGCTGCTGACGTCCTCCGCGATCTCGTACGTCGACGTCGGTAGCCACACCCTGAGGGGCAAGGTGGAACCGATCCCGTTGTGGGCGGTGCGCGCGGTGGTCGCGGGCGTCGGGGGCTCCCAGCGCGCCGACGGGCTCGAGGCGCCGTTGGTGGGCCGCGACCGGGAGCTGCGGCTGGTCAAGGAGATCTTCCACGGCATCGAGGACAGCCGGCGCCCGGCTCTGCTCGTGGTCGACGGGGAGGCAGGTGTGGGCAAGACCCGGCTCGGCTGGGAGTTCGAGAAGTACGTCGACGGCCTCAACTCTGTGGCACGTTGGCACGCCGGCCGCTGCCTGGCCTATGGCGAGGGGGTGGCCTACTACGCCCTTGCCGAGGCGATCCGCGCACGGTTGCAGGGGCTCGCCCCCGAGGAGGACGGCACCGAGGACCAGACCGTCCTGCTGGAGCTGGGGCTGGACCGGTACGTGAATGACCCCGCAGAGCGCGAGTGGTTGGCCCCGAGGCTCGGCGCTCTGCTCGGGATCGGTGCCGTCGGCAGCCACCCGCGGGAGGACCTGTTCTCGGCCTGGACGACGTTCCTGCGGCGTACCGGCGAGGACGAGCACCCGGTGGTACTCGTGATCGACGACGCCCAGCACGCTGACGACAGCCTGCTCCAGTTCTTGGAGTACCTGCTGTCGGTCGGGGCGTTCGGCTGCTTGGTGCTGCTCCTCACCCGACCCGGGCTGCTGGAGGAGAACCCGGCGCTGGCCACGAACCGGCGGGCAACCGTGCTCCACCTCGAGGCGCTGTCGGAGCCCGACGTGGGCAGGCTGCTGGACGGGTTGGTCGCGGGACTGCCCGAGACCGTCCGCGCGTCCCTCATCGAGCGCTCCGACGGCGTGCCGCTGTTCGCCGTCGAGACGGTGCGCTCGCTGATCGACCGTGACCTGGTGGTGCCGCGAGGCGGGCAGTACGTGCTCGAGGATCCCGACCGGCTCGATCTCGACGCCGTCGGTGCCCCGGCGTCGCTGCAGGCGCTGCTCTCGGCCCGGCTGGACACCCTGGACCCCGACCAGCGGCGGCTCGTCGACCGCGCCAGCGTCATCGGCGACGCCTTCGACCAGGACCAGATCGAGCGGTTGTGCCCCGAGGTCCGCGATGTCGAGCAGGTGCTGGCCGGACTGGTGCGGCTGCAGCTGCTCCGGCGGGAGTCGAGCCGCTTCACCACCGAGCACGGTCAGTACCAGTTCATGCAAGGTGCGGTCCGGCAGGTCGCCTACGGCACGCTGTCGCGGCACGACCGCAAGCTGGGGCATCTTGCCGTGGTCGACGTGCTGCAGCCCGAGGGGACCCCGGCGGGCGAGCTGGCACCGATCATCGCCCAGCACCTGTTGGAGGCCTTGGACGCGGTCCCCGACGCCGAGGACCAGGGGCGGCTGACCGCCCGGGCGATCGAGGCGTTGCAGGAGGCGGCAGTTCGAGCCGGCGCACTCGGGGCGCCGAGGGAGGCCGCGGGTCATCTCGAAGAGGCCCTGTCGCGATCCTCGGACCCGGCGACCGGGGCCGTCATCGAACGCAACCTCGCCGACGTGCTCGACCAGGCCGGCAGCGGGGAGGACAGCGTGCGCCACGCGGAGCACGCGACGGCGACGTTCGACACGCTCGGAGACGCGGGTGAGGCCGGGCTCGCGAGTGCCGTGTGGGGCCGGGCCCTGCTCTCCCTGGGACGCTATGACCAGGCAACACAGGTGTGCGGGGCGCGGCTCGAGGCGGTGCGTGCGATCGGCGGTCTGCCGGAGGTCGAGCTCGCGTTGCTGCGGGTGATCGTCGCGGCCAAGCTGCGACTGGGCGAGGACCTGCTCCGGCCCGGCATGGAGCTCGCGCGGCTGGCGGAGTTCCTCGGCGACCGGTCGATGATCACCATGAGCTTCGGCATGCTCTCCGTCTACTTCCAGCGCACCGGCGCCCGGAGCCTCGGCCGGCTGCTGCTCGACGCGGAGGCGGACTCGGCCCGCGCCGATCACGACAACGTCGCCCTGGCGCGGGTTCTGTGCAACCTCAACGCGGACTTCAACTGCGAGAACACGGTGATGGCCCAGGAGTACGGCGAGGAGGCGGTGACGGCCGCGCGGTCCGTCGGCGACCGGGTGTGGATCAGCGTCTCGGTCATCAACCTCCTGCTGGCGATGGCTCTACGCGGGAGGTGGGACGAGGCACTCGCCCTCGCGGAGGACCCCGATCAGGTCAGCGACTTGGACGCCCCCTATCTCGAGCTCGTGCGCCTCCACGTCCTTCGGTCTCGGGGCCTGGCGTGGACGCCTGGCCCCGGATACCTCCGGCAGGGCGAGGAGCAGGACGAGGCGAGCTCCGCGGTCCGGAGCCTGATCGTCGCGATCGAGCACGGCGACGCGGGCCAGCGCGACGCGGCCCGACAGGCCGTGACCGCTGCGCGCCAGATGGTCGAGTACGGCGGGCTCTTCGACGACTTCGGCGTCCTCCTGGTGCTGGGCGTGGACCTGGCGACGGAGCTCGATGACACGGAGGCGCTCGCCGAGCTGATCGACCTGGTCGACCAGCGACCGCGCACCCGGCCCCCGGACGCTGCCCGCTTCGGGTACCACTGGGCTCGGGCGCTGCTCGGGTCCCGCAACGGGGCAGATCCCGAGCAGGTCGAGGCCGACTTCCACACGGCGCTCGCCGACGCCCAAGGCTGGCACTCGGAGCCGTGGGTGGCACGGGCCAACGCCGACCTCGGGGTCTGGCTGTCCCGCGCCGGACGCGAGGAGGATGCAGCGGGGCCGCTCCGGGCCGCCCGCGAGACCTTCGAACGGCTGGGCGCGACCCGGTGGTCGGAGCAGCTGGAGGCCTCGCTGGCCGGGGTCCGCGCGTGACGGCGCGCCTCGGCGGACGGCGCAGGCGCGACGGAGATCAGCCGGCACCCGAGCCTCACCCCCGTTCCAGGTGAGGTCGGTGCTGCAGGCGCTCTGCGACAACGCCGCTCCATCGCCAGGATGATGCGCGTTGTGTCAGCGACCCGACAGAACCCGAGCGGCCGGCACTGCATGATCAGGTCATCCGAAGCATCCGGAGCAGGTCCACACAGAGTGAGACAACCATGAAGAACAGGACCGTCGAGTATTTCCCGGGCGAGCGCTTCTGACGCTCCACGCTACGGATGGGGGAGGTGCGCGGCCCGGTCCGGGAGGACCGGGCCGTGTCGCACGCTTCAGCTGACGAGGCGCAGCGTGAGCGGGTAGCGGTAGTCCTCGCCGTTGCTGGCCTTGACCGTGGCCACGATGATCACGATCAGCGCCAGCAGTCCGAGCACGACGATCACCGGGATGATCACGAGCAGCCCGAGACCGAAGGTGACGACCGCCAGCACGAAGGCCACGATCGTTCCGACGAGGCCGTAGATCAGCAGCGAGATCTGGAAGTTGAGGGACTCGACAGCGTGTCGGCGCACGAAGGGCGAGTCGTTCTTGAGCAGCAGGATCAGCAGCGGCGCCAAGAACCCGAACGCGAACCAGGCGGAGACCAGTGAGCCGACGTGGGCGGCGAGCGCCCACGTCTTCTCCTCCTGCGTGAGGGCCCCGTGAGGGCTGCCGTAGGGCTGGTCCGGCGGCGGACCGTAGGAGTCGCTCATGCGTCCAACCTAGCGGTCTCGCCCTCCGTGGTGACGAAGTCGATCAGCTCCTCGACCCGCCCGAGCAGGGCCGGCTCGAGGTCGGCGTACGACCGCACCGCCCCGAGCACGTGCTTCCACGCGCGGGCGATGTCAGCCTGGTCGCGGTGCGGCCAGCCGAGCCGCTCGCAGGTGCCGTGCTTCCAGTCCTCAGCGCGCGGCACGTCGGGCCAGGCCGCGAACCCGAGCCGGGCGGGCTTGACGGCCTGCCAGATGTCGACGAACGGGTGGCCGGTGATCCGGACGTGCGCGCCCACGGGCGAGTGCTCCACCGCCTCGGCGATCCGGCTCTCCTTGGAGCCGGGCACGAGGTGGTCCACGAGGACGCCGACGCGGCGGCCGGGGCCGGGGCCGAAGTCGCCCAGCTGCCCGGCCAGGTCGTCGACCCCGCCGAGGTACTCCACGACCACGCCCTCCAGGCGGAGGTCGTCGCCCCAGACGCGCTCGACCAGCTCGGCGTCGTGGCGCCCCTCCACGTAGATCCGGCTCTGCCGCGCCACGCGTGCCTTCGCCCCCCGCACCGCGATCGAGCCCGAGGCGGTTCGGACGGGACCCGTCGGAGTGCCCGCTCGCGGCGGCGCGACCAGGATCACCGGCCTGCCGTCCAGGAGGAAGCCGGGACCGAGCGGGAACGTCCGCCGCGCGCGTCGCCGGTCCTCCAGGGTCACGGTGTGGAGGTCACGGTCCACCTGGACGATCTCGCCGCAGAAGTCGGTGGTCACCTCCTCGACCACCTCGCCCTTCACGGCCGGCGTCTCGACGGCGCGGCCCCGCTGCGGCGCGCGCCAGTCGGTGGCGAGGACATCAGTGCCGTAACGGTCGTGGCGGGCTGGGTGCGATGCGGTCACCGCACCACGCTAGGCGGACGGCTCAGCCGTCGCTGCCCGACGCGCCGTCGTCGCGATCCTGCGACTCCTCGGGCGCCTTGCCGCCCCGCACGTCGAGCTCGTCGCGATCGACGTCCTCGTCCAGCGGCTCCGCCAGGGGGTTCTCCTCGCCCGGTTGGAGGTCCTCGGGCAGGTCCTCGTCCCGGATCTCCCCGGTCTCCGGCCCCGATTCGCTCATGGGCCCGAACCTAGCCGCCGCCGAGCCGGCCGACCTCACCCGCAGGTGGGGAACCTGCTCACGCCGGGTGTGCTCGCCGGCGATTGCTTGACGTCAAGCAACCGCATCCGGCTGGGGCCCAGGCCCGCTAGATCAGCGGCAGGCGCTTCTGGCTGCGGGGTAGCTGCTCGTACGCCCGACGCACAGCACGCTCGAGCACGGACGGCTCCCACGGCCAGTCGCCGGCGACGAGCGCCTCGGCGACCGGGACCCCACGCTCGGCCAGGTCGCGGATCGTCTCGGCCACGACCCCCAGGTCGTCCCGCTGGCGCTCCACGAACCCGCGGTCGACCGGAGCGCCGTGACCGGGCACCACGACCGACGACGGGGTGAGGAGGCCGAGCACGAGGTCGAGCGTCAGCGGCCACTCCATCGGCCACGAGTCGTCGCCGAGAGCGGGGGGAGCGGACTCCTCCACGAGATCGCCCGCGAGCAGGACGTCCGCATCGGGCACGCGGACGACCAGGTCCCCGGCCGTATGACCGCGGCCCGGGTGCACCAGCTCGACGACCCGGTCGCCGAGGTCCAGCACCCGGGTCGACGAGAAGGTCCGGTCGGGAACCACGATCTCGGTGGCCAGAACGTCGTCTCGCATCGGGTCGTCGGGGTCGTCGGCGTACCGCTGCCTGATCTCCTCGCCGCGTTCGGCCAGCTCGACCGCAGCCGCCTCGTGGGACGTGATCGGTACGGCGGTGCCGTACTCGTCCCTGAAGGCCTGGTTGCCGAACGTGTGGTCGAAGTGCCAGTGCGTGTTGACCACGTCGACCACCGCCCCGGCGCCGAGTCGGCGGATGTCGTCGATCACGCCGCGACCGGCGGCCCCGGACCCGTGGGTGTCGACCACGACCAGACCGCGCTCGCCCCCGATCAGGGTGATGTTGAGGTCGAACCAGTCGTGGTGGGAGACCCAGACCCGGTCGGCCAGCTCCTCGAAATCGGGCACGCCGCCACGATATTGGGTTGCCCTCGAGCGTTCGGCGGCGGTTGGGTTCACAGCAAATGACTCCTGACCCGAACCAGCCCGCCCCGCTCGCCCACGACCGTTCCGGCCCCGCCGGTGCACCCGCCCTCCTCCTGCTCCATGCCGGGGTCGCCGACCGCCGGATGTGGGACCCGGCGTGGGACCGGCTGACTGCCTCGTACGACACCGTCCGGCTGGACCTCCGGGGGTTCGGCGAGTCCACGACACCGCCCGAGGCCGGGTGGTCCAGCTCCGCCGACGTGCTGGCGACGCTGGACGCGCTCGGGATCGACCGGGTCCACGTCGTGGCCGCCTCCTTCGGTGCCGGGGTGGCCGTGGAGACCGCGCTGGTGCGCCCGTCCGCTGTGGCGTCGTTGGTGCTGCTGGCGCCCGGCGGGGCGCTGATGCCGGCCCGGACCGACGACCTGCGTGCCTTCATCGCGGCCGAGGACGACGCCCTTGAGCGCGACGACCTCGACGCCGCTGCCCAGGCCAACGTCGACACCTGGCTGGTCGGTCCCGGACGCGACCCGGACGCGGTTCCGGAGGACGTACGTCGCCTCGTCCACACCATGCAGCGTCGTGCCTTCGAGATCGATGCCGACTGGCCCGACGTCGACGAGGCCGAGCTCGACCCGCCGGCACTGGACCGGTTGGGGGAGGTGGCGGCGCCGACCCTCGTCGTGCAGGGCGCGCTCGACCTCGAGGCGATCCGCCTGGCCGCCGACACGGTCACGGCGGGCATCCCCGGGGCGGAGCGGATCGACTGGCCCGACGTGGCCCACCTTCCCTCGCTCGAGCGACCCGACGACGTGGCCGCCCTCGTCGAGGAGTGGATCGACCGGCACGCGAGCATCCCCTAGTACCATTGGCACTCATTCGATGCGAGTGCCAGAGTGGACCGAGGAGGTGGCCGCCGTGCAGGACGATCGCAGGCTCGCCGTCCTCCGGGCGATCGTCGAGGACTACGTCGCGACCGAGGAGCCCGTGGGTTCCAAGGCCCTCGTCGAGCGGCACGGCCTCGGCGTCTCGCCGGCCACGGTCCGCAACGACATGGCGGCGCTGGAGGAGGAGGGGTTCATCACCCAACCCCACACCAGCGCCGGTCGGGTGCCCACCGACAAGGGCTACCGGCTCTTCGTCGACCGGCTGACCACGATCAAGCCGATGTCGGCGGCCGAGCGCCGAGCGATCGCCACCATCCTCGACGGTGCCGTCGACCTCGACGACGTGGTGCATCGGTCGGTCCGGCTGCTCGCACAGCTGACCCGGCAGGTGGCGGTCGTGCAGTACCCCACCCTCAGCCGGAGCACGGTCCGCCACGTCGAGGTCGTGGCGTTGACGCCGAACCGGTTGCTGCTGGTGCTCATCTTGTCCACCGGCCGGGTCGAGCAACGGCTGGTGGAGCCGGCCGAGCCTGTCGACGACGACTCGCTGGCCCGGCTGCGCGCCCAGGTCAACGGTGCGGCTGCCGGAGCGTTGATCGCAGACGCGGTCCGCGAGCTGCGGGCCCTGGCCGACGAGCAGCCGGAGACCGCCACGGTGGCGGAGACGCTGGTCGAGGCGATGAGCGACCACCGCTCCGACGAGCGCGTCGCGGTCGGCGGCACCGCCAACCTCGCTCGGTTCGGTGCCAGCTTCGAGGTCGACGTGCGGCCGCTCCTGGAAGCGCTCGAGGAGCACGTCGTGCTGCTCAAGCTGCTCGGGGAGGCATCGGCCGGCGACACGCTGACCGTCCGGATCGGCCACGAGGGCCCCTACCAGGAGCTCTCGTCGACGTCCGTCGTCGCCACCGGCTACGGCCCGGGTGACGAGGCACTTGCCACACTTGGCATCGTCGGCCCGACCCGTATGGACTACCCGGGCACCATGGCTGCGGTGCGGGCCGTGGCCCGCTACGTGTCCAGAATCCTCGACGAGGGCTGACCCCTCACCGACCGACCACGAGCAACAGACGAAGGAACCCCTTGAGCCAGGACCCGTACGACCTCCTGGGTGTCGACCGTGACGCGGACACCGACACCATCAAGAAGGCCTACCGCAAGCTGGCGCGGCAGTACCACCCCGACGTCAATCCCGACCCCGCCTCCCAGGAGAGGTTCAAGGAGGTCTCGCGCGCCTACGAGGTCCTCTCCGACCCGCAGAAGCGGGCGGCGTACGACCGCGGCGGCGACCCCTTCGCGGGGGCGGCCGGCTTCGGCCAGGGTGCCGGGTTCTCCTTCACCGACATCATGGACGCGTTCTTCGGGGGCGGGGCGGCCGCGCAGAGCGGTCGCGGTCCCCGGTCGCGGGTGCGTCGCGGCCAGGACGCACTGATCCGGATCGACGTCGAGCTCGCCGAGGCGGCCTTCGGTGTCACGCGCGAGCTGAAGGTCGACACGGCCGTCGTGTGCGGCACCTGTGCGGGCAGTGGCGCCTCGCCCGGCACGCAGCCGGTGACGTGCGAGACGTGCCACGGTGTGGGCGAGGTCGCGCACGTGCAGCGTTCGTTCCTCGGCGAGGTGCGGACGCTGCGCCCGTGCGCCGCCTGCCGCGGGTTCGGCACGATCATCCCCGACCCGTGCCGGGAGTGCTCGGGCGACGGCCGCGTGCGGTCGCGGCGCACCCTGACGGTCAAGATCCCGGCCGGTGTCGACACCGGGACCCGCGTCCAGCTGGCCGACCAGGGCGAGGTCGGGCCCGGCGGCGGGCCCGCCGGCGACCTGTACGTCGAGATCAACGTGCTCCCGCACGACACCTTCAGCCGTCGCGGGGACGACCTGCACTGCACCGTGACCGTGCCCATGACGGCGGCTGCGTTGGGCACCACCCTGAGCCTGCCGACGCTGGAGGCCGACGTCGTCTCGGGGCAGGACTCCGGGGTGGAGACGAGCTTCGAGCTCGAGGTGAAGCCCGGCACGCAGTCAGGTGCCGAGCACGTGCTGCGCGGTCGTGGGGTCCCCGGCCTGCGCGGCGGTCGGGGCGACCTGGTGGCGCACATCGTCGTCGAGACCCCGACCCGGCTGGACCCCCGGCAGGAGGAGCTGCTGCAGGAGCTGGCCGCGATCCGCGGCGAGGAGCAGCCCACCGGCCAGGTCAAGGCGTCGCAGAAGTCCGTCTTCGGTCGGCTCCGCGACGCCTTCAACCAGCACTGAGCCGCACGGTCACCGATGAGCCTGCCGGTCCACCTGACCGCCTCCCTCGCCGACGTCGGGGCAGGGTCGCTCGTCGAGGTGACCGGCGACGAGGCGCACCACGCCGTGGCCGTGCGGCGGCTGCGCGCGGGGGAACAGGTGGTGCTCACCGACGGCGCCGGCACCGCCGGTGTCGGCACGGTCGAGGAGACCGGCAAGCGGCGGTTCACGGTCCGCCTCTCCGACGTACGGCGTGAGGAGCGGCCCGCGCCCGGCCTCGTGGTGGTGCAGGCGATCCCCAAGGGCGATCGCGGCGAGCTCGCGGTGGAGGTCCTCACCGAGATCGGCGTGGCACGGATCGTCCCGTGGTCCGCCGCCCGCAGCGTGGCGGTGTGGAAGGGGGAGCGTGCGGCCCGGTCGCTGGCCCGGTGGCGGACTACCGCACGTGAGGCGGGCAAGCAGGCTCGTCGCGTGTGGGCTGCGGAGGTCGTGGACCTGGCCGGCACCGAGGACGTTGTGAACCTCGTCGCCGAGGCCGACCTGGCCGTCGTGCTGCACGAGGCCGCCGACACCCCGCTCGCGGATCTCGTCGTACCGGCGGAGGGGACGGTGGTCGTCGTGGTCGGACCCGAGGGCGGCCTCACGGACGACGAGGTGTCGGCGTTCGCGGCCGCCGGCGCGTGGACGGTCCGTCTGGGGGCGGAGGTGCTGCGGACGTCCACGGCCGGCGTGGCTGCTGCGGCGGCGCTCCTGGCTCGCACCGCTCGGTGGGGCTGAAGGCCCGACCTACTCGATCGTGAACTCCTTGTCGTCGGTCATCGCGCCGATGCCCTCCGTGCCGCCGGTCGGGTCGTCGGTGGTCACC
Organism: Nocardioides sp.; assembly: GCF_036374615.1. GTDB lineage: Bacteria > Actinomycetota > Actinomycetes > Propionibacteriales > Nocardioidaceae > Nocardioides. Next base: position 29,851 of record NZ_DASUTK010000063.1, read on the forward strand.
CAGAACGTGTAGTCGCCCGGCTGCAGCTTCGATACGTCGACCTCGACCTCGAACGGGAACAGCTTCGGCTCCATCCAGCCCGCCATGGTGGCGTAGCCGTCGTTCACGACCGCGTCGCCCTGCCGGATGGCCCAGCCGACGTTGGCCTCGAAGCTGTTGCCCACACCGGTCACCGAGAGCGTGTCACCGGCGACCACCGCGCCCTGCTCGGGGGTGGTCAGGCTGACGTGCGACAGCACGTCGAGCATCGGTCCGTTCGCGAGCGGCTCCGACGTGGGGACGCCGAAGACCATGTCGATCGGGTTGTCCGTGGTCCGGAACTGCACCGGGGCGCGCTCCTGCACCGCGGCCTGCACCGAGTAGATGACCTGCTCGACCGCCGCGCGCGCCTCGGCCCTCGACATGGCGCCGGGGCGGGTCCGCGCGGAGGGGTCGACCACCACCGAGATCACGTCGCCGTCGTACGTCGCTGAGGCGAGCTGTCCACCCTCCCAGGCGGTCCGGTAGTCGGGGTCGAGCGGCCCGGCTGTGAGCACCTCGACGGCGGCGTCCAGCGGTTCGCCGCTCGCACGCTGGAACTCGCGGAAGAGGCGCGGCCCGGCCCGCTCGGTGTCGCCGATGAAGTAGGCGGCCGTGGTGGTGCCCGGTTCCTCGGAGGACTCGTCCTCGCTCGGGTCGGGATCCTCGCTGGGCTCGGTCGCCGGGTCCTCGCTCTCCGAGCTCGACGGCTCGTCGGCGGGGTCGGACGCCACCGGGTCGGCATCGGAGCAACCGGCGAGCACGAGGGCGAGCACCAGCGCGAGCATCGCGACGGGCGCCACCCGGCCTGGTCGGAGGCGAGCGATCGATCGCATGGTGGTGCCTTTCACTCTGGTCACTCGATGACGAAGCTGCGGGAGTCGGAGTACGCGCCCGGGCCTTCGCTGCCCCCGGACGGGTCGCTGGTCTCCACGATGAGGGTGTAGGAGCCCGGATCGAGGGACGACACGTCGATCTCGCCCGAGAACGGGAAGAGCCGGGTTCCCATCGAGCCCTCGGCCGTGAAGAACCCCCCGTCCACCGCGGTGGAGCCCTGCTGGATCCGCCAGGGCACGGTCGCCTCGAACGAGTTGGCGACGCCCGAGACGTGCAGCGAGTCGCCGACGGCCTGGCCCTCGGCCGGGTCGGACAGGTTGACCAGGGACAGAGTGTCCAGCTGCGGTGCCGCCGCGACCGTGGCCACCAGGGTCTCGCCGCTGTGGAAGGCGACCTGGACCTGCTCCTGCAGGCCAGCACGGACGGTGTAGACCACCTGCTGCAGGGCCAGCTCGGAGGGCTCCTCGGGAGCGGCATCGGTGAGGTACACGTGCACCACCCCGGCCTCAGGGTCGGAGAGCCGGTCCTCGAACGACCCCTCGGGCCAGAGCGAGGTGTAGTCGGGATCGGTCGGTCCGGACTCGAGCAACGCCAGGCCGGACAACCCCGCGGTCGCGTCCTCGACCGGCTGGAACTCGCGGAAGAGCCGGTCGCCGGTAGGCGTCTCGCCCACGAAGTACGCCGCGACCGCAGTCGTGTCGCCCGAGCTCGGCGGGTCCTCGGCCACGTCGGGGTCCGTCGTCACCGACGAGGGACCACTCGCGAGGGCGATCGCCGTGACCGTGGCTGCCACGGCGAGCGCACCGCCGCCGGCGAGGAGTCCCCACCGGCGCGCGGTGCTCCGCCGGGGGATCCGGGCGCGGATGTCGGCCAGCTGGTCGTCCGGCTCGACGTCCGCGACCGCGTCGTGCAGCAGGTCCGCCAGCTGCGGGTCGAAGTCGGTGTCGGGGCGGTTCATGACCGGTCCTCCAGGTAGTCGGTGAGCGCGGCACGAAGGGACGCAGCGCCGCGCGACGCGTGACTCTTGACGGCGCCACGGCTGATGCCGAGAGCGTCGGCGATCTCGGCCTCGGACAGTCCCGCGTAGTACCGCAGCGCCATCACCTCGCGCTGGCGCTCGGGGAGCTGCTGCAGCGCAGCCAGCACCCGGGACCGGCGCTCGGCGGCCACCGCGGCCTCGTCGGACCCGGGCAGGTCCGCGCCCGAGGTCGCGGCAGGCCCGGTGGCCTGGGCGTGCCGGTCGACCACCACCCGGTGTCGCAGCGCCGAGCGGGAGCGGTTGACGACGGTCTGCCGCAGGTAGGGCAGGGCCTTGTCGGGGTCTCGCAGCCGGCGCCACCGGGCGTGCAGCGCCACGAATGCGTCCTGCGTGATCTCCTCGGCCTGGGCGAGGTCGCCGGTCACCAGCACGCCGAGCCGGACCAGGGAGCGCCAGTGGGCGGCGTACAGCTGCTCGAGAGCAGTGTCGGCGTCCCAGGTCGCCGGTTCGTCGGTCACGACGATCGGCGCGGGAGCTGCGGTCGCATGGCTGTGCACGTTAGTGGGACGCGAGGGCCTGCCAGCCGGTTGACACGGCTCGAACGGGATTCTTGCCGGATTGGTGACGGAACTGCCACGGAATGGCAACAGGTTGTCGACGGATTCGAGGGACGCGGGGGGCACATCGCGCCTACCGTTGGCCTCGAGCCCGCCCGGATCCCCCCGTCCGAAAGGAGGCTGGTTCATGACCACGTGGCCTCGGCTGCTGCTGGCGCCCGCCCTCCTCGTGGGTCTCGCCATCGTGGTGCTGGGCGGGGTCGCCGTTGCGCGCCCGGCCGACCGGGCGCTGGTCGCCCTGCTGGTGGTGGCGGTCGTGCTCCTGGTGCTCGCGAGCCTGCTGGCCGGGCTGTCGGTCGGGTCGGTGCTGGCCGGTCGGCGCGAGGTCGACGACGTCGTCTCGTCGCAGTCACGGCTGCTGGCCGACGTGTTCTCGTTCGAGACCGCGACGGTCCTCCTCACCACCGACGTCGCCGGGGCGATCACGCGCGTGAACGTGGGCGCGGAGACGGTGCTGGGTCGCCCCGAGCGCGCGCTCGTCGGCTCGACACCCGAGGTGTTCCTCGACGAGGCCGAGCTCGCGACCTGGGCACTGGCGATGCGGATCGAGCCCACCTTCGCCGCCGTCGCCCATGGGCTGGTGGCCAACGAGCAGCAGCAACCCCTCGACTGGCCCTACCTCCGACCGGACGGTGAGCGACGGCTGCTGTCGATGACGATCTCGGAGTTCGGTGACGAGCACGGGGACGTCACGGGCTTCCTGATCGCCGGGCGCGACGTGACCGACCAGGCGCGAGGCATCGACCTCGGCACCGACCAGTTCGTGGCGAGCGTGAGCCACGAGCTGCGCACACCCATGGCGAGCATCCTCGGGTACGCCGAGATGCTGCAGGAGGAGCTGGCCGACCAGCCCGAGAGCGCCGCCCTGCGTGACTTCGTCGAGCGGATCGACCGCAACGGCAACCGGATGCTGACGCTGATCCAGAACCTGCTCACCCTGACCCGGGTCGAGGCCGCCGACCTCCAGCTGCAGCCGGAGGAGGTGGACCTGCGGGCACTCGTCTCCTCGGCGTACGACGACCTCAAGGCCGGCCTCGCCGACCGGCAGCTCGACCTCTCCCTGCGGCTGCCGCCCGAGTCCGTGGTGCACCAGGCCGACCCCCGGCTGGTCGCGGACGCGGTGTCCCACCTGTTGGCCAACGCCGCCAAGTTCACGCCTGACGGCGGGCGGGTCGTGGTGTCGCTGCGCACCAACGGCAAGACCAGCCGGATCGTGGTCAGCGACACCGGTCTCGGCATCGCCCAGACCGACCAGGAGCAGCTGTTCGACCGGTTCTTCCGCAGTCACCAGCCGGAGGTCCAGCAGGCCCCTGGCTCGGGTCTGGGCCTGGCGATCGTCCGTGCGTCGGTCGTGGCTCACGGCGGCTCGGTGACGTTCGACAGCGAGCTCGGACGCGGCTCGACGTTCATCATCGAGCTTCCGGTCCGGCTGCCGTCCTCGATCACGGCCGGCCTCGCTGTCGCACCACCTAGCATGAGTGCATGAGCACGACGATCGCGTCCGAGGACTGTCTGTTCTGCAAGATCGTGGCGGGGGAGATCCCCGGTGACGTCGTCCTGAGCAACGGCGACGTCGTGGCGTTCCGTGACGTGAACCCGGTCGCACCGACGCACGTGCTCGTCGTCCCGCGCCGGCACGCCCCCGACGCCGCGGCGACCGTGACGGACGACCCCGCGCTCGCGGCAGCCCTGGTGAGCGCCGCGGCCGAGGTGGCGAGAGGCGAGGGACTGACGGACTACCGGCTGGTCCTCAACACCGGGGCCGACGCCGGCCAGTCGGTGTTCCACACCCACCTCCACGTCCTCGGGGGACGGACGATGGCGTGGCCTCCCGGTTGACCTCCCAGGTGATCGTCCGGCTGGTCGCCACGCTGCTCGCACTGATCGTGGCCGGCACGCTGCTGGCCGCCTGCGGGTCCGACGAGCAACGAGGCGCGGCGCCGGCGGCCCCCGGGAGCGATCGCCAGACCGCGGCCAGTGACCCCGAGCAGGCAGGTGGGTCCGGGCACCATGACACCCCCGCCGCCGCGGTCAGGTCCAAGCCGCTGCGTCGGGGCGAGACCCGCACCACCTTGACCATGCAGGAGCCGTACACCCCCAGTGCTCCGACCGGTGTCGGCACCGACGACTACCGCTGCTTCCTGCTCGACCCGCAGCTGCGCGAGGACGCGTTCCTCACCGGCACCCATGTGCTGCCCGGCAACCCCGACGTCGTGCACCACGTGATCCTCTTCCGGGTCCCCCCGGAACAGGTGGCGGAAGCGCGGCAGGCCGACGCGGCCGAGGCCGGCCCGGGCTGGACCTGCTTCGGCGGCACTGGTCTCGACGACTTCACCGACGTGGACGACGCCGAGTGGCTCGGCGCGTGGGCGCCGGGAGGCCGGGAGTCGGTGCTCCGGCGCGGGCTCGGGGTCCCGCTGGACAAGGGTGCCCAGATCGTGATGCAGGTCCACTACAACCTGTTGGCCGGCGACGAACCGGACGTGTCCGCCACCCAGCTACGGCTGGCTCCGCGTGGTGCGGAGCTGGCGGCCCTCCACACCATGCTGCTCCCTGCGCCCGTGGAGCTGCCGTGCCGCCGCGGGCACGACGACTCGCCGCTCTGCGACCGGGCGACCGCGCTGGCGGACGTGAAGGCGCGGTTCGGCGACCGAGCCGGCTCGACGGCCGACATCCTGTACTTCCTGTGCGGCGGCGCCCCCACGCCCGGCAACAGCCAGTCGTGCACCCGGACCCTGATGGCACCGGCGACCATCCACGGCGTCGCGGGCCACATGCACCTGCTCGGCCGCTCGATCACGGTCGAGGTCAACGCGGGCACACCCCAGGCGCGGACCGTCCTCGACATCCCGGTCTGGAACTTCGACAACCAGGGCGCCACCCCGATCGAACCGGTCCGGCTCGCCGCGGGCGACCAGGTGACGGTCACCTGCCGGCATGTGCAGTGGCTGCGTGACGAGCTGCCGTCGTTCGAGGGGCAGGAGGAGCGGTACGTCGTCTGGGGTGAGGGGACGACCGACGAGATGTGCCTCGGACTGCTTCAGCTGACCCATCCCTGATCGTCCGTGCCGCTGGTGACGAGTGCATAACGGTTGGGTCCCGCCGCGCTCGTCTGCGTAGCATGGGACCTCCATGACTGACACGGACTCCCGCGCCTCACGCGGCACCCCCAGCACCCGGCACACCGTCGTCGTCCCCGCCAGCATCGACATGGTCAGCCTGCTCGGACCGGGCGACGAGCACCTCGCGGTCCTCGAGCGCGCCTTCGACGCAGAGCTGCACGTCCGCGGCAACCGGATCACCCTCCAGGGCGACCCCGCCGAGATCGCGCTCGCCGAGCGGCTCCTCGAGGAGCTGGTGACGCTGCTCCGCACCGGCCAGGGGCTCAGCTCCGAGACGGTCGAGCGGGTCCTCTCGATGCTGCGTGCGGAGACCACCGAGCGGCCCGCCGACGTGCTCTCGCTCAACATCCTGAGCAGCCGCGGCCGCTCCATCCGTCCGAAGACCCTCAACCAGAAGCGCTACGTCGACTCCATCGACAAGCACACGATCACGTTCAGCATCGGTCCTGCCGGCACGGGCAAGACCTACCTCGCGATGGCCAAGGCCGTGCAGTCGCTGCAGTCGAAGAACGTGAACCGGATCATCCTGAGCCGGCCCGCGGTGGAGGCCGGGGAGAAGCTCGGGTTCCTGCCCGGGACGCTCACCGAGAAGATCGACCCCTACCTGCGGCCGCTGTACGACGCCCTGCACGACATGGTCGACCCCGAGTCGATCCCGAAGCTGTTGGCGGCCGGCACCATCGAGGTGGCCCCCCTGGCGTTCCTCCGCGGTCGGTCGCTCAACGACTCGTTCATCATCCTCGACGAGGCGCAGAACACGACCCCGGAGCAGATGAAGATGTTCCTGACGCGGCTCGGCTTCGGGTCCAAGATCGTCGTCACCGGTGACGTCACGCAGATCGACCTCCCCTCCGGCAGCAGGTCCGGTCTCAAGGTGGTCGAGGACATCCTCACCGGCGTCGAGGACGTCGCCTTCAACCGCCTCACCAGCCACGACGTGGTCCGCCACCAGCTGGTGGGCCGGATCGTGGCGGCGTACGACGAGTACGACGCGCGGGGGGAGCTGCCGGGCCAAGGGCGCCCGCGGGCATGAGCATCGAGATCCTCAACGAGTCCGAGCAGGACCTCGACGTCAAGCAGCTCGCCGCCCTCTCCAGGTTCGTGATGGACCGGATGCGGGTCCACCCGCTGGCCGAGCTGTGCATCAAGGCGGTCGACGAGCCGACGATGGCACAGCTGAACGAGCAGTGGATGGAGAAGGACGGTCCGACCGACGTGCTCGCCTTCCCGATGGACGAGCTGCGGCCGGGCACGCTCGGCGAGGAGCCCACCGAGGGGGTGCTGGGTGACCTGGTGCTGTGCCCCGCGGTGGCCGAGCGGCAGGGAGCGGCGGCCGGCCACGGCACGGTGGCCGAGCTCGAGCTGCTGACGGTGCACGGGATCTTGCACCTGCTCGGCTACGACCACGCGGAGCCGGAGGAGCACCGGGTGATGTTCGGCCTCCAGGACGAGCTGCTCGCCGCCTGGCGCACCCCGTGACCTCCACCGACGTGTGGCTGCTCACCGCAGCCGCCGCCCTGGTCATCCTCGCGGGACTCTTCTCCGCGGCCGATGCCGCCCTCTCGTCGTACTCGCGGGCGCGCGCCGAGGAGCTCGCGGGCGAGGGCCGGGCGGGGGCGAAGCAGTTGGTGGCGCTGCTCGATGACGCCCCCCGCTACCTCAACACGGCGCTCCTGCTGCGCCTGCTGTGCGAGATCGCCGCGATCGTGCTCGTCACGCAGCTGGTGCGTGAGGCGTGGGACGGGAAGTTCTGGCAGGCCGCCGCCACCTCGATCGGCGTGATGCTGGTCGTCTCGTTCGTCGTGATCGGCGTCGCGCCGCGCACCCTGGGCCGGCAGCACAACGAGCGGGTCGCACTGCTGTCCGCTGCTCCACTCGCCGCGATCACCTCGATCCTGGGCCCCATCCCCAGACTGCTGATCCTGGTCGGCAACGCGATCACACCCGGCCGCGGCTTCCGCGAGGGCCCGTTCTCCACCGAGACCGAGCTGCGCGAGCTGGTGGACCTCGCCGAGGCGTCGGCGGTGATCGAGTCGGGGGAGCGGAAGATGATCCACTCCGTCTTCGAGCTCGGCGACACCACCGTGCGCGAGGTCATGGTCCCGCGCAACGACGTCGTCTACATCGAACGCCACAAGAACCTCAGGCAGACGATGTCGCTCTTCCTCCGCAGCGGCTTCTCCCGGGTCCCGGTGATCGGCGAGAACCTCGACGAGGTGCTCGGGTTCGCCTACCTCAAGGACCTGGTGCGCCGCGACTTCGAGGCCCCGGACGTCGAGTTCACCCAGCGCGTCGAGGAGGTGATGCGGCCGGCGACCTTCGTGCCGGAGTCGAAGCCGGTCGACGCCCTGCTGTCGGAGATGCAGACGATGCGCCAGCACATCGCCGTGGTCGTGGACGAGTACGGCGGCACCGCAGGCCTGATCACGATCGAGGACCTGCTCGAGGAGATCGTCGGGGAGATCACCGACGAGTACGACGAGGAGGAGATCGAGATCGAGCGGCTCGACGACGGCGCCACCCGCGTCTCTTCCCGCTACCCGATCGACGATCTCGACGAGCTCGTCGGCTTCGACGTGGAGGAGGAGGACGTCGACAGCGTGGGAGGGCTGATGGCCAAGCACCTCGGACGGGTCCCCATCCCCGGGTCCTGGGTGGAGGCGCACGGACTGCGGTTCGAGGCGGAGGAGACCGCCGGTCGACGCAACAAGATCGGTACGGTGCTGATCCGGAAGCTGACCGACACCTCGGAGGAGGACCCCGATGACTGAGCTGTCCGCCGAGGACGCCAAGCTCGTGACGCTCGCCCGCGCCACGCGGGCCCGGGTCGGTGCCCCCGAGGGCGCGGCCGTCCGTGACGAGAACGGTCGTACGTACGCCGCCGCGACCGTGGAGCTGCCCTCGCTGCGGCTCACGGCGCTCGAGGTGTGCGTGGCGATGGCAATTTCTTCTGGTTCGCGTGGACTGGAGGCTGCGGTGGTCCTGACGCAGGCCCTCGGCGGGGCCGCCGGCCTCGCGGCGGTGCGCGACTTCGCCGGGAACGGTGTTCCCGTTCACGTGGGTGACCACCGCGGCACGGTCGTCGACACCACCACTACCTGAGGACGAAAGCCCAGGTCAGAGGCCAAGTTTGCTGCGCCGCGAGCGGGCTACGCCAGCCCGCCGACGGCGCTGGCTGCAGGAGATTGTGGACCGGGGAGCGTCACGCGCGCATCTCCGGACGCTGCGCGTGACGACCGTCCCCCGGACACGCACGATTCTAGGAGCCGGGGAATATGAGCGCCATCGTTGAGACGACTTGTCGAATACCTTGACGAAATTGCTCGTTCGTCAGTCACAATCTGCATCATGGACGCGGGAGACGCAGGGCTGCTGTACGAGATCCACCCCACCGAGCTGGGGCGGAGGCTGCGCGCCGCCCGACTGGCGAAGGGGTGGACCCAGACCGACCTGGCCGGTGACCTGGTCTCCGTCGGCTACATCTCGAGGCTGGAGTCCGGGCAGCGCCGACCCAACAGCACGGTTCTGGCCGGGCTCGCCGCGCGCCTCGACATCCCGGTCGACCAGCTGCTGCGCGGCGAGTCCGCCCGCGAGCACGACGAGACGAAGCTGGCGATCGACTTCGCCGAGCTCGCACTCGAGAGCGGTGACTTCCTGGAGGCGGAGGCCCGGTCGCGCGCCGCCCGTGACCAGGCCGTCGACCGTGCGTTCCACGACCTCGTGCCCCGCGCTTCCTTCCTGGTGGCGCGCGCCCTGGAGGTCCAGGGGAGCATCGACGACGCGATCCTGGAGCTCGAGCCGCTCGTCGACGACCGCGAGGGCGGGATCCTCCGGGTCAAGGCTGCGATCGCGCTGAGCCGCTGCCTGCGTGAGTCCGGCGACCTGACCAAGGCGATCGACATCGCCGAGGTGGTGCTCCGGGAGGTCGCCGACACCCCGCTCGACGGTGCCGACGAGGCCGTCCAGCTCGCCGTCACGCTCGCGGCGGCCTACTACGAGCGCGGCGACACGGGGCAGGCCGTGCGCACCTGCCGCAAGGCGATCGACAAGGCCGAGCGGATCGCGTCTCCCCAAGCCCGCGCCGCGGCGTACTGGAACGCCAGCATGCTCGAGGCCGAGCGGGGGGCCGTCCGCGATGCGATCGCGCTCGCCGAGCGTGCTCTCGCGCTGCTGAGCGATGGACAGGACGGCCGCAACCTTGCCCGGCTGCGGATGGAGCTCGCCAGCATGCAGCTGCGGCTCGACCCGCCTGAGGTCATGGCCGCCACCGACCACCTCGACCAGGCCGACCAGGAGCTGCGCCAGTCCAGCGCCGGTGCCATCGACCTGGCCCGTGTCGACCTCACCCGTGCCCGGGCGCAGCTGCTCAACGGCGACGTCGGGGGAGCCGGCGCGCTCGCCGCCACCGTGTACGCCGCCGCCAGTGAACGTGCCCCGATCATGGCGGCCGACGCCAAGTCCGTGGAGGGCCAGGCGTGGGCGGCGGCCGGGGCGATCGACAAGGCCGCCCAGTGCTACCGGGAGGCCGTCCTGGTCCTCACCGGCGTCGGCTCCGACCGCAACGCTGCACAGCTGTGGTTCGAGCTGGCCGGGCTGCTCGAGTCCGTCGACGAGCTCGACGCGGCGCGTGATGCCTACCGCAGCGCCGCGGCCTCGACCGGCCTGCGGGACCGTTCCCTGGTCGTCCGCACCGCCCGCGTCTGACCCGCCGGGACTCCCCGCCCCGGGGCGGCCGGCTCTCCTGAGCCGGCCGAGGACGTCGTGCGCTCCGTCGGGCGCCTACCCACCCGCGACCACGACCAAGAGGCGACACACGACGCGACTGCGTCGTGGCCGCCTGACCAGACTGACTTCAGATGTGTGGGTGCCCCGGAGCCGTCGGGCTACGTCTCGGAGGACGAGACGGCTCAGGGGCCACCGCAGACCCCGGAGGGGTCAGCAGCACCAGCTGCGGTCCTTGAACTGGGGGGCCGCGTCGACCGACGGTGCCATGCCGGCGATGCCGAGGCTGGCGACGAGGGCGGTAGCGATGGTGGCGAGGGTGACCTTGACGGAACGGTTCATTGGGTCTTCTTCTCCAGGGGTGAGAATGTGGTTGGGCCGAACGGCCCAAGCATGGGGGATAAGTGGGCAAATTCGGAAGAGGAAGAAGTCTCGAATCTGGAACGATCCCCCTACAAAGTCCTCTTTCTCGAAAAGGTTCCCCCAGTGCGGAGAGTGTGTAAACTACAGTCACAACACGGTGGCAAAGTCCCCCCTCTGAGCCGCCAGCCATAAGCTCGCGTGACGTCCGCCCCCCGGACAGAGCGAGTTCCGTGTCCAGTCCCCGGACACCGTGGGCCCCCCGCATCGGGTGCGGGGGGCCTGTCACGTTCTGGGGGCTCTCCCGCTGACGGTGCGTCCGGGTGCCGGCAGTGGCAGAGGCCCTGGCAAATGCGGCTTGTTACCGAGGTCACAGGTCGGTACGGCGGCCGCGCGTGGATCGGGTGTCCTCAGTGCGATATCCGGAATGACCCGGCGGTGTCGGTCGCAGTACGTTAAGGCCGTGGTGAGCACGTTTCAGCACGAGGCCGCGGTGGATCGGTTGCGCGCGTCGTACGCGGCCCTGGGTCCCGACCAGCCGGTGCGCCTCGCCAAGCCGACCACCAACCTCTTCCGCCCACGCCAGCACGTCTCGGTGCCCGGTCTCGACGTCTCGGGCCTGACGGGTGTCATCTCGGTCGACCCTGACGCCTCGACCGCGGACGTGCAGGGCATGTGCACCTATGAGGACCTGGTGGCAGCGACGCTGCCCCACGGCCTGATGCCCTACGTCGTCCCGCAGCTGCGCACGATCACGTTGGGCGGGGCAGTCAGCGGCCTAGGGATCGAGTCGACCAGCTTCCGCAGCGGGCTACCGCACGAGTCGGTCGTGGAGACGGACATCTTCACCGGTGGTGGGGAGGTCGTGACCACGCGGCCGGGCGACGACCTGTTCGACACCTTCCCGAACTCCTACGGGTCGCTCGGCTACGCCACCCGGCTCAGGATCCGGCTCGAGAAGGTGCCGGCCTACGTCGCGGTGCGGCACCTTCGGTTCGAGGACCAGGAGCAGCTCGCGGCCGCCATCGCCGACATCGTCGCGACGCGCAGCCATGACGGCAGCCTCGTCGACGGCCTCGACGGGGTCGCCTTCGAGCCGGGCGAGTCCTACCTCACGCTCGCGACCTGGACCGACGAGCCCGGACCCACCTCGGACTACACGGGCGCCCAGATCTACTACCGCTCGCTCCAGCAGCGCAGCACCGACCGGCTGACGATCCATGACTACCTCTGGCGGTGGGACACCGACTGGTTCTGGTGCTCGCGCGCCTTCGGCGCCCAGCACCCGGTCCTCCGCCGGCTGTGGCCTCGCCGGTGGCGTCGGTCCGACGTGTACATGCGGCTGCTCGGCCTCGACCGCCGGTTCGACATCGCCGACCGGCTCGACCGCCGCGCCGGGCGGCCGGAGCGCGAGCGGGTCATCCAGGACGTCGAGATCCCGGTCGAGCGGCTCGCGGAGTTCCTGGCCTGGTTCGATGCCGAGGTCGGCATGCGGCCGGTGTGGCTGTGCCCGCTGGTCGCGACCCGGGCCTGGCCGACCTACCCCCTCGACCCCGGGCGCGTCTACGTCAACGTCGGCTTCTGGGGCACCGTCCACGTCGGCCCGGAGGCGGCCGACGCGCCGCGGAATCGGGCGATCGAGGACATCGTGCACGGCCTCGGCGGCCACAAGAGCCTCTACTCGGAGGCGTTCTACGACCGCGCCACCTTCGACGCCCTGTACGACGGTCCGGGGCTTGCGCGCGTGAAGAAGCAGTACGACCCTGACGACCGGCTGACGGGCCTCTACGACAAGGCGGTGGGACGACGATGACGACTGGCACGACGAAGGGCCGGATGTCGATCGCGGAGGCGGTCGACTCGCTTCTCCAGGACGGGATGCCGGTTCGATTCACGGCGTACGACGGCAGCGCGAGCGGTCCTGCCGACGCCGACCTCGGTCTGGAGCTGACCAGTCCGCGCGGCCTCTCCTACCTGGTCACCGCCCCCGGCGACCTCGGCATGGCCCGGGCCTACATCGCCGGTGACCTGGTCCTGCACGGCGTCCACCCCGGTGACCCGTACGACGCTCTGGTCTACCTCCAGAACCATCTGCGGTTCCGGGCGCCGTCGCCGTCGGAGGCGGTGACGATCCTCCGGTCCCTGGGCCTGGCGTCGCTCCGGATGCCCGAGCCGCCGCCGCAGGAGACCCTCCCGAGGTGGCGCCGAACCGTGGAGGGGCTGCGGCACAGCAAGAGCCGGGACGCCGAGGCGATCTCGCACCACTACGACGTGTCCAACCGGTTCTACGAGCTCGTGCTCGGGCCGTCGATGACCTACACCTGCGCCGTCTTCCCGACTGCGGACGCGACGCTCGAGGAGGCGCAGGCGGAGAAGTACGACCTGGTGTGCCGCAAGCTCGACCTCAAGCCGGGTCAGCGGCTTCTGGACGTCGGGTGCGGCTGGGGTGGGATGGTCCGCCACGCCGCCCGCGAGTACGGCGTGCGCGCGCTCGGGGTCACCCTGTCCATGCAGCAGGCCTCGTGGGCGAAGGAGGCGATCGACCGCGACGGTCTGGGGGACCTGGCCGAGGTCCGGCACCTCGACTACCGCGACGTCATGGAGTCCGGGTTCGACGCCGTGAGCTCGATCGGGCTCACCGAGCACGTCGGGATCCGCAACTACCCGGCGTACTTCTCACACCTGCGCGACCGGCTGCGCCCCGAGGGCCGGTTGCTCAACCACTGCATCACCCGGCAGCACAACCGGCGGCAGCAGATCGGCGCGTTCCTCGACCGGTACGTGTTCCCCGACGGGGAGCTCACCGGCTCCGGTCGGATCATCAGCGAGGCGCAGGACGTCGGGCTCGAGGTCATGCACGAGGAGAACTTCCGCCGTCACTACGCCCTGACCCTGGCGGGCTGGTGTCGCAACCTGCGCGCGCACTGGGACGAGTGCGTCGAGGAGGTCGGCGAGGGCACTGCCCGGGTGTGGGGGCTCTACATGGCCGGGTCCCGGCTGGCCTTCGAGCGCAACGAGATCCAGCTCCACCACGTGCTCGCGGCCAGGACCGTCGACGGCGAGGACGGATTCCCGTTGCGCCCGAGCTGGTGACTACGCTCGGCTCGTGACCTCCCGCGCGCAGACGTACGACGCCGTCGTCGCCGCGCGCGAGCAGATCTCGCCGCACCTGGTCCGGCTCACGCTGTCCGGGCTCGAGGGGTTCACGTCGACCGGGATACCGGACGAGTGGGTGGGCTTGGTCGTCCCGGGTCAGTACCAGTCGCGCTACTACACGGTGCGCGCCTGCCCGCCGGGCGGGCTGGTGCTGGACGTCGTCGTGCACGAGGTCGGGCTGGTCACGGAGTGGGTGGTCGGCGGTTGCGTCGGCGACCGGGTCACGATCACCGAGCCGAAGGGCTCCTGGTCGCCGCCGGTGGACGCCGGCTGGTTGATGCTCGTCGGCGACCTCACCGCCATGCCCGCCATGGCCCGGATCGCCGAGGAGACCGGGCTGCCGACCCGGATCTGGGCGGAGGTGCCCGACGATCTCACCGGCTACCTCCCGGCCCGGGCCGACGTGACGTGGCTGGAGCCGCCGGCCGAGGGTCGCAGCCGGCTCGCCGACGTGGTCGAGGGTCTGGAGTGGCCGGCGGGAGAGGGGTACTTCTGGATGGCAGGCGAGTCGGCGCAGATGCGGGCGATCCGCAAGCACCTGATGCGTGAGATCCGGCTGCCGAGCCGCGCGTACGACGTCATGGGCTACTGGCGCGGTGTCCGGGAGCGGCAGCCGAGGGCGGTCGAACCCGGCCCGATCTGGCGCGCGGGCAAGGCGGCGGGCAAGTCCGACGAGGAGATCTGGGCCGACTACGACAGGGCGCACGATGCACAGTGACCCGGGGAGCGGGTTCCCGAGCTATCCCAGCGACTACCGCAGCGGGTTCGCCTGCTTCGTCGGGCGCCCGAACGTCGGCAAGTCCACGCTGACCAACGCGCTGGTCGGTCACAAGGTCGTGATCACCTCTGACAAGCCGCAGACCACGCGCACCGTGGTCCGCGGCATCGTGCACCGCCCCGACGCCCAACTGATCCTGGTCGACACCCCCGGCCTGCACCGGCCGCGGACGCTGCTCGGCGAGCGGCTCAACGACCTGGTGAAGACGACCTGGGCCGAGGTGGACGTCGTGGGCGTCTGCTTCCCGAGCAACGAGAAGATCGGTCCCGGCGACCGGTTCCTCGTCGGCGAGCTGGCCAAGGCGCGCCGTACGACGAAGGTCGCGATCGCCACCAAGACCGATGTGGCCTCTCCCGACCGGATCGCCGAGCACCTGGTCGACATCGCCGAGCTCGGGCGGGAGACCGGCACCGAGTGGGCGGAGGTCGTGCCGGTGTCGGCGCAGTCGGGCGACCAGATGTCACTGCTCGCCGACCTGCTCGTCGGGCTGCTGCCCGAGGGTCCACCTCTCTACCCGGACGGCGACCTCACCGACGCGCCGGAGGAACAGATCGTCGCGGAGCTGATCCGCGAGGCCGCCCTCGACGGCGTCCGCGACGAGCTGCCCCACTCGATCGCCGTGGTGGTCGAGGAGATGGGCCTGCGCGAGGGTCGGCCGGACGACAAGCCGCTGCTCGACGTCCACGCCAACCTGTACGTCGAGCGCTCCTCCCAGAAGGGGATCGTGATCGGACACCGGGGGCAGCGGCTGCGTGACGTGGGCCAGCGCGCGCGCCAGCAGATCGAGGCGTTCCTCGGGACCCCGGTCTACCTCGACCTGCACGTCAAGATCGCCAAGGACTGGCAGCGCGATCCGCGGCAGCTGCGCAAGCTCGGCTTCTGACCGGACGTGCCCGGTCAGGTGGCCGGGGCCGGGACCCAGCAGACGCCCCAGGTCTGACCGGCCTCCCACTGCTCCGCCGTCGGCCACTCGTAACCCCACTGGAAGTCGAGCGGGTCGGCCGCCTGAGCCAGCGCGGCGTCCCGGCACGGTGTCTCGCCGGTCCGTGCGACCGCCTGCTCCCCGGGGTAGTCGCGCCCCTCGAGGGCGACCGTCCGCAGCGCCCGCCACCGGTGCGGCTCCCCGCAGGCGACTCGGCGGAAACCCGAGGTGCCCGGCTCCGCGGTCGCGCAGAGGCCGAACCGCTGCCGACCCGGCGCGGTCTCCAGGACACCCGCCAACGAGCCCTCGAACGCGAGCAGCCGGGAATCCTCCGCGAGCGCGACCGCGTCGCAGCGGAACCACAGCGCACCCGCGTCCGACTGGGCGACGGTCGGCGTGAACCACACCGCGCGCAGCATGCTCAGCCGGCGCTGCTCCTCGGTCCCGCCGACGAAGGCTGCGAGCCGCGGCGGGCAGGCGGTGGCGATCTGCCGCTGCACCCGGTCGGAGTCCACGGCGAGCAGGCGGCCGTCGACCACGTTGTCGAACCGACCGACGTGGAACGTCTCGGCGGTGTGGGTCCGGTCGCAGGCGACGGACCGGTTGCGCGCGGTCGGCGCCACGGCCGCGTCATAGGACAGCTGGTGGCAGTCGCCGACCTCCGGAGCGGGCGCGGGTAGGCCGCCCTCGCTGGGCCCCGCGCTGCTGGTCTCCGGCGGGCTCGGGGAGGGTGCCGGATCGGGGCCGCCGCCCTCCGCCGTGCACGCAGCCAGGACGGTGGTCGTCACCAGCAGCGCCGTCACGAGGCACGCGAGCGGGTTGCGGGTCGCCGTCGTCAGGAGCCCGGTCATCGCTCGATCCTCACCGTCGGGTCTTCGCCCAGCAGATCGACCGCCGGTTCCCGACCTCCCACTCTGCCTCGTGGAACCAGGTGTAGGCGAAGTCATAGGTCACGGGGTAGTCCAGCACCGCTGCGACGGACTTGTCGCAGAAGTCACGGCTGCGGACCTCGACCTGCCGGTCGCCGGGATAGGGATCCTCCGGCTCGCCCAGCTTGATGGTCGTCACCGCGCGCCACGTGTGCGGCTCCGAACAGGCCACTCGCTGTGCCCCGGCCACCGTCGGGCCGTCAGCGCACACCATCCAGTCGTCGTCGAGCCGGCCGGTGAGCAGGCCCTCCGCGTCGGTCGGGAGATCGCGGAGCTCCTCGCTGTCCGCACCGCCCCCGACGACATCGCACCTGTACCAGCGGGCACCGTCGTCCCAGGCCTTCTCCGAGGGCCGGAACCAGGCCCAGCTCGCGATGCTGCGCATCACCAGGCTCTCGTCACCGCCGAGGTACTCCTGGAACCGCGTCCCACAGGTCCGGTAGGCGAAGGCACCCAGCTCCGGGTCGTCGTACGACGTGTCGGTGAAGTCCTCGGGCAGCTCGCCGACCGCGAAGGTCTGCGCGGTGTGCGGCTCGGAGCACGCCACCGTGCGCGTGGCGTTGCTCGGCATCTCCAGGTCGGCCGGCGTCAGAACCCGGCAGACCCCGTTGCCGGGGGCGGCCACGGCGTCGACCTGGTCGGGATCGACGTTCGTGCCCTGCTTCTCGGTGCACCCGGTGAGCAGCAGGAGCGTGGTCAGGAGGACGGCCAGCGTGCGCACGTCCATCCTCCTCACGGGTCGATCGTCGGGTCAGTCGCCCAACAGTGCCGCGATGGTACCGCCCAGGTCGTACGCCGCCGCGAGCTGCTCCTCGGTCGGGTCGCCGAGCACGGTCAGCACCTCCGCTGCCTGCCGCCACGGCAGGGCGCCGGTGATCGAGAGCACCGAGCGGACCGCGCCCGTGGTGTCGTACCGGCCGTGGACCCACAGTCCGAACGGCCGCTTCCCGCCGGTCACCGGCGCTCCGGAACCGTCGGCGGAGAGCTCGCCTCCCATGGCGAGGAAGTGCCGGTCGAAGCAGTGCTTCAGTGCTCCCGACATGTACCCGAAGTTGGCGCTCGTCCCGAGCAGGAACCCGTCCGCGGTCTCGATGCTTGCAAGCTCGACCGTCAGGGCCTCGGCGACCTCCACCTCGACGCCCGAGATCGCGTCGTCGCGGGCACCGGCCACCACCTGGTCGGTGATCCGCTGCAGGGTTCGCGTAGGGGAGTGGTGGACGATCAGCAGCCGGGCCACTGGGTCAGGCTAGTCCGGCCCTCCCGCCCACCCGGCGATCGGCATCTCAGGTCCGAGAGCGGCGTAGGGCTCGATCACCGCGAACTCCGGTGCCGGGGCTAGGGTCAGAGGACTCGCCCCAGCAACGGAGGTCCACCCATGAAGTTCCGCACCATCGGCGCCATCGGCGTCCTCGCCCTGGCGCTCACCGCGTGCGGCGGGGGAGACGACGCGAAGGCATCGGAGTCCATCTCGAAGGCGATCCGCGACAGCGGCACGCAGGACATGGCGCTCACCCAGAAGCAGGCCGACTGCATCGGCGACGGCTTCGTGGCGGAGATCGGCGCCGACCAGCTGGTCGAGTACAAGGTCCTCAACGAGGACCTCACGGTCAACGAGGGTGTCGACAACGTCAAGATGTCGGAGGGCGACGCCGGGTCGGCTGCCGACGTGGTGCTCGAGTGCGCCGACTTCCGGGAGGCCTTCACCGGCATGATGGAGGGGATGCCCGAGGAGGCGCGGACCTGCCTCGAGGACGAGCTCACCGACGAGCGTCTCAAGGCCTTCCTCACAGCCACGTTCAGTGGCGACGAGAACTCACCTGAGGCGGAGGAGCTCAGCACGGCGGTGCAGGAGTGTGTGACAGCCGGCATGGGCGGCTGACGCCAGCTTCTTTGCGCGATCGGCTCGAGCGGTCAGCCCCAGTTCTCCGCCTTCGTGAGGCAGAACGGGTGGCCGCCCGGGTCGACCAGCACCCGCCACGTCTCGCCGGGCTGCTCCTCGGGGATGCTCGCACCCAGCTCGACGCACCGGCGCTCGGCTTCCGCCAGGTCGTCGACGGCGAGGTCGAAGTGGAACTGCTTCGTGCCGTGCTCGTTGGGCCACTCCGGTGGCTCGTGGTCGGGCACGGAGCCGAACCCGAGCGCGTGCGAGGGGCCCTTCAGCATCGCGTAGCCGTCGCCCGAGGCGGTGACCTCCCAGCCGAGCACGGCGGACCAGAACCGGCTCGACGCCTCAGCGTCTCGACAGTCGAGGGTGATCATGGCCAGGTGCGCGACTGCGGTCTCCGTCATCAAGCGTCCTCTCTCGAAGGGTCTCGGGTGCTGACCACGCCACGTTCGCTCGGAGGCGACGGTGGCGGCTAGGACAAACGCGACCCGCCGGCGAACCAGTACCTCCGCCGGAGTGCTGCGGCCCGAGGACTTCGCCCGGCTGATCCGGCTCGAGCGCATCCCCTGCGCGCCGGAGCTGAACGACTACGTGGAGAACTTCTGGTCGCTGCGCTGGCAGCTGCCGGACGGGGTCGCACACCGGAGCTCCACGTTGCCCCACCCGGCGTGCACGCTGAGCGTCGAGCGGGGCGCCCTTCGGCCCGACGTCGGTGACGACCCGGTCGTCGTCACCGGGGTCGTCACGAAGCGGTTCGACGTCGACGTCCGCGACTCCGGATGGGTGTTCGCGGCCAAGTTCCGACCAGGCGGGCTCGCCGCACTCACCGGCGGTACGGCGCGGGAGTGGCGCGACCGGACGCTCCCCGCCGCCGACCTGCTGCCCGCTGCCGTCGTCGAGCCGCTGCGGGCGCTGGGGCCGGCCGTGCCTGTCGACCGGTGCCGCGCCGTGCTCGACGCGGCCCTCGAGCCGCTGGTGCCCGACGCGCCGGACCCGGCGTACCAACAGCTCCTCGACGTGGTCGCCGACATGCTCGCCGACCGCACCCTGCTCGCAGTGGCCCAGGTCGAGGAGCGCCACGGCATCACGGCTCGCCGTCTCCAGCGGCTGTTCGCGCGGTACGTCGGCGCCACCCCGAAGTGGGTCCTCGCGCGGTACCGGATGCACGACGCGGTCTCCCGGCTCGACGAGGGGTACGACGGGTCGTTGGCCGACCTCGCCGCAGAGCACGGCTGGTACGACCAGGCCCACTTCACCCGGGACTTCCGGCGGCTGGTCGGCCAGTCGCCCGGGTCGTACGCGGCACGCTCCCGATCCGGCATGTGAGCGTGCTGGTCCCGGTCACCGTCCCGGATGGCTATGCTGAGTCCGTCATGACGAGCCGCAGCCTCCTTCTTTGCTGCCGCCGCGAGGGCTGAGTCCGCCGGATCCCTCGCCGCGGAGTGCTTGTGCTGCCCGGCTCCCGCACCGCAGCGAAGGCTGATCCATGACTCTCCAGTTCGAAGGTTTCACCCACACCCAGCGTGCCTCGGGCATGCCGATCCACCGCTACCGCGCGTTCGAACCGGTCGACCTGCCCGACCGCACCTGGCCGGACGCCCAGGTGACCCGGGCACCCCGCTGGCTCTCCACCGATCTCCGGGACGGCAACCAGGCGCTCATCGACCCCATGACGCCGGCTCGCAAGATGAAGATGTTCGAGCTGCTCGTCCGGATGGGCTACAAGGAGATCGAGGTCGGGTTCCCGGCGGCGAGCCAGACCGACTTCGACTTCGTGCGCCAGCTGATCGAGCAGGACCGGGTCCCCGAGGACGTGACGATCTCGGTCCTCACCCAGGCTCGCGAGGACCTGATCGAGCGGTCGGTCCAGAGCCTCGTGGGAGTGCACCACGCCAACATCCACCTCTACAACGCACTGGCTCCGCTGTTCCGGCGCGTGGTGTTCCGGGCCAGCAACGACGAGATCAAGGACATCGCCGTCCGCGGCACCGAGCTGGTCATGAAGCACAGCGAGAACATCCTCGACAAGACCGTGATCGGCTACGAGTACAGCCCGGAGATCTTCACCGGCACCGAGCTGCCGTTCAGCGTGGAGGTCTGCGAGGCGGTCTCCGAGGTGTGGCAGCCCGACGACGGGCGCGAGATCATCCTCAACCTGCCGGCGACGGTCGAGATGTCCACGCCCAACGTGTACGCCGACCAGATCGAGTGGTTCTCGCGACAGCTGACCCGTCGTGAGTTCACGACCATCAGCCTGCACCCGCACAACGACCGGGGGACCGCTGTGGCCGCGACGGAGCTGGCGATGATGGCCGGCGCCGACCGGGTCGAGGGTTGCCTGTTCGGGCACGGCGAGCGGACCGGGAACGTCTGCCTGGTCACGCTCGGCATGAACCTGTTCAGCCAGGGCATCGACCCGCAGATCGACTTCTCCGACATCGACGAGATCCGGCGCACCGTGGAGTACTGCACCCAGCTGCCGGTCCATCCGCGCCATCCGTACGCGGGCGACCTGGTCTACACAGCCTTCTCCGGGTCACACCAGGACGCGATCAAGAAGGGACTGGAGGACCTCGAGCGGCAGGCGGCCGACCGGGGCGTGCCCGTCGAGGAGGTCGCCTGGGAGGCGCCGTACCTGCCGATCGACCCGAAGGACGTGGGCCGGACCTACGAGGCCGTCATCCGCGTCAACAGCCAGTCCGGGAAGGGCGGCATCGCCTACATCCTCAAGGCCGAGCACAAGCTCGACCTGCCCCGACGCGCGCAGATCGAGTTCAGCAGGGTGGTGCAGGAGCGCACCGACACCGACGGCGGCGAGATGACGGCCGAGCAGATCTGGGAGGCCTTCTCGCGCGAGTACCTCGATCGGGAGACGCCGCTGCGGCTCGACTCCGTGCACACCTCGAGCGCGGCTGGCGAACGGGACGCCCTCAGCGTCAACGTGTACGTCGACGGCGAGCTGCAGACGCTGGAGGGGACCGGCAACGGACCGATCGCCGCGTTCGTCGACGCCCTCAACCGGCTGCCTCGGACCGACTCCGGCGACAGCTGGGACGTGCGAGTGCTCGACTACGCCGAGCACGCGCTGTCGGCTGGTGGCGACGCGGTCGCGGCGGCGTACGTCGAGTGCCTGGTCGGCGACCAGGTGTTCTGGGGCGTCGGGATCGACGCGAACATCGTGACCGCCAGCCTCAAGGCCGTGATCAGCGCGGTGAACCGCGCCGGCTGAGCCGTCACGTCCGACCCCTTCACATCGGGCGGCGGATGCGGGAACGTGGGTCTCCGGACCGACTGCCAGGAGGTGACCTCGTGAGCGTGACCGTCAGCCGGTTTCGACGCGGGCCCGGCGCCGTGCGGTAGTCAGCGCGGCGGCGAACGGACAGTGACCGAGGACCAGCAGGGCCTCGTCACCGAGGACGTGCTCTTCACGTGCGGCTGCAACACGCATCGCGAGGAGTTCCACGACGGCAGCCTGCACCACCTCGTCAGGGATCATCGCGGCCACGTGCTGGTCGACGAGGAGTTCCGGGGTGAGTGAGGAGGCGCTCGGACCGCACGACGTGCTCCTGATCGGCGGGGGTGCTGCTGGCCTGCGTGCCACGATCGCCATCGCCGAGACGAACCCGGACCTCGACGTGGCAATCGTGTCCAAGGTCTACCCGATGCGCAGCCACACGGTCTCGGCCGAGGGTGGCGCTGCGGGGGTGATCGCGGAGGACGACACCGCCACCGAGCACGTCTACGACACGATCTCGGGCAGTGACTGGCTCGCCGACCAGGACGCTGTCGAGCTGTTCGTCGACGAGGCGCCCCAGGAGCTGCTCCAGCTTGAGCACTGGGGGTGCCCCTGGAGCCGGCGACCCGACGGGCGGGTCGCCGTGCGCGCGTTCGGCGGGATGCAGCGGATGCGCACCTGGTTCGCCGCGGACAAGACCGGGTTCCACATGCTGCACGCGCTGTTCCAGACCTCCCTGAAGTACCGCGCGGTGCACCGGTACGACGAGTGGTTCGTGACCCGGCTGCTGGTCGACGACGGGCGGGTGCACGGGGTGGTGGCGGTCGAGCTCGCCACGGGCCGGATCCGCGCGATCACCGCGAAGGCGGTAGTGCTGGCGACCGGGGGCTGCGGCAAGGTCTTCCCGTTCACGACCAACGCCAACATCAACACCGGTGACGGCATGGCGCTCGCCTACCGGGCGGGTGCCCCCCTCAAGGACATGGAGTTCGTCCAGTACCACCCGACCGGGCTGCCGTTCACCGGCATCCTGATCACCGAGGCCGCCCGGGCAGAGGGCGGCTGGCTGCTCAACAAGGACGGCTACCGCTTCCTGCAGGACTACGACCTCGGCACGCCCTCGCCGACCCCGGAACTGCGCAGCATGGAGCTGGGACCCCGCGACCGGATCTCACAGGCGATCTTCCACGAGATCGAACGCGACCGGGCCGTCGAGACGCCGTACGGCCACGTCGTCCACCTCGACCTCCGGCACCTGGGCGAGGAGCTGATCGACACCAAGCTCCCGTTCGTGCGTGAGCTGTGCCAGAAGTACGAACGGATCGACCCGGTGCACGAGCTGATCCCGGTCCGGCCGGTGATCCACTACATGATGGGTGGCGTCAGCACCGACAACGACGGCGCCACCCCGCTCGCCGGGCTGTACGCCGCCGGCGAGACGGCCTGCGTCAGCATCAACGGTGCCAACCGGCTCGGCTCGAACTCGCTTCCGGAGTGCCTGGTGTTCGGTGCCAGGGCGGGGCGCGCCGCCGCCGAGTACGCCGCCGACGCGACCGACCCACCGCCGGTCGTCGCGGCCCAGGCCGCCGACGAGGTCCGACGGCTCGAGCAGGACGTGATGGGTCACACGACTCGGGCAGCGGACGAGCTGTCGGCGATCCGGACGGAGATGCAGGTGACGATGGAGGAGGCGGCCGGCATCTATCGCGACGAGCAGGACATGAGCGACGGGATCGACGTGCTGCGCGCGCTGCAGGAGAAGGTCGCCACGGTCGGCGTCCGAGACACCGCACGCGCCTTCAACACCGAGCTCACGGCGACCCTGGAGCTGGCCAACATGATGGACGTGGCGGAGTGCATCCTGGCGGCCGCGCTGCGCCGCGAGGAGTCGCGCGGCGCCCACCAGCGCACCGACCACCCCCAGCGGGACGACGAGCGGTTCCTGGTGCACCAGCTGGTGCGACGCGGTGACGACGGCGCACCGACCGTCGACCAGGTGCCCGTGAAGATCACCGCTCTGCCGCCGGGCGAACGGATCTACGGGAGGTGAGCGACGAGATGACGCAGAAGACGACCGAGGCGCGGATCGAGCTGCGCGTGGCCCGCTACCGACCCGACAAGGACCGAGAGCCCGGCTGGCAGGAGTACGACGTCCCGCTGCGCGAGGAGTGGACGGTGCTCGACGGCCTGAACCACCTCAAGGACAAGGTGGACACGACCCTTGCATTCCGGTGGTCGTGCCGGATGGGCATCTGCGGCAGCTGTGGCATGAACGTCAACGGCGAGCCGCGGCTGACGTGCGCGACGTTCCTCTCCGACTACGCACCCGGCCCGGTGCGGGTGGAGCCACTGGCGAACTTCCCGGTGGTGCGTGACCTGGTCGTCGACCTCACCGACTTCATGGAGAAGCTCCCGACGGTCAAGCCGTGGATCATCCGCGACGACGACGCCCTGCCCGATCAGGACGGGGAGATCGACGGCGAGTATCTCCAGACGCCGGAGGAGCTCGACGCCTACAAGCAGTTCAGCATGTGCATCAACTGCATGCTGTGCTACGCGGCCTGCCCGGTGTACGGGCTGGACCCCGACTTCGTCGGACCCGCTGCGATCGCCCTCGCCGAGCGCTACGACCTCGACTCCCGCGACCAGGGAGCCCGAGAGCGGCTCGACGTGCTGATCGAGCACGAGGGGGTCTACGGCTGCACGTTCGTGGGGGAGTGCACCCGGGTGTGCCCCAAGCACGTGGACCCGGCCGGGGCCATCCAGCGGTACAAGCTCAAGGCCGCCCAGGAGTCGGTCAAGGCGTTCCTGCTGCCGGCGCTGCCCAAACGGCTGCGGGGAGGTCGGTGAACCCGTGAGCGAGGACCTCACCTACCGGCGGCCGATCTCGACGTGGTGGTGGCTGCGCAAACGCTCGTACTTCCTCTTCGTGATGCGTGAGCTCAGCAGCATCTTCGTAGCGTGGCTGGTGCTGTACCTGCTGCTGTTCGTGCGCGCGGTGTTCGAGGGGGAGGAGGCGTACCGCGACTTCCTCGACCGTGCCTCGTCCGGGCCGTTGCTCGTGCTCAACGTGCTCGCGTTCGGATTCCTGCTGCTCCACACCGTCACCTGGTTCGGAGTCACGCCACAGGCGATGGACCTCCGGGTCCGCGGCCAGAAGGTGCCGAAGGGCGCGATCCTCGGCGCGCAGTACGTCGCACTCGTGGTCGTGTCCGGCTTCGTGTTCTGGCTGGTGGCGCGGTGAAGCGGCGGGTCGAGCCCCTGATGTGGCTCGGGTTCAGCGGCGGTGGTGTCGCGGCCGCGATCTTCCTGCCGATGCTGGCGTTCCTGTGCGCCCTCGCGTTCCCGCTCGGCTGGGTCGGGCCGCCGTCCCACGACGACCTGCTCACCGTCTTCGAGCACCCGCTCACGCGGCTGGCGCTGCTCGCCCTGTTCGCTGCGATGCTCGTGCACGCGGCCCACCGGTTCCGGTTCACCCTGTACGACGGGCTGCAGATCAAGGCCCGGCTGCTCGTCGCGGTGACATGCTACGGCGCGGCCCTGGTGATGATGATCTTCGCGGTGGACGTGCTCACGACGTAGGACCGGCACGCCCGAGGCCTCAGTGGGCCGGCAGGTGGTAGACCCGGTCGGTGGTGTGAGAGGTGACCCAGGCCTCGCCGTCGATGACGGCCACGTCGAGGTTGGCGCGGTCCCCGAGGGCCGCGAGCTCGGCGAGGACCCGCTCCTCGAGGACGACGCCGTCCACTGGGTCGATCGCTACCAGCGCCGGGCCCTCCTCGGCGACGGCGAGCAGGGTGCCCTCCGGTGTCACCGAGAGCGGATCGGGGTAGCCCTCGACGGCGATGTCGGTAGTGACCTCGAGCGTCTGCGGGTCGAGCCCCAGGACCTGGTCCGAGAACGTGCAGGCGGTCCACACCAGGTCACCCACCACCGCCAGGCCCTGGGGCCCGTTGCAGATCTCTCCCGAGCTCGTGACCGCGCCCGACCGGGGATCGATCCGGAGCACGGCGTTGTCCGCGAAGTGCGACACCCAGACCGCGCCTGCTCCCGTGGCGACCAGCCGCGCGCCGACCCCGATGTCGATCCATTCTGTGACTCGGCGGGAGGCGGGGTCGACCCGCAGCAGCTTGCCTGCGTCCTGCGCCACCACCCAGATCGAGCCGAACCCCGCCGTCACGCCTTCGGGACCGGCCCCGGTGACGATCCGGTCGGTGACTTTCCCGGTTGTCGCGTCGATCCGCACCAGCTGCCCCTGCTCGAAGGCGGTGACCCACACGGCGCCATCCGCGACCGCGACGCGCAGGGGCACGCCGGGCACGGCGACTTCGAGGTCGGGTCGGCGGGCGCCGACGGGGATCCTCGACACGGCCTCGTCCCCGGTACTGACGACCCAGACCGAGCCTTCGCCGGCAGCGACTCCGACCGGCCCGGCTGCCACGTCGACGTACTCGGCGTCGACCGGCTCGACCGTGGGCTCCGAGGACTCGCTCGGCGTACTGGTCGCGGCCGGCGACGGTGACGCGGCCGGTTCGTCGCTGCACGCGGACAGTGCGAGCAGGGACGCGGTGGCCAGGGCGAGTGACCGCACGCGCGGCGACGTCCTCATGACGGGAGACTAGGGGCTCCCGAGGCGCAGGTGTCGAGATTTTTCGACACACCGTTACCGAGTTGTGAAACCCTTGGCCGCGGCGGCCAGGGTCTCGAACCCGCGGTCGTCCAACGAGTAGACGTTCGGGTCGCCCGCCTTGACGCTCAGGTCGACGAGTCCGGCGGAACGGAGCAGGGCCAGGTGGTGCAGCAACGTCGTGCGCGGGCTGCGCAGGGCAGCGCACAGCTCGGCCAGCGTTCGGTCGTCGGTTCGGAGCTCCTGCAGGATCCGGATCCTGGTGTCGTCGCCGAGCGCGCGCCCCAGGTCGCGCAGCTGGGCGGAGGCATCGGACGCGCCCGCCTCGGTCAGGGGCGGGTGCAGGATCACGGTGTGGCCGACCTCGTCCACCGACACGAGGATCGGCGCGGCGCGCACGCTGGTGACGAGTGTGACGCGCTCCAGGTACCCGGGCGCGTACTGGATCCCCGGGGCGACCCGTTCCAGCAGGGTGGCGCCGCCCTGCTCGTCGAAGGCTCGATCGATGTCGGCGGTGGACGGAGCCCGGGAGTCCAGCACCGGCAGCGACTCGAGCAGCTGCACGAGGACGTCCTTCACCTCCCGCGGATCGGTCCGCAGCAGCCACGGGCTGACCTGCAGAAGCGTGTCGGCGACCGTCGCGCGGAGCCGGCGTACCGCGGCGGCGTCGCCGGCGACCGCCGAGCGCACGGTCGCCCCGTCGAGGCGGGACAGGAGCTGCTGACGTCGACCGCCGACGAGCGTAGTGACGAGGTCGTCCGGCGCGGTGCCGGCCACGAGTCTCAGCAGCCGGAGCCGGGTCCACGGCTGCGGCGACGCCGCGAGCGGCCCGGCCAGGTTGATCCAGCCGAACCGGCCGAACCGCCGCACGGCAGGCACGAGCCCGGGGTCGGCCCGACGGACCTCCGCGTACGCCTCACGGCCGTGGGTGAAGACCCGGCGCCAGTCGGTGTCGGCGACCGCGGCCGCGGCGAGCAGCAGCTCGAAGCCGGTGCCGGAGCCGGTCCTCACCTGCAGCGACATGCCGCCATCCTGCCCGAGGGCGTGCTTCCCAAGCGGCTCACGCCACGTGCAGCGGCAGCCGCACCGAGAACGTCGATCCTTGGCCGACCGTGGAGTCGACGGCGATCCGTCCGCCGTGGGCGGCGACGATCCCCGCCACGATCGACAGCCCGAGCCCGGTCCCCTGGATCGCCATCGCCTGCGCGGTCGAGGAGCGGAAGAACTTCTGGAACAGGCCGCCCTGCTCCTCCTGAGGGATCCCGATGCCGCTGTCGGCGACCGTGAGCCACGCCTCCCCGTCGTCCTGCCAGAGCCGGGTCGAGACCTTCCCCTGGTCGGGAGTGAACTTCACCGCGTTGCTGAGCAGGTTGAGCATCACCCGCTCGAGCTGCACGGCGTCGCCGAGCACCCGCACCGGCACGTCCGGCAGGTCGAAGGTCACGCTGAGGTCGCGGTGGCGGACCATCGGCCGCAGCGACTCCTCGGTCTGCTCGGCGAGCTCTCGCAGGTCGACCACGGAGCGGTCCCAGACCGTCCCGCCGTTGTCGATCCCGGCCAGGGCCAACAGGTCGTTGCAGAGGGAGATCAGCCGGTCGCCGTTCCGGGCGATCGTCTCGAGCAGCGGCACCTGTTGCGGGTCCGGCGCCACGGGGGCTCCGTCGACGAGCATCTCGGTATAGCCGACGATGCTGGTGACCGGCGTGCGCAGCTCGTGGCTGACCGTCGAGACGAACTCGTTCTTCGCGGAGTCGAGCTGCCGCAACCGGTCGGCGGCCACCCGCTCCTTCTCCAGGGCGGTCATCAGCATCAGCTGCCCCTGGCGCTGCTCGGTCACGTCGCGGCCCACGACGAGGAAGCCGGCGAGCGGCCCGAACTGGCTTCCGCCGCCGCAGATCGTCATCTCGACCGTACGACGGCGTCCCTGGACGGTCCGCCAGGTCCAGTCGCGCACGACGGACTCGTTGCCACCGTCGAGCGTCGACGCCAGCGCGCCCCAGCCGGTCCCGCCGGACTCGTCGGTCCGTTCACGGAGCTCCTCGGGGTCGAGCACGTCGACGAACTGGCGGCCCTGCAGCTCCTCGGAGGCGCAACCGAGCAATGACTCGGCACCGGAGTTCAGGACCCGGATCCGGCCCTGCGCGTCGAGGCCGAGGATCGCGGTGGAGATGCCGGCCTGGAACAGGTTCGACATCAGGCCCGCCCCGGCCCGCTCCGCGGTGACGTCCACCCCGGTCAGCACGGCGTACTGCGGCGCGCCCAGGTCGTCGCGGACCAGGTCGGTGTTCCACAGCACCCGCAACGGATCCCCGGTCGCGGTCCGCAGGTCGCTCTCGCGGCTGCCCGCCAGCTCCTTGCCGTCCGGACCGGCGAACATCTCCTGGGTGTCCTCGACCAGGGCCGCCGGGATGATGTGCGCCCACAGGGGCCGGCCGAGCAGCTCGTCCTCGGCGTACCCGGTGAGGGCCGTGGTGGCGTGGTTGACACGTACGACGGTGCCGGCCATGTCGGTCATGATCATGATGCAGCGCGCGGTGTCGAGCAGCGCGTTGGTGAGCTGCTCGGCGGCCTGGGTCCGGGCCAGGGACTGGTGCAGCGGCGTGACATCGAGCAGCTGGGCGGCGAAGATCGCCTCGTCGTCGCCGGCCGTCAGCTGCGAGATCGCGACCTCGATCTGGCTCTCGGGCCGGTGGATGATGCCGAGCTGGCCGCGCCACCCGTCGAGGTTGCCCCGGAGCATCGTCTGCGTGACCCCGCGAACCGCCGTGGGCTGGGTCAGCACCCGGTCCAGGTAGCGACCCACGACCGAGCGGTGGCCGTCGTCGAGCAGGGCATGGGCGGTCTCGTTCGCGTCCACCACCTCGAGCCGGTTGCCCCGCCGTGACAGCAGCAGCATCCCGGTGAGCGACTCGGTGAAGTTCCGGCGGAAGAGCGTCTCGCTCTCCGACAGCGTGTCGAGGTCGCGCACCCGCTGGGTGATCGCGAGGGTCAGGGGGAGGGCGATCAACGCCGAGGTGAGGATGTAGCCGAGCACGAGCGAGGCGGACAGCTGGACGGTCGCCTCCGCCTGCCCGAGCAGGCCGTACGGGCCGCGTCCGGCAGCCGTCAGGAGCACCGCGATGACGGCGGTACCGAGGATCTCCACCGCCACCGTGCGTGGGGCGAGCCGCAGCGCGGCCCACACCAGGAGCGGTAGCCCGACGGCAGCGACCGGGAGCTCGTGGACGGGCACGAAGATGACGAGCGTGACCGCGAGCAGGAGGGTCGCCTGTACGGCGTACTCCCAACGCTCGGCGACGCCGGCTCGGAGCCGCCAGGTCATGGCAACCGGCACGATCGTCAGCACCGCGGCGGCGTGGGAGGTGAGCAGGTTCCGAGCAGTGGGGAGGAACGGCCCCATGTCGTTCAGTGCGACCGTCGCCCCGGCCAGCACCGCGAGCGCGAGGGCCCCGGCCACCGAGGCGCCGACCAACCGTACGAAGTCGCGGAGCTGCTCGAGCTCGATCAACCGCCCGTCGGGTCGCTTGAGCAGGTGGCCCGCGATGACCGCCTCGGTGGCGTTCGCGAGGCTGAAGGCCACGGCGACGTCGACCGACCGGCCGCCGGTGATGTTCGCGGCGAACGACGCGGCGACGATCCCGCCCACAAGCGCCGGCCACCAGCTGCGCGGCGCGAAGGCGAGGAGGGCGACCGAGACCCCGGCAGCCGGCCACCAGAAGGCGACGGATCCCGACTCCGGTGTGAAGTACACGGCCCAGACGCCGAGCAGGTAGATCGCTACCAGGGCTGCCCCAGCGGTCACGGGCAGCCGCCAGCGCCTACCGCCCACGGACATGCCCCCAGTGTGGTCGAACCGTGGCGGAAATGTGTGCGTTCCGAGGGCCGCACTAGGCTTTCTCGGATGTTGGTCTCCGAGCGGATCGGCCAGTTCTTCCTCGATGAGGGGGACCGGCTCGAGTACACCGAGTACGGCGGCGGCGACGCATGGGTGGTGCTGCTCCACGGGCAGCTCATGCCGCGTCGTATGCACCAGCCGCTCGCCCGGTCGCTGGCGGCCGAGGGGCTGCACGTCGTAACGCTCGACCTGCTCGGGCACGGCCGTTCCGACCGACCCGACGACCCGCTGCGCTACTCGATGTCCGCGTTCGCCGAGCAGGTCGTCGCCCTCCTCGACCATCTCGGCGCAGAGCAGGCGGTCGTCGGTGGTACGTCGCTGGGCGCCAACGTGTCGCTGGAGGTCGCTGCCTCCGCTCCCGAGCGGGTGCGCGGCCTGCTGGTGGAGATGCCGGTGCTGCACAACGCCCTCGAGGCGGGACTGATCGCCTTCGCGCCGTTGATGTTCGCCGCGCGCTTCCTGCCCGTGACGGTGCACGCTGCCCGCTGGCTCACCCGACCGGTGCCGCGCGGGCTGGTGCCGTTTTGGGTCGGGATCGGCCTGGACACCCTGGACCAGCACCCGCGGCCGGTGGCCGCCGTCGTCCACGGCATCTTCTTCGGCCGGGTCGCGCCGAGCTCGCCCCAGCGTCGGGCGATCGACGTCCCCGCCCTGGTGGTGGGGCATCCTGCCGATCCGATCCACCCCGCAGCCGACGCCGCCCTGCTCGCCGAGGAGCTGCCGCAGGCGGAGTTCCTCCGGGCGTCGAGCATCCTGGAGTGGCGGGCACGGCCGGAGCGGCTGACCCGTGCGGCCGCCGAGTTCGCTCTCGGCTGCTGGGAGGCTCCGCCGCTGGAGACTCTCCCGCTCGAGAAAGGCGACGCCGAGTCGACGCGCCGACGCTCCCGGCGTGCCTGACCGCGGCACAATGTGACGGTGCCGCTCTACCGCGACGAGGCCGTCGTGCTCCGCACCCACAAGCTGGGAGAGGCCGACCGCATCATCACCCTGCTGACCCGTCAGCACGGGCGGGTGCGGGCGGTGGCGAAGGGCGTCCGGAAGACCACCTCCCGATGGGGATCGCGTCTCGAGCCGTTCACCCACGTCGACCTGCAGCTGGCCGAGGGCCGCAACCTCGACGTGGTGACCCAGGCCGAGACGCTGGACCCGTTCGCAGCGGGGCTGGGTCACGACTACGCGCGCTACACCGCGGGCAGCGTGATGCTCGAGACCGCCGACCGGCTGGTCACCGAGGAGAAGCAGCCCTCGGTCCAGCAGTTCCTGCTGCTCGTCGGGGGGCTGCGCGCGATGACGGCGGGGGAGCACCGGCCGAGCCAGGTGCTCGACTCCTACCTGCTGCGGTCGCTGGCCGTGTCCGGGTACGCGCCGTCGTTCGACCACTGCGCCCGGTGCGGCGACCCCGGACCTCACCGCTGGTTCAACCCGGCCGCGGGTGGCGTGCTCTGCTCCGACTGCAAGCTGCCCGGCTCTGCCGGTCCGGCCCCCGAGACCCTGGTGCTGCTCGGTGCGCTGCTGGCCGGCGAGTGGCCGGTCGTGCACGCCGCCGAGCCCCGGCACCTGCGCGAGGCCAGCGGCCTCGTCGCTGCGTTCGTGGCGTGGCACCTCGAGCGTGGCCTGCGCTCACTGGAGTACGTCGAGCGCTGATCTGATCTGTGTCGCGGCGTGTGCCTGAGAGTGCGCCATAGCGCTCGCTCAGGCGCACGCCGCGTGGCAGATCAACGCTCCAAGTACTGAAGGGACCGCAGCCCCCGCTCGAGGTGCCACGCGACGAACGCCGCCACGAGGCCGCTGGCCTCACGCAGGTGCCGAGGGGCGGCGGCATGCACGACCGGCCACTCGCCGGCGAGCAGCGCGCCGAGCACCACGAGGGTCTCCGGCGCGGGCCCGGCCGAGCCGGGCAGCTTGCAGTCCGCGCAGAGCACGCCGCCCGCGGCCGGGTTGAACCAGCGATGGGGTCCCGGGTCGCCGCAACGCGCGCAGTGCTCGAACGACGGCGCGTACCCGGACACCGCCAGCGACCGCAGCAGGTAGGAGTCGAGCACCTGGCTGGGGCCGTGCTCCCCCGCG
Source organism: Nocardioides sp. (assembly GCF_036374615.1). GTDB lineage: Bacteria > Actinomycetota > Actinomycetes > Propionibacteriales > Nocardioidaceae > Nocardioides. Next base: position 62,000 of record NZ_DASUTK010000063.1, read on the forward strand.
GTCATCGCGCGGAGGCCGCCGACGAGCAGCAGGAACTGCTGGACCGAGGGCTGCTTCTCCTCGGTGACCAGTCGGTCGGCCGTCTCCAGCATCACGCTGCCCGCGGTGTAGCGCTCGTAGTCGTGGCCGAGCTGCGCGGCGAACGGGTCCAGGGTCTCGGCCTGGGTCACCACGTCGAGGTTGCGGCCCTCGGCCAGCTGCAGGTCGACGTGCGTGAACGGCTCGAGCCGCGAGCCCCACCGGGAGGTGGTCTTGCGGACGCCCTTCGCCACGGCGCGCACCCGCCCGTG
>NZ_DASUTK010000064.1:0-8921 GCF_036374615.1 Nocardioides sp.
CTCAGGACCAAGACGGCGCGTTGACCCGCAGGCAGTGCAGCCAGGGCCGCCGTGAGAGGCCCGTCGCGTTCGTCGACGGCAGCGATGGCGTGTTCGCTGGTGGTGTCAACCGAGTCCGGGACCTCCTGGACAGGTCGTTCCCGCCGCCACGGACGGCGCCGAGCGTCGACGTGCTTGCCGACCAGCACCCGGTTGGCGTAGGCATCCACGTTTCCGCCCCGCACGATCCGCGACCATCGCGGGTACATCGCAAGCAGTACGTCCTGCACCAAGTCGTCAGCCGCAGACCAGTCCCCGCACAGGAGGAACGCCTTACGCCGCAGTGCCCATGCCCGGGCGAGTATCCACTCGCGGAAACCAGCATCATCCGGAACTGGACCATCCCAGGCGGGCCTGGCGGGTTCGCCCATGATCGTGTCCCATCCCTTGTCGGCCCTTGTCGGCCCTCACTTACTAATCGTCACGAGGGGGCAATAACGTTCCATGGTCCCAGGAACCGGCCACCAAGCCCAAGGCATCCGTTCATCCGACCACCCGCACCCGGACACTTCGCGCAGACACCGACCACGCGTGCGTGCCGTGGCGCTGTCCCGCTCGTACGCGGGGGCGTAGTCCCGGGACGGGGTGATCCGGGAGTCATCCGCGACCACCAGGAAGCAGCCGGACCGGTCGTACACCAGACCCTCCGCGGCAGCCATCGCCGGGACGGCCACCACGTCCAGCTCCGCGAACCGGGACAGCCCGTCCGGGTACATGGAGCCGGTTGTCACCGTCGAGCCGGGCTTCTTCCGCGACGATCGCGGACGGCGGCAACGCGACCGTGGTGGGTGGGCCGCCACGCCAATCAGGTCGGCCTTCGCGTCGTGCACTGCGGTCCACAGGTCGGTGCCGGTCGACGCGGCGGCGAACGTGAACACGCCGGTCGGCTCGGGTGCCACATCCCGTGCAGGAGACCGTCGTCGACGGTGCGACCGAAGTACAGCCCGGACGGACCGCCTACTCCATCTGGAGGATGGCCGCTGCCTCCACCCGGGCGTAGCGTCGACAGGTCCCGGGCACAGGAATCCGCTGCTGAGGGAGGAGAGTCGATGTTCGTACAGGTGATCCAGGGGAAGGTGACCGACGTCGAGGAGGTGCGCGCGCTCATGGACAGCTGGCTCACCGAGCTCGCACCCGGCTCGATCGGCTGGCTCGGCAGCACGATGGGCGTCACGGAAGAGGGCCAGTTCATCGCCCTCGCGCGCTTCGAGTCCGAGGACGCCGCGCGGCAGAACGCCGGCCGGCCGGAGCAGGACGCGTGGTGGCAGCAGGCCGCGAAGCTCTTCGCGGGCGAGCCCGAGTTCCACGACAGCACCGCGGTCGACGTCGACATCACCGGCGATCCCGACCAGGCCGGTTTCGTCCAGGTGATGCAGGGACGCACCAGCGATCCGAAGCGTGCCCGGGCGCTGATGGACAACGACACCATCGACTGGGAGGCGTTCCGTCCCGAGATCCTCGGCACCATCAACGTCAACCACGACGCCGACGCGTGGACGATGGCCATCTACTTCACGTCGGAGGAAGCCGCGCGGGCCGGCGAGCAGAAGGAGCCGCCACCGGAGGTCGCCGCCATGATGGAGGAGCTGAACTCGCTGAGCGTCGGAGAGCCGACGTACTTCGACCTCCGCGACCCCTGGCTCCGCAGCCCGGGCTGAGGCGGTGTTCCCCCCTCCGGGTCCGGCGTGTTTGCTAGGTGCTCGTGGAGCTGGTGGAAGAAGTCGACGAGCACTTCACCCGCCGGGTGACGGCTGGCGTCGTCGGACCCGGGGAGCCTCGCCACGCCGCGCGCGGTGAGCAGCTGCTGGCGCTGTTCGGCGCTCAGGCGCAGAGCCGTCACCTCGACCTCGCCGCGCGGTGGCTGGCTGCCCAGGGTGAGGGCTTCTACACGATCGGGTCCGCCGGGCACGAGTCGAACGCCGCGCTCGGACTGCTCTCTGCGCCCACCGACCCGGCGTTGCTCCACTACCGCTCGGGCGGGTTCTACGCGGCCCGCGCCGCGCGTTCGGACGCGGAGGTCGACCCGGTCCGCGACGTCCTGAGGGGCCTCACGGCGTCCGCCGGGGACCCGATCTCCGGTGGGCGGCACAAGGTCTTCGGTCACCCGCTGCTCCACGTCGTCCCCCAGACCTCCACGATCGCCTCGCACCTGCCGCGCTCGGTCGGGCTCGGCTTCGCGCTCGGCCTCGCCCGCCGCCTCGGGCGCAGGACGCCGTGGCCCGACGACGCCGTGGTGCTCTGCAGCTTCGGCGACGCGTCGGTGAACCACTCCACGGCGGCGGGCGCGCTCAACGCTGCGGCGTACGTCCACCGGGTCGGCCTGGCCTGCCCGGTCCTGCTCGTCTGCGAGGACAACGGGTGGGGGATCAGCACGCGGACACCGAACGGCTGGCCGGAGACGGTCCTCGGCCGCCTCCCCGGAGTGCCGTGCCACCGCGCCGACGGTAGCGACCCGGAACAGCTGCTCGAGGTGACCGAGGCCGCGCTGGCGTACGTCCGCGAGACGTGGGCACCAGCCGTGCTCCACCTGCGGACCGTCCGGCTGATGGGGCATGCCGGGTCCGACGTCGAGATGGCTTACCGATCCCGGTCGGCCGTGGCGGCGGATCTCGACCGCGACCCGCTGGTCGCCACCGCCCTGGCGCTGGTCCGGCTCGGCCTCCGCAGCCCGGCGGAGGTCGTCACGGACTACGAAGCGGTCCGCGCCCGGGTCAGGGCGGCGGCCGAGGAGGTCAGGCACGAGTCTCGGCTCGCGAGCCGCGCAGCAGTGATGGCCCCGCTGCGCACGGCCGAGCCTCCGGCGCGGGTCGTACGACGGGAGCTGCCCGACGTCGCGGCTCCCGGGTCGTTGACCCTGGCGCAGGCCATCAACCGCACCCTGTCCGATGCGATGTCCGACGGTCCCGACGTCCTCGTCTTCGGTCAGGACGTGGGCGCCAAGGGCGGCGTGTACGGCGTGACCCGCGGCCTCCAGAAGCGGTTCGGCGCCGGGCGGGTGTTCGACACCCTGCTGGACGAGACGACCATCCTGGGGACCGCCCTCGGCACCTCGCTCGCCGGCTTCCTCCCAGTCCCGGAGATCCAGTACCTCGCCTACTTGCACACCGCGGAGGACCAGCTGCGCGGCGAGGCGGCCTCGCTGCGCTTCTTCTCCGACGGGCAGTACCAGAACGGGATGGTCGTCCGCGTCGCGGGACTGGCGTACCAGCAGGGGTTCGGCGGCCACTTCCACAACGACAACGCGCTCGCCGTGCTGCGCGACGTCCCGGGCATCGTGGTCGCAGTGCCCAGCCACCCTGCCGATGCCCCCGGTCTGCTGCGCCACTGCCTCGACCTGGCTCGGCACGAGGGGCGGGTGTGTGTGTTCGTGGAACCGATCGCGAGGTACCACACCCGCGACCTGCTCGACGGCGACGGCCGGTGGACCGCGCCGTACGCCCCGACCCCGATCACCCTGGGCGAGGTCGCCCTCCACACAACGACGGAGGCGCCGGACGTCGTCGTGGTGACGTACGGGAACGGTGTGTACCTCGGCTTGCGCGCGGCCGCCACCCTCCGAGAGCACGGGCTGACGGCCTCGGTCCTCGACCTGCGCTGGCTGACACCACTGCCGGTCCGCTCGCTGCTCGCCGCGACAGCCGGCGCCCGTCGCATCCTCGTGGTCGACGAAGGACGCTCGGCTGCGGGGGTGGGCGAGTCGGTCGTCGCCGCCCTCGCCGAGGCCGGCAGCGCCGTACCGCTCGCCCGGATCTCCGCCGCGGACTCCTACATCCCGCTCGGTCCCGCAGCCGGCACGGTGCTCGTGAGCGAGACCGACATCGTCGCGGCGGCGCACCGTCTGGTCGGATGACCGGGGTCGGAGATCAGCCGGGGAGGTGACGCACGAAGCCACCCGACGCGACCTGCCGGCCTCCCACCCAGACGTCCGCGACATCTGCGTCGGAGGCGAGCGTGAAGATCTTGCCGAGCGCCTCGTCGGCGCTGCCCACGTGCCGCAGCCCGATGTCGAGCTCGGTCCCGCGCACCGGTCGCAGGCAGATGGCGTCGAACGCCTTCCCCGGCGACAGGTCGCCCACCTGGTCGCCCAGGCCGAGGGCCTGCGCCCCGGCGGCCGTGGCGAGGTGGAGCAGATGGGCCGGTGTCAGCGGTCGCCCCTGGTCGTCGAGCAGCCGCTGCACGAAGTACGCCTGCAACCCTTCCTTGAAGAGCGAGAAGCCGGTCCCGGCGCCGACGTCGCTGCCGAGCGCGACCCGGACGCCGTGGTCGACGTGCCGGCCGAGCGGGAACAGCCCGCTGCCCAGTGCGGAGTTGCTGGAGGGGCAGTGGGCGACCGCCGTACCACGCGCTGCGAGGACCTCGAGCTCGGCGTCGGTGGCGTGGACGTCGTGCGCCAGGACGGACCGCTCGTCGAGCAGCCCGTGGTCGTCGTAGGTCCCGACGTAGTGGGCCGATCGGGGGAAGAGCCGGGCGACCTCGGCCACCTCGGCCGGGTTCTCGTTGACGTGCGAGGTGAACCAGGCGTCGCCGATGTCCGCGGCCGCCGCCGCACACGCCTCCAGGATCGGGTCGCCTGCGGAGAAGGAGAACCGAGGCGTGACGGCGTACCGGATCGTGCCCACGCCGTGCCACTTCTCCGCCAACGCCACCGACTCGGCGTGCGCCCGCTCCGGGGTCGTCAGGAGGTCCTCCGGCAGACCTCGATCGCTGACCACCAGCCCGCTGGTGACCCGCAGCCCGTAGTGCTCCACGACCGAGAACAGCTGGTCGACCGCACCGCTGAAGTGGGACCCGAACACCAGGGCCGTGGTGGTCCCCGCAGCGACCAGGCTCGCGCAGAACTCCTCGGCGACCAGACGTGCGTAGTCGTCGGAGGCGAGGCGGCACTCCTCCGGCAGCGCGCACCGCTCCAGCCACTCCAGCAGCGGCATCCCGAGCGCCCCGATCACCCGCACCTGCGGGTAGTGGACGTGGGTGTCGACCAGCCCCGGAAGCAACCAGCCGTCGCGCAGGTCGATGACCAGACCGTGGGGATCGTGCTTGCGTACGTCGGCGAGCGAACCGCGCGCGACGATCACGTCCTCGTGCACCACCAGGGCGCAGTCGTCCTCGGCCCGCAGCACGCCGCCCTCGAACGGGTCCTCCGGGGTGTCGAGGACCCGTGCCCGGTAGATCGTCACCGGGCCGCCCGCTCTGCCGCCAGCCGTGAGAGCACCGACGTCGCGACCGACAGCGCGATCGTCGCCGGATCCTTGCCGGGCACGGTGGGGCCGCCCGTCGCTGCCTGTCCGATCGGGGAGACGATCCGGTCGATCGAGGCGTCGTCGTGACCCTCGACGCGCAGGCCCTGGCGGAACCGGGCCCACTTCGCTGACGAGCCGATCAGGCCGACGCTGCCGAGGTGGGCGCAGCGCAGCGCCGCGTCACAGAGTGCGAAGTCCTCGGCGTGGTCGTGGGTCAAGATCAGCACGTGGCTGCCGGCCGGCACGTTGCCGAGCTCCACCTCCGGCACCGGTGCGTGGTGGACGTGGACGCTCGCGACCGCGTCATCGAGCACGGCGAGCCGGTCCTCGTCGAGCTGGTCGCGACGCGAGTCGACCAGATGCAGCTCGAGGTCGTGACGCGCGAGGATCCGCGCCAGCTCCACGCCGACGTGCCCGACCCCGAAGATCGCCACCGCGGGCACGACCGCGAGCGGTTCGAGCAGCAGCGTCACCTCGCCGCCGCAGCACTGCCGGCCGTGATCGGTGCGCGCCTTGTCCGACAGCGTCACCTCGAGGGTCTCCGGCGAGGTCGTGCCCTCGTCGAGCATGGCGCCGATCATCGCCCGCGCCCGCGTGATCGCGGTCTCCTCCAGGTTGCCGCCGCCGATGCTGCCCCAGCTGGCGTCCATCGCGACGACCAGCTTCGCACCTGCCTCGCGCGGGGCGTGACCGCGAACGTCGATCAGCGTCACCAGGACGCCGGGACGTCGCTCGCGACGCAGCCGGGTCACCGCCTCGGTCCAGTGCACGGCTAGCCCGCCGTCTCCGGGACCGCCTCGGCGTGCTGCTCCGACCGCGGCCGCAACGGCGGACTGTCGGGGGCAGGTTGCGCGGGCTCGACCGACCCGATCGTGAGCCGGCCTGCGGGGTCGCCGTGTCGTGCCCGCTCGATCGCCCAGTAGACCGCCTCCGGCGTGGCGGGCGCGGCGAGGTCGACGCTCACGCCCTCGGGGCCGAAAGCGGCCACTGCCTGCCGCAGCGCCTCGCGCACCGAGAAGGCCAGCATCAACGGCGGCTCGCCCACCGCCTTGGAGCCGTAGACCGCGCCGTCCTCGTGGGCGCGCTCCAGCAGGGCCACGTTGATCTCCTCCGGCATCTCCGAGAACGCCGGCAGCTTGTACGTCGAGGCCGCCTGCGTCAGCAGCCGACCCCGCCCGTCGCCGTCGGACTCGTCCCACCGCAGGTCCTCCAGCGTCAGCCACCCGGCGCCCTGGACGAACCCGCCCTCGATCTGACCGAGGTCGACCAGCGGCGAGAGCGAGTCGCCGACGTCGTGGACGATGTCGACGCGGCGGGTCCGGTAGCCGCCGGTGAAGCCGTCGACCTCGACCTCGGCCGCGGCGACGCCGTACGCGAAGTACTTGAACGGGTGGCCGCGCATCACGGTGGAGTCCCAGTGGAGCCCCTCGGTCCGGTAGAAGCCCGCCGCCCACAGCTGGACCCGGCCGAAGTAGGCCTCGCGGACCAGCTCCTCCCACGGGAGGTCGCGACCCGCGCGCACCAGCTCCAGCCTGGCCAGGATCTGCTCACACGCGTGCTTCACGGCTCCGCCGTTGAGGTCCGCGCCGGAGCTGGCCGCGGTCGCCGAGGTGTTGGGGACCTTGTCGGTGCGGGTGGGCGCCAGGCGGACCCGCTCCAGCGGCACCCCCAGTGCGGTGGCGGCGACCTGCAGCATTTTGGTGTGCAGGCCCTGACCCATCTCGGTGCCGCCGTGGTTCACGAGCACCGAGCCGTCCTTGTAGACGTGCACCAGCGCGCCGGCCTGGTTGAAGGCGGTGAAGTTGAAGGAGATCCCGAACTTCACGGGCGTCAGCGCGATCGCGCGCTTGGTGTGCGGGTGCGCGGCGTTGAACGCCGCGACCGCCTGCTGGCGGCGCGTCACCTCGGCGTCGCTGAGCAGCTGCTCCCACGCGGTGACGAGTCGCTCCGGGTGGCGCACCGGCTGCCCGTACGGCGTCTCCTGGCCCGCGACGTAGAAGTTCCGCCGGCGCAGCTCGGCCGGGTCGACGCCGAGCAAGGGGGCGCAGCGGCCGAGGACGTCCTCGACCACCATCATCCCCTGCGGTCCGCCGAACCCGCGGAACGCGGTCTGTGAGGTCTTGTTGGTGCGCGCGATCCGGCCGTGTGCGCGCACGTGCGGGATCCAGTAGGCGTTCTCGACGTGGCACAGCGCCCGCGCCAGCACCGGCTCGGAGAGGTCGAGGCTCCAGCCGCCGTCGGAGGTGAGCGTGACGTCGAGCGCCTGCAGCTTGCCGTCGGCGTCGAACCCTGCCCGCCACTCGGTGTGGAAACCGTGCCGCTTCCCGGTCATCGTCATGTCCTGGGTGCGGGTCAGCCGGACCCGCACCGGCCGGCCGGTGAGGGTCGCGCCGAGGGCGGCGAGGGCGGCGTAGCCGTGGGGCTCCATCTCCTTGCCACCGAACCCGCCGCCCATCCGCAGGCACTGCACGGTCACCTCGTTGCTCGGGACCCCCAGGACATGGGCGACGATCTCCTGGGTCTCGCTCGGGTGCTGGGTGCTGGACTGCAGGAAGACCTGTCCGGACTCGTCGACGTGAGCCAGCGAGGCGTGGGTCTCCAGGTAGAAGTGCTCCTGTCCGGCCATGTCGGTCTCGCCGCTGAACACGTGCGCGGACCCGGCGAGGCCGGCCTCGATGTCGCCGCGGACCACGGTCGGCTGCCCGCCCTGGAAGGACCCCGCGGCGATCGCCTCGCGCAGTCCGAGGACCGCCCGAAGCGGCTCGTAGTCGACCTCGACCGCGGCCGCACCGAGCCGGGCCGCCTCCGCGGTCTCTCCGAGGACCCAGCACACGCCGTGCCCGACGTACATCACCTCGCTGGGGAACAACGGCTGGTCATGCTTCATCCCGGCGTCGTTGACGCCCGGCACGTCCTCGGCAGTCAGGACCCGGACCACCCCGGGCACGTCGTACGCCGGCTCGACCCGGAGCCCGGTCACGCGGGCGTGGGCGTGCGGCGACTGCACCGGGTGGGCGTGCAGCAGTCGGGGCATCCGCGGCACCAGGTCGTCGGTGTAGAGCGCGTGACCGGTCACGTGCAGCGCAGCGCTCTCGTGGGCCAGCTGCTCGCCGACCACCGCACCCTCAGGTCGCCGGCTCAGGTCACTCATCGGGCACCTCCGCCTCCCACGCGAACCTCAGCAGGGCGTTCCCCAGCATCGCTGAGCGGTACGCCGCGCTCGCGCGCATGTCGTCGATCGGCGTGCCCTCCTCGCGCAGCACCGCGGCGGCCGCGGCCACCGTCTCCTCGTTCCACGGCCGGCCCTCCAGTGCGGCCTCGGTCGCCACCGCCCGGATCGGCGTGGCGGCGACCCCACCGAGGCCGATCCGCGGCCGGCGTACGGTTCCGTCGACCACGTCGAGCGCGAACCCGATCGCAACCCCGGAGATGTCGTCGAACCGGCGCTTCGCCACCTTGTGGAACGCGACCAGTGGTGGGCTCGGCAGCGGCACGCGCACCGCGCGGATGAGCTCGTCCGGTTCGCGCACTGTCTCCCGGTAGCCCGTGAAGTAGTCGGCCAGCGGCACCTCCCGCTCGCCGCGCACCGAGACCAGCAGCACGGTCGCCTCCAGCGCCAGCAGCGCAGGCGGGAGGTCACCG
>NZ_DASUTK010000065.1:0-38991 GCF_036374615.1 Nocardioides sp.
CGGCGCGGGCGACCTCCTGGAAGGGCGAGCCCTGGACGCCCGACAGTGAGGAGCCCTCCAGCCACGCCAACAGCCGCTACTGCACCCCGATCAAGCAGTGCGACATCCTCGCGCCCGAGTACGACGACCCACGCGGCGTACCGATCGACGCGATCCTGTTCGGCGGCCGCCGCCGGACGACCGTCCCGCTGGTGTTCGAGGCGCGCGACTGGACCCACGGCACCTTCCTCGGCGCCACCCTCTCCAGCGAGACGACCGCGGCGGCGGTCGGCCAGGTCGGCGTCGTACGCCGCGACCCGATGGCCATGCTGCCCTTCATCGGCTACCACGCGGGCGACTACTTCGACCACTGGATCAACATCGGCAAGGACAACGACGCGTCGAAGCTGCCGCGGATCTTCTACGTCAACTGGTTCCGCCGCGACGACGGGGGCGACGGCGGCTTCCTGTGGCCCGGCTTCGGTGAGAACAGCCGGGTCCTCAAGTGGGTGGTCGAGCGGATCGACGGTGAGGCGGCCGCCGTGCAGACGCCGATCGGCCTCGTCCCGGCGCCGGGCGCCCTCGACACCGACGGCCTCGACGTCACCGACGAGCAGCTAGCCGCGGCACTACGCGTCGACCCCGACGAGTGGCGGGCCGAGGTCCCTCAGATCCAGGAGTGGTTCGAGACGTTCGGCGACGACCTGCCGGCGGTCCTCTGGACCGAGCTCGACGGCTTGAAGGTGCGGCTCGGCCTCTGAGCCATCCGCGCCAGCCGTGGCCCCCTTCCTGCATCCGGAAGGGGGCCACAGCCGTTGAGCGGGTGTGGGATTCTTGTCGCCGGCGGGGTGGGAAGGAGTGATGTGCGCGACCTGGGACCTGAGGACCGGGCGCTCTTCGAGGAAGCGGCCACCGCTCTCTACGAGGACATCGTCGCGTCCGGCGGCATCGACCAGCGTGACCCTCGGATCACCCGCCGCGGCTCCGACCGGGCGGCGTTCGAGCTGCTCCTCGACGTGGGTCTTCTCATGGAGCAGCCCGACGAGGGTCGGTACGTCGCGATCGACCCGTCCACGGTCCAGTCGCGGATCATCTCGCCGCTGGCCCAGGAAGGCACCCAGCTGCTCGAGGAGTCGTCGGCCTGGGCGAACGCGTTCGGTCCGCTGACCCATGCCTGGCGGCGCGCCCCTGACACCAGCCAGGGCCCGTTCACGGTGCTGCACGCCCACGCCATCCCGCCCTACATCGACGGACTCGTCGCTGAGTGCGAAGAGGAGATGCTGACCGCCCAGCCGCAGACCGGGCGCGAAGCTGCGATGCTCGCCGCGGCCACCGTGCGTGACACAGCCATGCTCGACCGAGGCACCAAGATGCGCACCCTCTACCAGCACAGCGCTCGGCGTAGCGCGATCACCCACGACTACGTCGCGGCGGTCACCGAGCGAGGCGCGGAGGTCCGCACCCTCGACGAGTTCTTCAACCGGCTCATCGTCATCGACCGCCGGGTCGCGATCATCCCCGGCAAGCAGGAGGACCTCACGACGGCGATCGCGGTGCGGGAACCCTCCGTGGTCGACTACCTGGTCGACGTCTTCGAGCGGGCGTGGGAGCGCGGCCGGCCGTTCACCAGTCGCGAGACCGGCCTGCTCAAGGACATCGCCGCCGAGCAACGGGCGATGACCATCCGGATGCTGATCGAGGGCCACGCCGACCCGGTCAGCGCCAAGCGGCTCGGCGTCAGCCCCCGGACCTACGCCGGTTATGTCGCCGATCTCAAGCAGGAGTACCTCGCCGAGACGCGGTTCCAGCTGGGCTATGTGATGGGGCAACGGGGGATCTCGGGGCGTGAGCGCACGCTCGCGGACGATGCCGAGGCGGACTGATCCACGCTGATCCACGCTGATCCGCGCTGATCCGCGCTGATCCGCGCTGATCCGCGCTGACCGGTCGCACGGCCGTGCACCCGGATGCACCCGGAACAGCGAGGGCAGCGACGATGTCGCTGCCCTCGCGGTTGAGACGGGCCGGGGGGACGGCACTGGGTCCGCGCGACTCGCTTAGGGGGGAATCGGGATCGCGGTCCCCGTCTCAAGTTTCTTCAGTTGGTCGGATCGTGGAGCGCGTCAGTCAATGGCGCTGCTACCGCAACACCCGCCCCAACTGCTGTCGGCGTTGGCTGGGCTCCCGAGAAGACCGATCCCCATCAGCGCCGCTGCCACGACGATGGCTACCTTCCGCACGATCTTCATGTCTTCGTCTCCACCTACTCACTTCGCTGCCGGCCGGTACCGGCCGTTGCTGTCCCATCTTCGTGGGCGGCCACGGAGCCACGACACCTCTGGGCTGGGTCAGATACTTGCATTGCAGATATATGCAGGCCAGGACGACGCTGACAAGTCCGTCGGCTCCTTCCCGCGATCACCGGAAAGGAGCCGTCGAACAGACGCGGAGGCGGCGGGATTTGAACCCGCGAGAGGAGGATCACTCCTCAACCCGCTTAGCAGGCGGGCGCCATAGACCGGACTAGGCGACGCCTCCAGCACCGTGACGTCGGAGGGTCGACCCCCGGCCCCACGGCGGGGTCAGGTTACAAGCAGTTGGGTGCGGCCACCGAATCGGGTCAGGGCGTGGTGCGCCCCTCGCCGCGGCGCAGGTGGGCCCTCACGTCCAGGGCGAACGCAGTGGGGTCGGCTGCGAGCGCGTCGACCGGGATCGTTGTCGTACCGCGCTCCCGGAGCCTGATCACCAGGCAGTCGATCCCGCGCGGACTCGCCGCGACGGCCTCGGTGACCTCCGTCCACCTCGCGGACGTGACGCCGGCGCCGCGGATGAGCCGCACCTGGTAGCCGTCGTCGTCGAGCCGGACCACCGTGATCCGCAGCAGGATCACGGCCACGACGACCGCCACCACGACCGCGACGACGCCGGTGCCGACGATCACCCAGGCCGGCCAGCGCAGTGCCGCGGAGACGATGGTCAGCAGCACGACGAGGACCGCCACGGCGACGAGCAGCAGACCCACCAACCGGGCGGCCACATGGGGCGCGAGCCGATAACCGGACGACATGACGACGATTCTCCAGATCCGAGATTTCCGATGGGTCGTGGGGGTTGTGGCGCGCCGTACGGCGGGGTCACACTCGTCTTCCAGCCCGATCCCCTCACCCCTCCCGGGGGCCACGATGCCCACGACGCCGATGTACCAGTTCCCGCATCTGCACGCCGCCGTCGCCGAGCCTGGCGACCCTGGTCGCTGGCGCTGGCAGGCCCGTGGCCTGCTGTCCGACCTCCGGGACCTGCTCGCCTCGGAGTCGCCGTTGGCGACCGACGGCTGGTTGGCCGCTCGAGGCGCCGGGATGATCCGCGAACGCAACGCGCTGCTGGCCCGGGTGGCCGCACTCGCGCCCCAGCTGCTCGGTGACACCCCCGTGGACGACCTGCGCGACCGGCTGGGCCGGCTGCTCGTCGACATCGAGCACCACCTGCAGCGTCGCCGTGACCTGGCGTGGGACGAGGTCGAGCTGGAGCTGGGCGGGTCGGAGTAGCGACCCGCACGCCGGATCCCGGATCGTAGACTCCTCCGCGTGTCGCCCTCGGGTGGCTCGGAGGGGTGCCGGAGTGGCCGATCGGAACCGCCTTGAAAGCGGTCGCTGGCAGAGATGTCAGCCGCGGGTTCGAATCCCGCCCCCTCTGCTCCAACATCTGCACAGCGCGCTGAGGGCGGAACAGCCCTGACTCGGCGCGCACAGGGCACGACTCGACCGGCACATGGCACGACTCGGCGTCAGCGAGCCACGGTGAGGGCGAGCAGGACGTCACCCTCCTGCACGACGTCGCCGGGAGCGACCCAGACGCCCGAGACGGTGCCGGGATGCTCGGCGATGACGGGGATCTCCATCTTCATCGACTCCAGGAGCACCACGGTGTCGCCGACCGCGACGGAGTCTCCCTCCGCGACCTCGATGCTCAACACGTTGGCGACCATCTCGGCGGCGATCTCGATCTCCTGGGGACGAGCCATGGCGCCGACGCTAGCCGTTACCCGTGCGTACCCGCGAGACGGGGCAGTCGGGTTGGCATGTCAGGTCACCAGGTCTCGACACGCTCCGTCGCGACCTCGTCGCTCGGTCGCGGTCGCTGCTCGACCACCGACGATCACGCCCGCTTCGCGATCGTGATCAGAGGAGCGGCTCGATCCGCGCGGGCTCCGGGCGGATCGCCGCGGCCTCCTCGGCCCGCCGGCCGCGTCGCCCGCGCTTGCCGGTCAGCGCCAGGTCGGCGCGGATCAGCACGGTGCCGAGCGCCAGGCCCACGATGAGGGCATAGCCCAGCGCGGCCACCGACTCCTGCCGCGTCATCCCCGGGTCGGTGAGCGCTTGCGCGATCGGGGCCGTCGCGCCGACCCCGAACGCGCACACCCACCAGCCCTGGCGGCGGCGGGCTCGCATGTGGGTGCCCCAGACCAGTGCCGGGATGCCCAGCAGGGCCACGATCGGCCGCGGTGAGGCGCCCAGCACGCCGCGCAGCCACCGGACCGCGTCGAACAGCCACTCGACGAGGAACGGGGTCCCGTACCGACGGAGCAGTTCGGCGTACACGAGGCTCAGCACCAGGAGCACGCCCCCGACGGCCACGGTCACGATGCCGCGCTTCCCGAGGCCGTGGAGACCGGCGCCCAGCCGGTAGACCACGCCGAACGAGGCCACCAGCGAGAGCCCGAACGTGACGTACTCGAACCGCACCACGTCGATCGTCGGGTGCAGCCCGACCGTCGCCAGCGCGCCCAGTCCGGCGACGAGCGATGCCACCGCCACCTCGCGCACGGCCTGCCAGAGCTTGACGGCGGGGACCGTGGCCACGATCGCGAGGACCGCCGAGACCACGCACACCATCACCGACGCGCCGTTGCGCATCAGGTCCCGGTCCGCCCAGAGCACGAGTGCGCCCACGATCGCGGTCAGCAACGAGAAGACGACCGGTCGGCCACCGGTGCGAGCGGCCAGCGCCCACACGTACGCCGTCCCGACGAGCACCGAGCCGATCTCCGGCAACAACGGGGAGTCGAGGTCGACCGGGCGGAGCCCGGCCGGCAGGCCCAGCCGGTCGGTCCCCAGCCAGTCAGAGCCGAACAGGCCGACGACGAGCAGCGCGGCACCCCCCAGCACCACGAGCACCCAGATCGTGGCGAGGGTGCGGGTACCGGCCTTCGGCGGCGGAGGCGGCGGGACCGGTGCCGCACCTGGCAGTGCGGTGTCGCTGCCCACTGCGAGCGGGCCCGGCGGAGCCTCGGACGTGCGGCGTCGACGGAGCCGGCGCGCCGGTTCGGCGCGTCGGCGGGGGGAGCTCCGAGGCACGGGGCGGAAGGCTACCGGCGCCGGTTCGCCAGCGAGGGGTTGGTCCTCCGGGCCCGGACGAGTGCCTCGGGGTCGAGCGTGGTCGCGATGATCTCAGGGCCGTCACCGGCCTCGACCAGAATGTCGCCGAGCGGGTCCACCACCATAGAGTGGCCGGTGTAGCGCGGACCGGGCTGGCCGACGGCGACGACGTACGTCGTGTTCTCGATCGCGCGCGCCCGCACCAGCGTCCGCCAGTGGTCGACCTTGCGCTCGCCGGCGACCCACGCGGAGGGCGCGACGAGCACGTCGGCGCCGGCGTCGACCAGCGCGCGGGCCTGCTCGGGGAACCGGAGGTCGTAGCAGGTCATGAGGCCGAGGGTGAAGCCGCCGAGCGGAGCCGTGACCGCGTCGATCGGGCCGGCCGAGAGCCGCTCGGACTCCTTGTAGCCGAACGAGTCGTAGAGATGGACCTTGCGGTAGTCGGCCTCGACCGCCCCCCGCAGCACCAGCGTGTTCCATGGTCGGCCGGGGTCCTCGGAGGACTCGAACATCCCGGCCAGCACGGTGCAGCCCCGGTCGGCCGCGACCCGGGCGACCTCCGAGGCGAACGGCCCAGTCACCGGTTCGGCCGCTTCGCTGACATCTGACCCGGCGGGCCCGAAGTCGCGCGCGAACGCCTCGGGGAACACCACCAGGTCGGCGTCTCGAGGGGTGAGCTCGTCGAGCAGCAGCCGGTTCGCCGCCGGGTCGAGCCCGGACGCGTGCTGGACCAGGGAGACCGTCAGCGTCACGTGCCCCAGCCTGCCACCAGGTCGGGCGGCGCGACGTGGTCGCCCCTGGAAGACTGGCCGGATGGAGCTGGGCTGATGGGGTTGGCCGGATGACGTTGGCGGCGGTGGTGCTGACCGGGGGCACCGGTGCCCGGCTGGGGGGCCGCGACAAGGCGTCGATCGAGCTCGGGGGCAGCACGCTCCTCGAGCGAGCGTTGGCCGCCACCGTCGGGGCGCACCCGGTGGTCGTGGTGGGCGAGGCGGTCCCGACCAGCCGACCGGTGACCTTCGCACGAGAGGAGCCGGCGTACGGCGGACCCGTCGCCGGGCTGCTGGCCGGCCGCCGGGCGCTGACGCCGACTCCCGACCTGCTCGTGGTGCTGGCCGTCGACATGCCGTTCGTCACCGCAGGGACCGTCGCCCGGCTGGTGGCCGCCGCGAACGACGGTGACGGCTCAGTCCTCACCGGACCGGACGGTCGTCGTCGCCTGGTGCTGGTGGTGCGCACGGCCCGGCTGGACGACGTGTCCCCGACCGATCCCCATGGGTGCCCCGTGCACGTGCTGCTGGCCCCGCTGGACCTTCGCCAGGTGACCGCCGTCGGCCTCGAAGGACGCGGCGTCGACACCGTGGAGGACCTGCGCGAGCTCGAAGCCGGAGGCTAGGGGGTTGCGGGCAGGAGGAAGTGCCGTAAACCTTGGTGACGTGAACCTGCACGACTGGATCGACGAGCTCTGCGACGTCCTCGACATCGAGGCCGAGATCGACGAGGGACTCGTGCTTGACCTGTCGCGCACTGCCGCGCACAGCGTGGAGAAGGTGGCTGCCCCGATCACGGCGTACCTGCTCGGGTTCGCGGCCGGCGCCAGCGGCGCCACCCCCGACGAAGTGGAGCGGTTGGCGGCGCGGGCGCAGCTGCTCGCGGAGGGGTGGGACCGGCCCGCCGACGCGCCCGACCCGGTGGACGTCTACGACGAGGTCCCGGACGACAGCGAGGTCGACCACAGCAACGACGCGTTCGAGGACGCGTGAGGGCTGCATGAAGGCTGCCGTCGCGGAGCGCCCCGGCGGCCCGGAGGTCCTCGAGCTGCGCGACGTACCGCCCCCGGAGCCGGGACCGGGCGAGGTGCTTCTCGATGTCGCGGCCACCGCCGTGAACCGCGCCGACCTGCTGCAGCGGCAGGGCCACTACCCGCCGCCGCCCGGTGCTTCGGAGATCATCGGTCTCGAGTGCAGCGGCACCGTCGCCGCACTCGGCGACGGCGTCTCCGACTGGTCGGTCGGCGACGAGGTCTGCGCGCTGCTCGCCGGGGGCGGGTACGCCGAGCAGGTCGCGGTCCCAGCCGGCCAGCTGATGCCGGTGCCGGCGGGCGTCGACCTGGTCACGGCCGCCGCGCTGCCCGAGGTGGCGTGCACCGTCTGGTCGAACGTGTTCATGGTCGCCGGACTGCGACCGCAGGAGCACTTCCTGGCCCATGGGGGCGCGGGCGGGATCGGCACAATGGCGATCCAGCTCGCGCACACGCTGGGCGCCCGGGTGTACACGACGGCGGGCACCCCCGAGAAGCGGGAGCTGTGCACTGCGCTCGGCGCGGACGTGACGATCGACTACCGCGAGCAGGACTTCGTGGACGTCGTCCGACGCGAGTCCGGCGGGCACGGCGCGGACGTGATCCTCGACAACATGGGCGCGATGTACCTCAGCCGCAACGTCGACCTGCTCGCCGAGCAGGGTCGGCTCGTCGTGATCGGGATGCAGGGTGGTACGCGAGGAGAGCTCGACCTCGGGGTGCTGCTGCGCAAGCGGGGCGCCGTGATCGCCACGGCGCTGCGGTCGCGCCCGGTCGAGGACAAGGCAGCGATCTGCGCGGCCGTCGCGGAGCACGTGTGGCCGCTGGTGAGTGAGGGGCTGGTGCGGCCGATCGTCCACGAGGCCGTGCCGCTGGCCGAGGTTCGCCGGGCGCACGCGCTGCTCGAGTCCGGCGAGCCACTCGGCAAGGTGCTGCTGACCGTCGGCCCGTAGGCTGGACGCATGAGTGAGCAGCCGAACCAGTCGTCGGACCAGCCCTCGGAGGAGCAACACGTCGTGGTGATCGGCCCCGACGGACAGCCCGTCGGATCGCTCCCGGCGAGCGTGCTCGCCGCCGCGGCCGGCCAGGCCGAGGACGACAACGACGACGACGAGCAGCGGGGGATCACCGACCTGGTCGAGCAGCCCGCCAAGGTGATGCGGATCGGCAGCATGATCCGCCAGCTCCTGGAGGAGGTGAAGGCGGCACCGCTCGACGAGGCGAGCCGCAACCGCCTCAAGGAGATCCACCGCTCGTCCATCAAGGAGCTCGAGTCCGGGCTCGCGCCCGAGCTCGTCGAGGAGCTCGAGCGGCTCTCCCTGCCCTTCACCGAGGACACCATTCCGTCGGAGGGCGAGCTGCGGATCGCCCAGGCCCAGCTGGTCGGCTGGCTCGAGGGCCTCTTCCACGGCATCCAGACCGCGATCTACGCCCAGCAGGTGGCCGCGCGCGCCCAGCTCGAGCAGATGCGTCGGCAGCTGCCGGCTGGCATGAGCCTCCCGCAGCAGGGGCCGCCCGCCGAGGGGCAGGAGCAGCGGCAGCGCAGCCAGACGCCGGGCGAGTCCGGCGGCATGTACCTGTAGCAGCTCGGCCCCTCGAGGGCGCCGCGGACTGGGCTCAGGCGCGACGTCGGAAGACGACCAGGCCCAGCAGCCCCACGATGACGAGCGCCGCGCCGGGCGCGGCCACCCTGGTCAGCTCGGGCGGCGGTGTGTCGTCGACGCGGGTGAAGACCGGGTCCGCCGGGGGTGGTTCCTCCTCGGCGGGCGGCTCGAACGGTTCTCCGGGCCCGAGAACCCGTTCCACCTGCTGGACGAAGCGGGGCGTGGCTGCGGCGGTGCCGGTGCACTTCGCGGAGGCCAGGCCGGCGCCGCGACCAGTGGCGAAGACGACGTACGAGCGGTCGAGCCTGAGCTTGCCGAGCCCACAGTCGGACCGGGGCGACACGACCTCGACCGGGCTCTCGGTCAGGGTGCCCTGGTAGATCCGCTCCACGTCGAGGGTGTAGGTCGTACGACGCCGCGCGTCGTCACGCGCGCTCAGGAGGCCCTGGAACACCACGTCGGCATCGCGGGCCTGCGAGCGCAGCGAGACGTCCTGCGGGCACGAGCAGGCCGCCTGCGCGGCGGGCTGCGCCAGCACCACGCTCGCGCCGGCGAGCGCGAGCGCTACAAGGAGACGACGGACCCGGCTGAACACCGGGCCATCGTCACAGATCACAGGTTGAAGAGGCCAGCCAGCACCTGGGCTACCCCGTCGTCGTCGTTGGCCGGCGCCACGTGGTCGGCGGCCTCTCGTACGTCGGGGTGGCCGTTCGCCATGGCGTAAGAGGTTCCGGCCCAGGTCAGCATCGGGAGGTCGTTGGGCATGTCGCCGAAGGCGACGGCGTCCTCCGGGGCCACCCCCAGCTCCTCGGCCACCCGCGCCAGCGCCGTGGCCTTGGTGACGCCGGTGGCGCTGATCTCGACCAGCCCGTCGACGGTCCACGTGGCGACCGCCTGCTCGCCGACGGCCTCGGCCACGCGCCGGCGGAAGTCGTCCGGGTCGGGTGCGTCGTGCTTCACGAGCAGCTTGAGCGCCGGCTCGGCCCACAGCTCACCGAGGTCCCCGACCGGGCTGCCAGCCGGGAACGACTCGGTCTCGACGTACGCCGGGTCGCGCACCAGCCCCGACACGCACTCGACGGCGAACGCCGCCTCCGGCGCTGCCTCGCGGATCGCGTCGACCAGCGCGAGGCCCGCCTCGACCTCGATGCCTCGCACGTCGCGGACGGTATGGGCCGCGTCCTCGCGGACCTCGACCACCGCCGCACCGTTGGACACGATCGCGAGCCCGTGCCGACCGACGATCGGCCACAGGTCGTCCATCCACCTGATCGGTCGGGCGGTCACGATCACCACCGGGACCTCCCGCTCATCGAGGGCGGCCAGCACCGCCCGCGTGGTCGCTGACACCGAGCCGTCGTCCCGCACCAGGGTGCCGTCGAGGTCGGTGGCGACCAGACGGGGGGCGCTCACGGCACCGGCCTGGCCAGCACCAGCTCGCCCTCAGGCGTCGAGCCGCGCAGCTCGGTGAAGCCGCACCGGGCCAACACCTTCAGGCTGGGCGCGTTGTCCGGCTCGACCCGGGCGGTGAGCCGTACGCCGAGCCGGTCGGTCTCCTCGGCGTACGCCGTCAGCGCCTCGGTCGCGACCCGCTGTCCGCGTGCCTCGCTGACCAGCCCGAAGCCGATCTCGGTCTCGCCGTCCTCGGGCGGTCCGAAGCAGCCGATCGTGCCGACCGCCTGCTGCTCGAGCACCACGTGTCGCGGCCCCCACGGGTCGTCGGGACGGAGCAGGGAGGCGGCGTCGACGTCGTCGGGGCGCGGGTACGACGGGTGCCAGCGCTCCTGGCGGCGACCGGCCCGCATGTCGGCGGCGTCGTCGGGCGTGACCAGGATCAGCCGCAGCCGCTGGGTCACGATCCGCTCCGGCAGGCTCATCCTCGGTCACCCCGGACCTGGAGGGTGACCGTCAGCTCGTCGCCCTCGTCGACGGCTTCGGCCTGGCGGACCGCCTTCTTCACCGGCAGCACGAAGCACCCGGACTCGGCGTCGGGGAACACGCTGGTGTCCCACCGCGACCCGCCTGCGGCCACGTGGACCGGTACCGACCCGAACCCGCGGGGCTCGCCGGCGAGGAGCCGGACCTCGTCGCTCACCTCCGGAGGAAGGGTGACGAAGCACCATGCCGACGGGTCACGCGATTCCTGGCGGGCGGCCCACCGCCAGAGCGGAGCCGTGAACACGAGGCCGTCGCTCACGGCCACCACCGGCTGAGCTCGATGACCGCGCCGTCGTCGTACACGGTCTCGGTGACGGCGTCGGCGGCCGCCTTGACCTCCTCCACCGCCTGGCCCATCGCGACTCCGCGGCCGGCCCATCGCAGCATCTCGATGTCGTTGCGGCCGTCACCGACCGCGAGCGTGTCCTCTTGGGCGACACCGAGCTCGTCGCACACCAGCGCCAGCCCCGAGGCCTTGGAGACGCCGACGGGAGACAGGTCGAGCCACGCGGTCCAGCCGACGACGTAGTCCGTGCCGTGCAGCCCGAGTCGTCCGGCGAGCGCGACGAAGTCGTCGGCCGTTGCGTCGGGATCGCGGATGATGACCCGACTCACGTGCTCCGCGACCAGCTCCTCCACCTTGGTCTCGATCAGCTCACCGGACAGCTCCCCGACCGGGAACGGCCGGTTGACGCGGTAGCCGATCCCCCGCTCCTCGACCGCGACCAGCGCGTTGGGGTGCTCGCGCAGCACGGCCTCCACCGCCGGCCGCGCGTCGAACGTCTCCTCGTGCACGACCTCCATCGGCGGGTAGCGGAAGACCACGGCGCCGTTCGACGCGACGACCCAGAGCCGCTCGCCGCCGTCGGACGGCAGCTCGAGCAGGTCGGCGATCCGGGTCATGCCGTGGGGCGACCGCCCCGAGGCGAGCACGATGTGTGCGCCCGCGTCGTAGGCCCGCCGCACCGCGTCGTACGTCGCGCGCGGGATCTGCTCGTACGTCGTGCCGGCGCCCTCCACCCACTTCAGGAGAGTGCCGTCGATGTCGAGCGCGACCAGCTCGGGAGTCCAGTCGCTCAAGACGCGCTGCGACCGTCTCGGACCGGCTTCAGCACCTCGAGGCCGCCGAGGTAGGGGCGGAGTGCCTGGGGCACGCGGACCGAGCCGTCCTCCTGCTGATGGGTCTCCAGCAGCGCGATGATCGGCCGGTTGGTCGAGCACAGCGTGCCGTTGAGGGTGGCGACGTGGCGGGTGCCCTGGTCGGTGCGGATCCGGGTGTCGAGCCGGCGGGACTGGAAGTCGGTGCAGTTCGAGGTGGACGTGAGCTCGCGGTAGCGGCCCTGCGACGCGATCCACGCCTCGCAGTCGAACTTGCGCTGGGCGGAGAGCCCCAGGTCGCCGGCGGCGACGTCGATCACGCGGTAGACGAGCTCGAGCTTGTCCATGAACTCCTTCTCCCACTCGAGCAGCCGCACGTGCTCCGCGAACGATTCCTCGACGGTCGTGTAGACGAACATCTCGACCTTGTCGAACCAGTGCACCCGGAAGATGCCGCGGGTGTCCTTGCCGTGCGACCCGGCCTCCTTGCGGAAGCAGGGGCTGAATCCGGCGTACCGGAGCGGGAGCGACTCGACGTCGAGGATCTCGTCGGAGTGGTACGCCGCGAGCGGGACCTCGCTGGTGCCGACGAGGTAGAGGTCCTCCCCCTCGATCCGGTAGACGTCGTCGGCGGCCTGCCCTAGGAAGCCGGTGCCCTCCATGGCGCGCGGCTTGACCAGCGACGGGGGGATCACCTGCGTGAACCCGGCCGCCCGCGCTTGGTCCATCGCCATGTTGACCAGGGCGAGCTCGAGCTGCGCGCCGATCCCGGTGAGGAAGTAGAAGCGGCTGCCGGACACCTTGGCGCCGCGCTCCAGGTCGATCGCGCCGAGCATCCGCCCCAGCTCGACGTGGTCGCGCGGCTCGAAGTCGAACTCCGGCGGAGTGCCGACGTGCTCCAGCACCACGAAGTCGTCCTCGCCCCCCGCGGGGGCCTCGTCGGCGGCCAGGTTGGGGATCGACAGGATCGCCTCGCGCCAGGTCTCCTCGACGTCCGTCTGGGCGGCCTCGAGCCGCTTCACCTCGCTGGCGAGCTCCTTGACCCGCCCGAGGAGGGCCTGCTTCTCCTCGCCCTGGGCCCGGGCGACCTGCTTGCCCATCTGCTTCTGCTCGGCCCGTCGTGCCTCGAAGTCCGCGATCGCCTGCCGGCGGGCGGAGTCGGCGGAGAGCGCCCGGTCAACGACGTCGTCGGACAGCCCGCGCTTGGCCTGGGCGGCACGCACGCGGTCGGGGTCTTCACGCAGCACTCGGGGGTCGATCATGCGTCTTAGCCTATGCGGGCGCGATGACGGAGGGTGCGGTGTGTACCGGCATACTCCCGCCCATGACGGACCGCCCACGAACCCGGCTGCTCGCCTGGGCCGCTGTGCTGCTGGCGCTGTTCGTCGTGATCTCCGTCCTGGTGACACAGGACCGGTCGCCCTTGGGGGCGCTCGACGACCTCGGCCGTGACGCGGAGGCGTGGGCCGACGACCACGGCTGGCTCGTCGAGACGATGCGCTGGATCGAGCTGCTCACCGGCACCGTCGCGAAGACGATCCTGACCACGGTGCTGGTCCTGGTGCTGCTGGTGCGCCGGCAGCCCCGGGCTGCGCTCTTCGCCGCGGTCGTGATGTCGGTGACCGCGCTGGCGACGACCGGGATCAAGCTCCTGCTCGGACGCGACCGGCCCGAGTGGCAGGACACGGTCGACTTCCTGGAGACGCACTCGTTCCCCTCGGGTCACGCCTCGTCGATCGCCGCCTTCTGCGGGCTGCTGGCGGTCCTCACCTATGTGTTCGTACGACGCAGCTCGATGCGACGTACGGTGCTGGTCGGCCTGGTCGTCGTGTGGCTGGTCGTCTGCCTCGACCGGGTGCTGCTCGGGCGGCACTACCCCACCGACGTCGTCGCCGGCACCCTCCTCGGCCTCGCAGTGGTGCTGCTCGCGGTGGTCTTCCTCGATCCGGAGCCGCGGGGGCACGCCGAGAAGGCGGACCCGCTACCCGAGGTCTTCGCCACCGACCGGAAGCTGGCGGTCATCGTCAACCCGTCCAAGGTCGAGGACGTGGGTCAGTTCCGGTCGGTCGTCTCGGCGATGGCCGCTGAGTCCGGCTGGTCGGAGCCGAGCTGGCACTACACGACGGTCGAGGACCCGGGCACCGGCATGGCCGAGGCGGCGTCGGTCTCCGGCGCCGACCTGGTCCTCGTGTGCGGCGGGGACGGCACCGTGCGGGAGGTCTGCGCCGAGCTCGCCGGCACCGGCATCCCGGTCGGCATCATCCCGGCCGGCACCGGCAACCTGCTCGCGCGCAACCTCGACGTACCGCTCTACCTGCGCTCGGCGATCGACGTCGCCCTCAACGGCCAGGACCGTGCCGTCGACCTGGTGAAGGTCGAGGGTGACGGCATCCCGGAGGACACCCACTTCCTGGTGATGGCCGGCATGGGCTTCGATGCGGCGATCATGGAGGGTGTCAACGAGGACATCAAGAAGCGGATCGGCTGGTTCGCCTACGTGATCTCCGCGCTGAAGTCGCTGATGTTCCCCGCGCAGCGGATCGAGATCTCGGTGGACGGCGGGGAGTTCAGCCGCCACCGGGCCCGGACGGTGGTGGTCGGCAACGTCGGCTTCCTCCAGGCCGGGATGCCACTGCTCCCGGACGCGGCCATCGACGACGGCCTCCTCGACGTGGTGATCCTGCACCCACGCAACTTCTTCTCCTGGATCCCGCTGGCGTGGCGAGTGCTGCTCAAGCTCAAGCACACCGACGAGCTGGTCGACCGCAAGGTCGGTGCCCAGGTCGTGATCCGGGCCGGCACGGAGACCCCGCGCCAGCTCGACGGCGACTCGATCGGCCCGGGCCGCGAGCTGCGGATGGAGTGCCTGCACGGCCGACTCCTGGTCCGCGTCCCCCGCTGACCGTCTAGGCCGCGGCGTGTGCCTGAGAGTGCGCCATGGCGCACTCTGAGGCACACGCCGCGTTTCCATGTGGGTCAGGGTCGGGCGTGGGCGATCGCCTCTTCCTCCTCGGGCGAGAGCTGCTGCTCACAGGTCCAGGCGGAGACGCTCTTGGCGTAGGTGCGAGCCTCGCTGCGGCCGTGGATCGAGGTGACCACGACGCCGTGGCCGCCGTCGTCGAGGAGGGCCAGGGACCACGAGAGGTGGCCACCCATGTCGCCGAACGCGTCGTAGCGGACCACCGCGAGGTGCCGCAGCGCGTCGCCGGCCTCGCGCTTGAGCGCGGCGACCTCCTGTCGGAGGCCGTGCACGTCCTCGGGGAGCTCCTCGACCCCGGTGCCGCGGGTGCGCTGCGTACGGCGCAACGCGACCACGGTGAACGCGAGCGCGAGCACCGCGAGCACGAGCGCCAGCACCGACAGGATCTCCACGCGCCGAACCCTACGACCGAGGCGCGGTCGGAGCGCGGCGGCACGAGCACGGCGTGGGAAAATGCCGCGGTGACGACACCCTCGACCGGGCAGCCCCAGGTGATCGCCTACCAGGGGGAGCCGGGTGCCAACTCCCACCTGGTCTGTCGCGAGCACTATCCGGACCACGAGCCGCTCGCCTGCGCCTCGTTCGAGGACGTCTTCGCCACGGTCGTGAGCGGCGAGGCCCACCTGGCGATGATCCCGATCGACAACTCGATCGCCGGTCGGGTCGCCGACATCCACCACTTCCTGCCCGACTCCGGTCTCCACATCGTGGCCGAGCACTTCCTGCGCATCCAGTTCGCGCTGCTCGGGGTGCCGGGGGCCGAGCTCGACACGATCCGCACCGTCCACAGCCACGTCCACGCGCTCGGTCAGTGCCGCAAGGTGATCCGCGAGCTCGGCCTCATCCCGGTCGTCTCCGGCGACACCGCCGGCGCGGCCCGCGAGGTCGCGGAGATGAAGGACCCGACCCAGGCGGCGATCTCACCGCCGCTGGCAGCGGAGATCTACGGGCTCGAGGTGCTCCGCGAGGACGTCGAGGACGAGGACCACAACACCACGCGCTTCGTCGTCCTCTCGCGGGACTACGTCGAGGCGCCGCCCGGAGAGGGACCGGTCGTGACGTCGTTCGTCTTCAACGTCCGCAACCTGCCGGCCGCGCTGTACAAGGCCCTCGGCGGGTTCGCCACGAACGGCGTCAACATGACCAAGCTCGAGAGCTACATGGTCGGCGGCCACTTCACCGCCACCCAGTTCCTCGCCGAGGTCGACGGCCACCCCGCGGACCCCGGCGTCGCCCGGGCGCTCGAGGAGCTGGCGTTCTTCACCACCGACGTGAAGGTGCTGGGCGTCTACCCGGCGGCCCGCGAGCGGGGCGAGTGACCGGCGGGCGATAGATTCGCCGCGTGAGTCACGACCCGCGCACCGAGGACCTGGGCTTCGCCCGGGTCGACCTCGACCGCGCGGCGCGCACCGGTGATGCCGAGGTCGTGTACGGCGAGGGCAAGACGCCCGAGCAGATCGTCTCGATCCTCACGACGCTGCACACCCACCACCCCGACCGCGCGGTGCTCGCGACCCGGCTCTCCCACGAGGCGTTGCACGCCGTCGAGGCTGCCGGCGCCGAGGTCGACCGGGTGGCCCGGGCCGCCACCCTGGGCCCGCTGCCGACCGCCCGCGGCACGGTCGCGGTGGTCAGCGCCGGCACGTCCGACGCACCGGTCGCCGCGGAGGCCGCGCTGACCGCCCGGGTGCACGGCGCCGCCGTCGACACGATCACCGATGTAGGCGTTGCCGGGCTGCACCGGCTGCTCGGCGTCCGCGACCGGATCGAGCAGGCCGACTGTGTCGTCGTGGTGGCCGGCATGGAAGGCGCCCTGCCGTCGGTCGTCGGCGGACTCGTGGGTCTCCCGCTGGTGGCGGTGCCGACCAGCGTCGGCTATGGCGCCTCGTTGGGCGGCATCGCGGCCCTGCTCGGGATGCTCAACTCCTGCGCCCCCGGCGTCACGGTCGTCAACATCGACAACGGCTACGGCGCCGGGGTGTTCGCGGCGCGGGTGGCCCGGCAGTCGGCCCGGGACGACCGGTGACGCTCTGGGTCGACGCGTCGTCCGGCGCCTCCGGTGACATGCTGCTGGGCGCCCTCCTGGGAGCCGGGGTGCCGCTCGAGACGCTGCAGGCGGCGGTGTCTGCGGTCAGCCCGGAGCCGGTGACCCTGCGCCAGGAGTCCGTACGCCGCGGCGAGCTCGCCGCGACCCGTTGTCATGTCGAGGTGGCCGACTCGGTCCACCACCGCACCTGGCGCGACATCCACACGATGCTGCTCGCGGCTGACCTCGAGGTGGGCACTCGCGAGCGTGCGGTCGCCGCGTTCGAGCGGCTCGCGGTCGCCGAGGCGACGGTCCACGGCAGCGACCCGCTCGACGTCGCGTTCCACGAGGTCGGTGCTCTCGACGCGATCGCCGACGTGGTCGGCGTCTGCGCCGGGTTCGCGTGGCTGGCCCGGGCCTCGACCACCGGTCGGGACGTGGTCGTGAGCCCGGTCGCCGTGGGGTCCGGCAGCGTCCGGGGCGCGCACGGCACGCTGCCGGTCCCGCCTCCCGCGGTCGCCGAGCTGCTCCGGTCCGTGCCGTCGTACGCCGGACCGCACGGTGCGCCCGAGATGGAGCTCTGCACCCCCACCGGTGCCGCTCTGCTGACCACGCTCGCGACCGGCTGGGGCCCGCAGCCGGCGATGACCGTCGAGTCGATCGGGGTGGGGGCCGGTGGCCGCGACCCGGAGGGCCATGCCAACGTGCTGCGCCTCTTCGTCGGTGCCGGGAGCTCCGAGGATCGCACCTCGACCACCGGCGAGTCGGTGCTGCTGGAGAGCAACGTCGACGACCTCGACCCCCGGGTCTGGCCGCAGGTGATCGCCACCCTCCTGGAGGCCGGCGCCAGCGACGCCTGGCTCACCCCGATCCTCATGAAGAAAGGGCGTCCCGCTCACACGCTGTCCGTCCTGGTCCCGGCCGACCGGGCCGCCACCGTCAGGACCACGGTCTTCCGCCACACCTCCGCCATCGGGCTGCGCGAGACCACCCTCGACAAGCACGCCCTCGAACGCGAGATGACCCGCGTCGAGGTCGACGGCCAGCAGATCGACGTCAAGCTCGCGCGCCACGACGGAGTGCTGGTCAACGCGATGCCGGAGTACGACGACGTGGTACGCGCCGCCACCGCGCTCGGCCGCCCGGTCAGCGACGTGCTCGCCGATGCCGTGGCCGCGAGCCGGGGGTTCTTCCGCTGATGGGCCGCCCGTGATCGACGTCGTGGTCGTCGCGCTCACGTTCGGCGCGATCTTCGTGGTCGAGCTGCCCGACAAGACGTTCATCGCGACGCTGGTGCTCTCGACGAAGTTCCGGCCACTGCTGGTCTGGATCGGCGTGGGCCTCGCCTTCACGGTGCAGACCCTGGTCGCGGTCGCGCTGGGCCACGCGGCGTCCTTCCTGCCTCAGGACGCGGTCCGGCTGCTGGCGCTGCTGATGTTCCTCGCCGGCGCGGTGATCCTGTTCCGCGAGGGTCGCAGTCACCACGTCGAGTCGGGCGACGAGTTCGCCGCCAAGGCCGACCCGGGCACGACCGGCCTCCGCGCGGTCGGGGCCAGCTTCCTGGTGCTGTTCGCCGCCGAGTGGGGCGACCTCTCACAGCTGCTGACGCTCACGCTCGTGGCGCGGTACGAGGACCCGGTCAGCGTCTTCGTCGGCGCCCTGGGGGCGCTGCTGGCGGTCAGCGGTCTGGCGGTCCTGCTCGGTCGGGCGCTGCTCCGCGTGGTGCCGCTGCACACGCTCCACTACGTCGGGGCCGCGGTCTGTCTGCTGCTGGCCGGCTTCACGGCGTACGAGCTGGTGGCCTGAGACACGATCGCTGGACACGCCGCGCCGCGGTTGGGGAGGATGCCCGCGGGGAGGGGTCCCGACACGAGAGGCCGTCCACATGGCGATCTTCGACGGATTCGACGACCGCGAGGTCGACCGGATCAAGAACACCGGAACCCACGTCACGCTGCCGGCCGACTGGTCCCCCATCTGGGAGAAGACCCCGGCCGACAAGGCGTACATCATCGTGAGCGGCGAGGCGTCGGTCCGGCGTGGTGGCGAGGAGATCGCGCGGCTCGGGCCCGGCGACATCTTCGGCGAGGGCGCGATCGTCAACCACAAGCTGCGCAACGCCTCGATCGTGACGCTGACCAAGGTCGAGCTGATCCACTTCACTCGGCAGCAGGTCGAGGAGCTGCGCGACGAGGTCCCCGCGTTCGCCGAGGCGCTCGAGCGCACGGCGCAGGAACGCCTTGGCAGCTGACGACGCAGAGGCGCTCTCCGGGGCGGACCTGCCGGAGCTCGAAGAGCTCCTGCTCGGTGCCCGGCCGAACCTCACGCGCCAACAGGTCGCCGACCGCGCGGGCGTGCCGCTCGAGCTCGCCGTGGAGCTGTGGGGTCAGCTCGGCTTCCCCCACGCCGCCAACGGCGACGTCGCCTTCACCGAGAACGACGTCACCGCACTCGAGCAGACCGCCGAGCTGGTCGCGCTCGGCATCCTCGAGCCCGACTCGCAGTCGGCCCTGGTCCGCACCTGGGGTCGGTCCTACGCACGACTGGCCGAGTGGCAGGTCGGCCTGCTCGCCGGCATCGCGCTCGCCGACGCCGACCCCGCCGCCAGGCTCGACGAGCTGGTGACCAAGGTCCTCCCCGACGTCGAGCGGCTCCAGGCGTACGTCTGGCGACGCCATCTGCTCAGTGCCGCCCACCGGCTGCTGCCCCGCGCCGCCGTGGACGACGTGGAGGTCCCGATGGTCGTCGGGTTCACCGACATCGTCGGTTACACCAGCCTGAGCAAGAACCTCGCCGAGTCCGAGCTGGTCGAGCTCGTCGAGCGGTTCGAGGACGAGACGACCCGGCTGGTCGTCGAGGCAGGAGGCCGGGTGATCAAGACGATCGGCGACGAGGTGCTGTACGTCGCCGACGACCCGCACGCCGGCGTCGAGGTGGCGCTCGACCTGACCCGACGGGGCGAGGACGACGAGGACGCCTTCCCGCGGGTCCGAGCCGGGCTGGCCTTCGGACCGGTGACGAGCCGGCTCGGTGACGTGTTCGGCCCGACGGTGAACATCGCCGCCCGACTGACCTCGGTCGCGCGGCCCGGGACGGTGCTGGTCGACGCCGGCGCACGGGAGGTCCTGACAGCAGGCGAGGGGCACGACGACCTCCGGCTGGGAAGGGTCCGCCGGGTGTCGGTCAAGGGCTACCGCAACCTCGAGCCGTGGGTGGTGCGTCGTCGCGCGGGATCCGGAACACGCTGAGCCAGCTCTCGGGAGCCGCACCAGATCGTTGTGGAACGCCGCGTGACACCACGACACCATCCGGGCCCCGGGTACCGGACCACCCCGTGCCGGGACCGAGCGATCCGTGGAGGATGACTACCCTCGCCGGGGTGACCTCGAAGCGGCGGCCCGGCTCGACCCCGAGACAGCGACGGCGCGACCGGCTGATCGCCCAGGCCGAGGCCGCGCTGGCGCGGCTGGCCGTCGCCCCGCGCGACCACGTCGCCCTGGGGTCGCTGGAGGAGGCGGCCGCCGGCCTCGACGGGCTGGTCGACGGGGGTGAGGGCGACACGGAGCTGCGCGAACGACTGGTCGACGCGCCGCGCCGCACCCATCTCGCATGGCCGCCCGGCCCGGCGCTGCCGATCCGGACGGATCGGCTCGTGCTGAGGCAGCGCGAGCCCGCGGACACCGCCGACCTCCATGCGATCTACAGCCGCGAGGACGTCGCCGAGTACCTGCTGGCGCCACCCCTGGAGCTCGACGAGGTCGAGGAGATGCTGGCCGAGCGCGCCACCGCGCAGGCGGACGGCTTCGGCCTCGTGCTCGAGCGGGAGGGTCGCGTGGTGGGCGAGGTGGCCCTGATGTTCCGGGGCCCGACCCAGTCCGAGCTCTCGTGGGTGGTCCACCCCGACCACGGCGGCCGCGGCTTGGTCACCGAGGCGGTGCGAGAGCTGATCGGGCTCGGCTTCGGTCACTTCGCCCTGCACCGGATCTACGCCGAGCTCGACGCCCGCAACACCGCCTCAGCACGCCTCTGCGAGCGGCTCGGCATGCGCAAGGAGGCCCACCGGCTCGCCGACTACTGGTCGAAGGGTGAGTGGACCGACACCCTGCAGTACGCCGTGCTCGCCTCCGAGTGGAGCTGACTCTCCAGCTGTTGTGTCCCTGTCCGCGCGGCTCGCGGCAAGGTCGGGCCCGCCCCGACAGCGGCAGGAGAGTGCGCTCAGGCACGCGTGCTCGGGGTCACCTCGCGCACCATCACGCAGTTGCCCAGGCCCTTGGGTCGGTCGTAGGTGAAGCCTTCGCGCTCGTACATCGTGCGGGTGCCGTTGTAGAGGAACGACGAGTTCTTCTTCCGCACCCCGCCGGTGTCATGCGGGTAGCCCTCCACCAGACCACCACCGGCCTGCGCGATCAGCTCGACCGCTCCGCGCAGGGCGATCGCCGCCAGGCCCTGACCGCGACGGCCGCGCTCGACCAGGATGCAGGTGACCCGGTAGTCGGGCAGCCGCTCCGCAGTGGCCAGGTACTCCTTGCGGTGCTGGATGTCGGGCAGCTCCTCGGGTGACCCGTACTCCGCCCAGGCGACGGCCCGGTCGCCGTCATAGACCAGCGCCGCGTGCGCGATCCCCTCAGCCACCAGGCGTTGCTTGAGCGCCCGGTTCCCCTCGCGGCTCTGGCCCTTCTCCGCGCAGTCGGGATGGAACTTCGTGCACCAGCAGCCGGCGAACATGCCCCCGTTCCGCTCGACGAGAGCGGCGAAGTCGCCGAACGTCTCCGACGTCAGCGCCCTGATCGTGAAGTCGGACATGCTGGCAACCTAACCCCGACGGCGGACGTTCGGCTTCCGATTGCTCGTGCGCTGCCCTCGACAGCACCAGCACCGCACACAACTCGGCTGACCAGTGCTGTTCCGTCCCGGAGCACGGACACACCCGCTGGGGCGACGGCCCACTAAAGTGCCCGGCATGACACCCCACGGCGCAGACAGCGAGGTCGGCCGGCTGCAGACGGTGCTGTTGCACCGACCGGGCGACGAGCTGAAGCGACTGACCCCTCGCAACAACGACAAGCTGTTGTTCGACGGCATCCCGTGGGTCGCGCGCGCCCAGGACGAGCACGACGCGTTCGCCGATGCCCTGCGAGCGCGCGACGTGGAGGTCCTCTACCTCACCGACCTGCTGACCGAGACGCTGGAGCAGGAGTCGTCGCGTCATCACGCGATCACCACCGCGCTGTCGGGCCTCCACCTCGGCGACACGCTGCGCAGCTACCTCGCGCGCGCACTCAGCGATGCGTCCCCGGCCGAGCTCACGTCGTACCTCATCGCCGGCATCCGCAACGACGAGGTGCGCGGCGGCCACGGCCTGGTGACAGCCCTGCTCGACGAGCACGACTTCCTGGTCGACCCGCTCCCCAACCTGCTGTTCACCCGCGACTCCAGCGTGTGGGTCCGCGACCGGGTCGCGATCACGTCGCTGGCCATGCCCGCCCGACGCCGCGAGACGCAGCTGACCGAGCTCATCTACACCCAGCACCCGCGGTTCGCCGGCACCCGGACTATCCACGGCTGGCACCACGAGCACGTCGAGGGCGGTGACGTGATGCTGCTCGCGCCGGGCGTGATCGCGGTCGGGGTCGGGGAGCGGACCACCCCTGCCGGCGTGGAGCGGCTGGCCCGACAGGTCTTCCACGCCGATCTGGCCACCACGGTGCTCGCGGTGCCGATCGCGCAGGAGCGGGCCACGATGCACCTCGACACCGTGGCCACCATGGTCGACGTCGACAAGATCGTGATGTACCCCAACGTCGCCGACTCCTTGCAGGCGTACGCCGTGACGGTCGACGATCCGGGCACCGACGAGGCCTCGCTGGCGCTCGACGTGGCCGACGCGGAGCCGTTCCTCGTCGCGGCGGCGAAGGCGATGGGGATCGACACCCTCGAGCAGATCGACACCGGCCTCGACCCGGTCACCGCCGAGCGCGAGCAGTGGGACGACGGCAACAACACCCTCGCCATCGCGCCCCGGGTCGCGGTCGCCTACGAGCGCAACGACGGGACCAACGACCGGCTCGAGGCCGCCGGCATCGAGGTGGTCAGGATCGCCGGCTCCGAGCTGGGGTCGGGTCGCGGCGGCCCACGCTGCATGAGCTGTCCGGTGTCACGGGCTCCGCTGCCCTAGACCCGAAGCTGTCACGAACCCGCGTCGTCGTCCTGTGGGCGGCGCTCCGCAACCCCCACTGCCCGATAACCGGACGGATCGGGCCAGAATCGGAATGGTGCCGGACCGGGACGTAGATGACCCGGCCGTTGCCGACGGGGGAGACAACAACGACCGGGCCGATTGGAAACCTACCGCCCACCTCGCAGCGACACAACTGCGGGGGTGGCGTGTCCCGGAAACAGGATCGCTACCGAATGGTGACCTGACGGTGCGCAAGACCGTTCCGGGCGGCGCGTTCCTCGCTCGTGAGGTCCTCCGTGGAGGCGAGCGTGGTGGCCAGGTCGGAAGCGAACCGGCTGGCCGGCTCCTCCAAGGCCTCGGCGCCGGTGCCGAGCGGTAGGTCCCAGACCGGGGTGAGCAGACCGTGGGCGCGGAACATCCCCACGAGCCTGGAGTCGGGGACGAGCACGTCCTGGCCCGTGACGTGGAGCCGCGCCAGCGCGTCGAGCAGCGGCCCCTCGGGCTCCGGCATCACCCAGCGCAGGTGCTCCTTGGTCGTCACGTCCGTCCAGTACGCCGCCGGTACCGACGACAGCCGCGTGGTCGGGTTCACCTGCCCGTTGGCCTCGTCCAGCGCTCCCGCCACGTCCGCCGCGTCCGGGCTGTCGGCCACCCAGAAGTCGAAGCCGTCGTGCACGGTGATGTCGAGTGGAGCGTCGCCGACCAGGTCCTGGAGTCGGGGGCCCTCCCCCGGCGGCTCGGTGAGCCCGACGATGCCCGGCTCCCCCTGGGCGAGCGCGGCGAGCAGCACCGCTGCCAGGTCGCGCGACGGGTCGCCGAAGTTGTGAACCACCTGGAGCCCCAGCCACACCTCGCCGGAGTCGCGCACCATCGCCGGAGCCGCCATCGGGAGCAGGGTGCACAGCGTCACCCGGCGGTCGGCGTGCTCGCCGACGAGCGGGAGCGGCGCGGTCGCCGAGGGAACCAGCTCGCGCAGCGCGACCAGGTCACACTCCGAGGCCAGCCCCTCGAACGGTCGGGCGACGAAGACGGCCGAGGCGCCGCCGGGAGCGCCGTGGCACGCCTTGTACCGGCGTCCTGACCCGCACGGGCACGGCTGGCGCGGGCCCACCTCACCCGCCGTGGTGGTCGTGGTCCGGGGGCGGGTCCTGGTGCGTGAGCGCTTTCCCATGCGGCGAGACTAGGACACGTGCTGGGCGCGGCCGCGCGTCACGACGTCGAGCGGGGGCTGCGCCGTCCGCGCCGCCAGGACTCGACCGCGTCATGGGTTGCCTGCAGCGCCTGCTGTGACGACTCGAAGGTCTGCTGCGCGACCCCGACGAAGACGCAGTCGACGACCGTGAGCTGGGCGAGCCGGCTCGCCGTGGCGCCGGACCGGAACGTCGTCTCGCGAGCGGCGGTGGTCAGGACGTGGTCGGCCACGGCCGCGATCGACGAGCGCGGGAAGTTAGTGATCGCGATCGTGGTGACCCCGTTGCCGCGGGCCAGCTCGAGCGCGTCGACCGTGTCTCGTGTGACACCGCTGTGGGAGAGACCGATCGCCACGTCGCCGGGGCCGAGCAGCGCGGCACTGGTCATCGCCACGTGCGGGTCGGCCCACGCGAAGGCGACCCGCCCGATCCGGTGCAGCTTCTGCTGGAGGTCGAGTGCCACGAAGGCGCTGGCACCCACGCCGTAGATGTCGACCCGCTGCGCTGCCGCGATCACCTCCACCACCCGCCGCAGCTCGTCGACGTCGAGCTGCTCCGCGGTCTCCTCGACCGCCCGGGCGTCGGCGAACGCCACCTTCTCGACCACCTGCTCGAGGTCGTCGCCGGGACCGATGTCGCTGCCCACGATCCGACCGTCCCGCCCGTTGCGGCCGTCCTCCCGCCCGAGCTCAGTGGCCAGCGCCAGCCGCAGCGCCTGGTAGCCGGTGAAGCCGACCGCGCGGCTGAACCGGGTCACCGTCGTGACCGACGTCTCACAGGCGGTCGCCAGGTCGCTGATCGTCGAGGCGGCGACGGCTCCCGGGTCGTCGCACACCCGCAGCGCCACCCGACGTTCGGCGGGAGCCAGCGTGGGCACCAGCGATCGGATCCTGACCGTCGTCGCCTCAGTCACGACTGGCCCTCCACCCGTCCGGCGCGAGCGCGCGCTCGTCGTCCAGGCGCTCGCCGCCCGACCCGGTGACCCGGACCCGGTCGACGTACACGCCTCGGCCCTGGTAGAGGCCGTCGGTCCGGTACCGCCAGCGCAGCAGCACCGGGCCGGCGCCCACGTCGGTCACCGCGTCGGCGCGATGCCAGACCCGTCCCGCGAAGCCCGACACGGTGCCGTCGGTCGGCGTCTCGGTGTCACCGCGGCGGAGCGTGAACGGTAGGGGTTCCCAGGTGGCACCGTCGTCGGCCGAGATCTCGAGCGACGCCAGGTCGTAGCCCGCCTCGGTGTCGTACCAGAGGTCGAAGCCGACCTGCAGCGGGCCGGGCAGGATCGGGTCCACCGGCAGGGTCAGCGTGGCGTTCCGGGCGTCGCCCAGGCCGGAGAACCAGGCGGTCCGCCCCTCGGTCGGACGGACGGCGACCGCTCGGGCGAGGTCCTGCGCCACGGCCCGGCGGGCGGGGTTGTTGCTTCCCCAGTCGCGGGTCGGGTGGACCCGGTTGGTCAGCAGCACGACGAACGACTCGGCGAGCGGGTCCACGACGAACGACGTGCCCGTGAAACCGGTGTGGCCGAAGGTGACCGGCGACGACATCCCGTCCATGTACCAGCGCTGGTCGAGCTCGAACCCCAGCCCGTGCGAGTCACCGGGGAACGCCGCGTTCTCGTTCGTCAGCATCGTGCGAACAGTGTCCTCCTCGAGGATCCGCGATCCCCGGTAGCGACCCCCGTTCAGCAGCGTCTGAGCCAGCACCGCGAGATCGTGCGCGGTGGAGAACAGCCCCGCGTGCCCGGCGACGCCACCGAGCGACCACGCGTTCTCGTCATGCACCTCGCCCCGGATCATCGGCCGGCCGGCCCACGGCTGCGGCTCCGTCGCCGCGATCCGCGGCCGGAGGGACGCCGGTGGATCGAACATCGTGTCACGCATCCTCAGGGGCTCGGTGATGTCGTCGTGGACCACCTGGTCGAGCCGACGACCCGTCACCTCCTCGACGAGCATCCCGAGTGTGATCATGCCGAGGTCGGAGTACACATACTGCTCCCCCGGCGGCGCGGTCGGTGCCACCGCGAGCACCGCCGCGCGTCGCTCCTCGATCGTCGGGTAGCGGCTGTACAGCGGGATCCAGGCGGGCAACCCGCCGGTGTGCGTCAGCAGCTGGCGGACCGTGATCGCTTCCTTGCCCGCGGCACCGAACTCGGGGAGGTACGTCGCCACCGGCTCGTCGAGGTCCACGACTCCGCTCTCCACCTGCTGCATGACCGCGATCGAGGTGAACGTCTTGGTGACCGAGGCGAGGTCGTAGATCGTGTCCGGGCGGGCCGCCACCCGCTCAGCGGGCGGTAGCTCGATTGCCGCGTCCTGGTAGCGAACGGCGTGCCCCGCGGCGTCGTGCACGGCGATCACGCCGCGACGCGCCGCCAGCACCACACCGCCGGCGTACAAGGGATGCTCCGGCGACGGCTGGAGGTACCGGCGAAGGTCCGCTCCCAGCCGGTCCAGATGGCGAGGAACCAGCCCCGCCTGACGCGGGGTGCCGTAGCGCAACGGCCGACCGCGGGAGGAGAGATCGACGTCGGCCGGGACGACCACCCCCGAGGCGGCGGTCGTCCCGGCGCGGGCGGGCCGGTCCGGGTCTGCCGCGCTCCAGGGGTCGGTCGCGGCACCCGACGCCCCGACGGTGACCAGGAGGGGCGTCACGAGGCCGAGCGCGACGACCGCGGCGCCCCGCCTCACCGTGCGCGACCCCGGTAACGCAGGTGCGCCTCGCGCACGCGTCGGAACGCCTGCAGGTCCTCCTGCCAGCCGGCCACCACCTCGTCGACGCCGGCTCCCGCGTCGATGTCGAGCCGCACCTGCTCGGAACCGGTCAGCCGGTCCATCCAGAACGGGGCCTGGCTCTCGCGCCAGGCGAACTCGGGCGCGATCTGCTTCGCGGTGATGATCATCGCGATCGCGGTCCGGATCGCGTCGAAGTCGCCCCGGTCGGTGACGTGCAGCTGGACGCCGGCGCAGGACGTGCCCTGGTGCTTGGAGGACGTCGGGGTGAAGTACGCCTCCCGGAACTCGACGCCCGGGAGCTGCTGCTCGCGCAGGGCGTCGCCCCAGGTGTGGTCGAGGTACGGCGCGCCGATCAGCTCGAACGGTCGGGTCGTGCCACGTCCCTCCGACAGGTTGGTCGCCTCGAACAGGCAGGTCCCCGGGTACGCCACCGCGGTCTCGACCCGCGGCATGTTGGGTGAGGGCATCACGAAGGTGTGGCCGGTCTCCTCGTGGAACATCCCCCGACGCCAGCCCCGCATCTCGACGACGTCGAGCTCGGCCTGTGCGCCGGCGTCGGCCTCGACGAACTCGGCGTTGAAGAGCCCGGCCAGCTCACCGACCGTCATGCCGTGCTGCTGCGAGATCGCCTTGCGGCCCACGAAGCTGGCGTGCTCCGGATGCATCACCGGCCCGTACGCCGCTCGCCCGCCGATCGGGTTGGGGCGGTCGAGCACGATGAACCGCACCCCGGCCGTCGCCGCGGCCACCATGCAGTCGTACATCGTCCAGATGTACGTGTAGAACCGGGCGCCGACGTCCTGGATGTCGAACAGCACCGAGTCCACGCCCGCCTGGTCGAAGAACGCGGCGATCTGCGCCGGCCCTTTTCCGTAGGTGTCGTACACCGGCACCCCGGTCCGCGGATCGGCGTAGTCGCCCTCCGACCCGCCCGCCTGCGCTGAGCCCCGGAACCCGTGCTCGGGCCCGAACGCCGCCACCAGGTCCACGTGACCGCTCTCGACGATCAGGTCGATCTCGTGCCGCAGGTCGGGGACGATGCCGGTGGGGTTGGAGATCAGTCCCACCCTCTCGCCCTGGACCAGTCGGTAGTCGTCGTCGTGCAGCACCTCGATCCCCGTCTGCACCCGATGACCGGCGCCACGGCCGGCCGCGTGCGTGGCTGCCGCGGTCGAGACCGACAGCGTGGCCGCGCCGGCCGTGACGCTGGTGGTCCGGATGAAGGTGCGTCGGTCGATGCCCGCCACGACTCAGCCTCCGTATCCGAGGCCGTGCCCGAACGGGTACAGCACGGTGTCGGGGTCCTCGGCGGTCGGGATCGTCACCGGCAGCGTCCCGGTGGGGTCGACCTCGCCGTACAGGACGCGCACCAGCGACTCCAGCGAGACGCCGGTCCAGCTATACGTCGACAGGTAGGCGGGCACCTCCGGGTAGTAGGCGATGTCGTGGGCCTCCCTGGCGGCGACTGCGATCACCGGCTTGCCGGTCGCCGTGAGACGCCGGACCAGCTCGCGCTGGGCGGCGTTGTCGTTCATCCAGGCGCGGTAGGACACCACCACCGTGACGTCGTGCTCCTCGGCTGCGGCTTCAGCGGCAGCGATCTGCGCCGCGGTCGGCGCCGCCCCGGTCTCGAGCACGGTGGGATCGGCGCCGCGTTCGGACAGCTTGTCGGCGATCGTCGCGGTCGTGCCGACGCCCCAGCCGGTGACGAGCACGCTCTGGCTCGCCTCCGGGTCGAGGGGAAGCGTGCCGTCGTTCTTCACCAGCGTGGTGGAGCGGTCGGTGAGCGCCTGGGCGGCGGCCAGGTGCTCGTCCGTGCCGACCACCTCAGGGACGGCGTCGACGTCGACGTACGGGTCCTCGACCAGGCCGAGGTCCCACTTCAGCTGGAGGATGCGCTGCACCGAGGTGCGGAGGCGCTTCTTGCTGACCTCGCCGTTGCGGACCGCGTCGAGGACGGCGTCGTACATCGTGAGGAACTCGCCGTCCGGCGGCTTCAGCAGCATGTCGACCCCAGCCTGCAGTGCCGCGACCGGTACTCGGTTCGACGGGTAGGTCTCGGTCGCGCCACCCATGTCGAGGGCGTCGGTGACGATCACGCCGTCGTAGCCCATCTCCTCACGCAGGATGCCGGTGATGATCGGCCTCGACATCGTGGCAGGCGCCCCGGACGGATCCAGCGAGTCCACCACGATGTGCGCGGTCATGATCGCCCGCACGCCCTCGTCGATCGCGGCCTGGAACGGGGGCCGGTCGACGGCCTCCCACTCCGCGCGGGTGTGGTCGATCTCCGGCAGCCCGAAGTGGCTGTCCACCGAGGTGTCACCGTGGCCTGGGAAGTGCTTGGCTGCGCCGGCTACGTCGGAACCGGAGTAACCGCGGACCTGTGCCGCGGTGAGGTCGGAGGCCAGGGCCGGGTCCTCGCTGAAGGACCGGACGCCGATCACCGGGTTGGCGGGGTTGACGTTGACGTCCGCCACCGGGGCGAAGTTCCAGTTGACGCCGATCGCTCGCAGCTCCTCGCCGATGATGGCGGCCGCGGTCTCGGCGTCGTCGGCGCTGCGACCGGCCCCGAGCGCCATGTTCCCCGGCAGCACGGTGGCCGGCGGCCCGACGCGGGCGACGATGCCGCCCTCCTGGTCGGTGGCGACCAGGGCCGGCACTTCCAGCCGGGTGCTCAGCGCGGCGTCCTGGACGCCGTTGGAGAGCGCCGCGATCTGCTGCGGGTTGTTCGCGTTGTCCGACCAGTTGTAGTAGATGACGCCACCGAGCTTGTAGCGCTCGACCAGCTGGGCCGCGTTGTCGACGCCGTACAGCTCCTGGTTCGCGGCGACGTGATCCGGGTCCTGGGTGTCCGCGGTGTCGCCGTAGGCATAGGTCATGAAGAGCTGCCCGACCAGCTCACGGAGGCCCATCCGCGACACCGTGCTGCGCACCCACGCGTGGCCGGGCTTCTCAGCTGCGTGTGCCGCCGGTTTCCCGGAGGAGCCCGCCGCGGCCCCCGCAGTGGTCACCGTCGTGCTCGGCACGACGGCCAGGGCGAGTGCGACGAGCAGCGCGATGACGAGCGCGGCCGGTCGACGGAACTGGTGACGCATGACTTCCTCCCGAGATGCCCCCGCGTGGTGAATGAATAACTGCCTCAGTCGTTCATAGGGAAATCTTTCACCACTCGACCGTGCGGTCAACCCTCGCTCAGCGGTCGAGCCGGTCGAGCAGGTAGCCGGGCCGGTCGGTGATGACCGCCGTGACGCCCAGGTCGAGACAGGTCTGCAGCTGGGTGTCGGTGTTGACCGTCCAGACGTGGATGTCGCGACCGGTCCGCGCCAGCCTGGGGCCGAACGTGGGGTGCTTGGTGAGCTGCTCGATACCCGGCCCCAGGATCCAGCCGTCGGCCAGTACCGGCTTCAGCATCGGCCAGTGGCGGGCCTTCTCGATCAGCATCACCAGCTGCAGGTCCGGCGCCAGCCGTTCGACCCGCTGCAGTGCGGTGTAGGAGAAGCTCATGATCCGCGCCGGGCTGTCACCGCGGTCCCAGCCGAAGTGGCGCAGCTCCTCGACCAGCCGGCGTTCGACCAGCCCGGCGTACCTCGTCGGGTGCTTGGTCTCGATCGCCAACTCGACCCGGCGGCCACAGTCGGCGACGGTCGACAGCAGTCGGCGCAGTGTCAGCACCCGGTCCAGCGACTCGTCGCGGTCGGGCGCCTCGTCGTCCAGGTCGGCCCACGGGTTCTTCCAGGACGCGAAGTCGAGCTGGTCGAGATCGGCGAGCTCCATCGTGGAGAGCACCCCCGGTCGATTCCCGGTCCGGCGTGTGTCGCGGTCGTGGAAGCACACGAGGTGACCGTCGGCGGTCAGCCGGACGTCACACTCGAGGCCGTCGGCGCCGATCTCGATGGCCTCGATGTACGCCCCGAGGGTGTGCTCGGCGCGTTCGTGGCTCGCGCCACGGTGCGCGACCACCTGCGGCCTCATGGCAGGCATTCTGCCGGGTCCGGACGTCCGAACCGTGGCGCCACGAGGCGTCACCGGATCTCGGGGGCGTCCTCAGGGATGGCTCGGGGGACAATCTGATTGCCCGGCTCAGGTCGACCCGGAAGGCTGACGACATGACCACGGACCTCGCCGCACCCACGACCGGCGCCGCCGCCAGCGCTCGCGACCTCGTCAAGATCTACGGCAAGGACGAGACCGAGGTGCGGGCGCTCGACGGGGTGACGATCGACCTGTACGCCCGCGAGTTCACCGCGATCATGGGACCATCCGGCTCCGGCAAGTCGACGCTCATGCACTGCCTGGCTGCCCTCGACACCCCGACCAGCGGGGAGGCCTTCGTCGGCGGTACGCCGCTAGGGGGTCTGAAGGACAAGCAGCTCACCGCACTGCGGCGCGAGCAGATCGGCTTCGTGTTCCAGGCGTTCAACCTGGTGCCGACGCTGACGGCGGAGGAGAACATCACGCTGCCGTTGGCGCTGGCCGGCCGCAAGCCCGACCCGGCGTGGTTCGACCAGGTCGTCGACGCCGTCGGGCTGCGCGACCGGCTCAAGCACAAGCCCAGCGAGATGTCGGGAGGGCAGCAGCAGCGGGCGGCGTGCGCCCGGGCGCTGGTCAGCCAGCCGTCGATCGTGTTCGCCGACGAGCCGACCGGCAACCTGGACAGCACGAGTGGCGCCGAGGTGCTCGGATTCCTGCGACGCAGCGTCGACGAGTTCGGCCAGACGATCGTGATGGTCACGCACGACCCGGTCGCGGCGGCGTACACGGACCGGGTGGTCTTCCTCGCGGACGGCAAGACCGTCGACGAGCTGCGCGACCCGGACCGGGACTCGATCCTCGACGCCATGGCACGACTGACGCCTGCGGTGGGCTGACCTGTGCTTCGACTGACCCTCCGCAACCTGTTCGCGCGCAAGGTGCGGCTCCTGATGAGCACGCTCGCGATCGTGCTCGGCATCGGCTTCCTCACGGGGGTGCTGACGTTCAGCACCGGGCTGAACTCGACGTTCGACAGCATCTTCAAGGGCTCGACCCCCGACGCGGTCGCCCGCCCGTCCGGCACCGACCCGGCGCAGCAGTTCGGCATCGGCAACACCTCGGTCCTGAAGCCTGCCGACGTCGAGCGCCTCGCGGAGCTCCCCGAGGTCGCACAGGTCGACGGCGCGGTCGACGGGTTCGGCATGTCCCTGCTCGACCAGGACGGCAAGCTCGTCGGAGGGGGAGGCGCTCCGACCATCGGGTTCAACTACACCGACACTCCGAACCTGCTCGACGAGCCCACCCTGAAGCTGATCTCGGGTGAGTGGCCGAGCGGCACCCACGAGATCGCGATCGACACCGGCGCGGCTGAGAAGGCCGGGTACGAGGTCGGCGACGAGGTCACGGTCATCGCGCCGAGCGGCGAGTCGCTCGACAACGTGCGCACGACCCTCACCCTGTCCGGCACCGCCGAGTTCAACGGAGGTGGCACCGCCGGGGCGACGCTGCTGATGTTCTCGACCGAGGGCGCGCAGCACTTCTTCCTCGACGGACGGGACGTGTTCACCTCGGCCCTCCTCACGGCCGCGCCAGGGGTGAGCCAGGAGCAGCTGGCCGAGGCGGCGGGCGAGGCGCTCCCCGACGGCTACGAGGCCGTCGAGGGTGACACGGTCGCGGAGGAGCAGGAGTCGGCCATCGCCGAGTTCACCGACGTGATCACGCAGTTCTTGATCGCGTTCGCGGTGATCGCGATCCTGGTCGGGGGCTTCATCATCGCCAACACCTTCAACATCCTGGTGGCGCAACGGGTCCGCGAGCTCGCGCTGCTGCGGGCACTCGGCGCGAGCACCAAGCAGGTCCGGCGGTCGGTGATCGTCGAGGCCGCGATGATGGCCCTGATCGGAGCGACGCTCGGCATCCTGCTCGGCCTGGGACTGGCCCGTGGGCTCGCCGCGCTGTTCTCCGCGTTCGGCCTGGAGATCGCCAGCAGCACGCTGGTCCTGACGGTCAGCACGGTCGTCGCGGCGTACGCAGTGGGCCTCGGTGTGACCCTGGTGTCGGCGTACCTGCCCGCCCGGCGCGCGTCCCGTACGTCGCCGATCGCGGCCATGCGCGAGGACTCGGGAGCCACCGCGGAGGGCTCGCTGCGGCGGCGCGGCATCATCGGAGCGCTGGTCGCCCTGCTCGGCGCGGCCCTCGCGTTCCTCGGCCTGATGGACCCGCCCGGACCGGCCGCCGCGTGGATCGGCGCCGCCGCGGTGCTCTGGGTGCTCACCGCCGCAGCCCTCAGCCCGGTCCTGGGCCACCCGGTGCTCATCGCGTGTCGCAAGGTGTTCGGCGGTCTGTTCGGCACCACCGGGCGGCTCGCGGCCGAGAACACCCTGCGCAACCCGCGGCGGACCGGCGCCACCGCGTCCGCACTGATGATCGGACTCGCCGTGGTGTCCGCCGTCGGCGTCCTGGCGGCCTCGATGAACCGCACCGTCGACGCGCAGGTCGAGGACCAGTTCCAGGCGGACTTCCTGGTGCAGTCCGCCAACTTTCAGAGCTTCCCCACGACCGTCGGCGACGACATGGCCCAGGTGGAGGGCGTCGACGTCCTCACGCGCGACCAGTTCGCACCCGCGCTGATCGGAGGCGAGCCGGAGTTCATGCTCGCCGTCGACCCGGCGTACCGCGAGGTCTATGACATCGACCTGGTCGCCGGCACCGGGGAGCTCACCGGTGAGCGGCAGGCGGTGATCACCCGCGATGCGGCGAGTGAGTACGGCGTGTGGGTCGGTGACTCGCTGGACCTGGCGTTCCCGGGCAACAAGTCCGCGAAGGTGGAGGTCGTCGGTGTCTTCGAGGAGACTCCCGTGCTCGGCGGTGTCAACGTCCCGCTCGGCCTGCTGGACGAGATGGGCATCAAGCGGACGGACACCTCGCTCAGCATCAACGTGGCCGACGGAGTGGACCCGGCCACCGTCCAGGCGGACCTGGAGGCCCTGGTCGAGGACCTGCCGATCGTGACGGTCTACGACAAGCAGGGCTTCGCCGACAGCCTCAAGGAGCAGATCAACCTGCTGCTCTACCTCATCTACGGGCTGCTGGCGCTGGCGATCGTGATCGCAGTCATCGGGATCGTCAACACCCTGAGCCTGTCGGTGATCGAACGGACCCGCGAGGTCGGGCTGCTGCGGGCGGTCGGCCTCTCCCGTCCCCGGTTGCGCCGGATGGTCACCTTGGAGTCCGTCACCATCTCGGTGATGGGGGCCGTGCTGGGCATGGCGGTCGGGCTGCTGGTCGGAGTGCTGCTGCGGCAGTCCCTGGCCGACGACCTGACCGAGCTCGCGCTGCCGTTGCAGAACCTGGCGATCTTCCTGGCGATCTCGGTGGTCTTCGGGGTGGTGGCGGCAGTGGTGCCGGCAATCCGAGCCTCGCGGATGAAGGTGCTGGAGGCGATTGCCACCGAGTGACCCCTTCTCAGATTCCGTTAGGTTGCCTAACATTAGGGGACCTAAGGATGGAGGAGGTTCCGATGGCTCTTGTTCAAGTTGCCCAGCGGGCAGGCGACCTGGAGCGGGCCGCCCGCTTCTACACGCAGCTGCTCGGCAAGGAGCCGAGTGCGACGTACGACCCGCCGGGTCTGCTGTTCTTCGACCTCGACGGCGTCAGGTTGTTGCTGGAGGAGCGGGCACCCTCGTCGTTGCTGTACCTGCGGGTCGACGACATCGACGCGGAGGTCGCGCGACTCGAAGCGCTCGGCGTCGAGTTCACGGGCGCACCGCATGCCATCTTCCGCCACGAGGACGACACGCTCGG
Source organism: Nocardioides sp. (assembly GCF_036374615.1). Taxonomy (GTDB): domain Bacteria; phylum Actinomycetota; class Actinomycetes; order Propionibacteriales; family Nocardioidaceae; genus Nocardioides. Next base: position 34,681 of record NZ_DASUTK010000065.1, read on the forward strand.
GCCCGCCGGCACCGAGGAGTGGCACGCGTTCCTCACCGACTCCGAGGCGAACACGGTCGGGCTGGTCGAGCTGCGCCGCGTCGAGTCGTGAGCCGCGGGCCGACACAGCGGGACCTCGCCGCGGCCGACCACCTGAACTCCGCGGCGATCCACCTGCTGCGGGGCATGCGGCCGGTCGACCAGCGGGCCGGCCTCACCGCCGCCCGATTGTCCGCGCTCTCGGTGCTCGTGTACGGCGGCCCGCAGACCCTCAGCGACCTGGCGCGGATCGAGGACGTTCGGCCGCCCACGATGGCCGGCATCGTCGACGGGCTCGCGGCAGCCGGCCTGGCCCGTCGCGGTCCCCACCCGTCCAGCCAGCGGTCGGTGCTGGTCAGGGCCACGGCCGCCGGAGAGCGACTGATGCACCAGGCGCGCCAGGCCCGGCTCGAGACGATCGCCCTCGCCCTCGGCTCGCTGGACCCGGCCGCGAAGGCCGCGATCCGGGCCGCAGCCCCGCACCTGCGCCGATTGGCGGCCGTCGTACCCGACCTGATCGAACCGGACGCCGATCGTCCGTAATGGCCCGTACGGTCTCCCGCATGACAGACATCGTTCTCTTCCACCACATCCAAGGGCTCACCTCCGGAGTCCATGACTTCGCCGACCGGCTCCGCGCCGCCGGGCACACCGTGCACACGCCCGACACGTTCGAGGGACGCACGTTCGCCTCGATCGACGAGGGCCAGGCGTACTGCAGCGAGCTCGGCTTCGACAAGGTGGCCGCCAGGTCCGTGGAGCTGGCGGCCGACCTGCCTGCCTCGGTCTTCGCGGGCTTCTCTCTCGGCGCGATGCCCGCCCAGCAGCTGGCCCAGACCCAAGCGGGCGCCCGGGCACTGCTCGCCTACCACGGGTTCGCCGACCCGGCGTACTTCGACGGCTGGCCGGACGGCGTGAAGGCCCAGATCCACGCCATGGACCACGACCCGTTCTTCATCGGCGACGGAGAGGACGAGGAGGGTGACATCGAACCGGCCCAGGCGTTCGTGGCAGCGCACTCCGACGCCGAGCTCTTCCTCTACCCCGGCTCCGCCCATCTGTTCACCGACAGCTCCCTCTCGGACTACGACGCCGGCGCCACGGAGCTGGTGCTCGAGCGGTCGCTGGCATTCCTCGCCACACTGGAGGGATGACGACGTCGCTGCGGATCGTCCCGGCCAACGAGGCGAGCTGGGACGATCTGCAGGCCGTGTTCGGTACCCGCGGGGCTGCTTCACGCTGCTGGTGCCAGCGCTTCAAGCTGGCCCGAGGTGAGAGCTTCGGCAACACCCCGACCGAGGACCGGGCCCGGCGGCTGCGCCAGCAGACCGCGTGCGACGATCCCGCGTCCGGTGCCACGTCGGGGTTGGTCGCGTACGTCGACGGCGTCCCGGCCGGGTGGTGCGCGGTCGAGCCGCGGTCGGCGTACGCCGGACTGCTGCGGGTGTTCAAGGTCCCGTGGGAGGGGCGGGACGAGGACCGCACCGACCCGTCCGTGTGGGCCCTCACGTGCGTCCTCGTCCGGGCAGGCTACCGGCGCTCGGGGCTGAGTCACGAGCTGGTCGCGGCCGCCGTCCCGTTCGCCCGCGACCGCGGGGCGCGCGCACTCGAGGGGTACCCGATCACCACCACGGACGTGATCGCCGAGGAGCTGCACGTCGGCACCGTCGCGGCGTTCGCGGCGGCGGGGTTCGAGGTCGTCAGTCGGCCCACGCTGCGGCGCGTGGTGATGCGGATCGACTTCTGAGCACGCGTCACACTGGCCGTATGGCCGTTCGTCTGCACCACATCGTGATCGACTCCCACGACCTGCCGGCGCAGGCGGACTTCTGGTCGCGAGCACTGCGGTGGCGGATCCTGTCGGTCCGAGATCGCGAGATCGTGATCGGTCCTGACGAGCACGCCCCCGTCGGCATCTGCCTGATGCCCTCGCCGGACGTGAAGACGGTGAAGAACCGGGTCCACCTCGATCTCACCACGAGCGCGGACGACCGAGACGCCGAGATCGAACGGCTGTTGTCGCTGGGCGCTTCGCGGGTCGACGTCGGCCAGACCGGCGAGGAGTCGTGGGACGTGCTCGCGGATCCGGAGGGCAACGAGTTCTGCGTCGTCCGGGCGAAGGCGACACTGATCCGCTGACGCCGGGGGATGGGCGCACGTCCCGGCCGTCACCTAGGCGCCCGCGATCGGGATCTGAGGTAGTCGGCCGATGTTTCGCGCTCGGCACCCGTCGAGTCTGGTGGGACCGGCGTATCAGGCACCCGCTCTGACGCTCTTACCAGGATCCGGAAGGACTGCCATGACCGACAACACGACGTGCCCCGAGTGCGGGGAAGTAGCCCGCGTGGAATGGCGGTGCGTGCTGGAGAGCACGGACGGCCCGATCGAGCACTGCCGGATCCGGTGCGGGCAAGGGCACTGGTTCCTGCTTCCGGTGGAGATGCTCGCCCGCCACAGGCACACGCCAGCTGCGGGCTCAGTCCTGGGTCGCCCGCGACTCAGTTCTGAGCGGGTGAACCGGGGTCGGTGACAGGCCCGAGGTGGCGTCGTCGTCCCCTCAGGAATGATCAGGCGGAGACAGGGCGCTCAGCCGCGCGAGCAGCTCGGCGCGGCTGTGGACCCCTAGCTTCGCAAAGATCGACTTCAGGTGGTCCTGGAGCGTGTACGGCGAGATGAAGAGCCGGCGGGTGACCGCCGTGGTCCCCAGCCCCTGCCTCAGCAACGTGACCACCTCACGCTCGCGCCGCGAGAGGCCGTGTGCGCGGCACACCAGGTCGAACGTCTCCTCCGAGGAGGCGGCTCGGAGGGTCACCGCGATCGCGGGCGCGCCGTTGCCCTCGAGTGTGGCGGCCTCGACACGAACCCAGCCGCCGTCGGGGACAGGCAGCATCGCGTGCGCACGGTCCGCCTCGCCCGTCCGCGCCAGCGTCGCGACGGGATAGATGACGGGGTGGAGGATCCCCCAGTGGGCGAACGCCGCCGCCCCGGGCAGCCGCTCCGACCACGAACGCGCCGCGGCGGTCTGACTGACCACGTTCAGGTCGTGATCGAGCAGCAGGATCCCGGGCGAGGTGACGACGCCTCCGCCACCACGGACCCCCACCTGCCGCCGCATCGCCCCGCCCAGCTCGGGGCCGACCTGGCCGAGCAGCTCGATCTCCGCGTCGGTGAACTCATGGTCCGACCGGTCGCGGTAGACCTCGACCCAGCCCCAGCACCCGAACGCATCCCGGCACGCGGCCGCGGCGACGTCCCCGATGCCGACCGGTGCCAGGACCTCCTCCCATCGCGGTGACCGCGCCAGGTCGCCGTCGGTCTCGACCATGAGCGAGCTCGACGGGCCTCGGCGCCGTGCAATGACGTCCTTCGCGCCGAGGTCGGCCCCCGAGTACTCCAGCTCGAGTGCCCGGGGCAGTGCCGGCCCGTAGTCGTGGTCTGCCAGACCGCCGCCGGGGACCAGCGTCTCGGGATCGGCAGCGGGCCAGCACCACCGGTCGAACCCGATCGCCCGCTCGAGCTCCGCGATGACCTCGCGCTGCAGCGCCTCCCCGCTCACTCCGGAGCGGGCGAGCTTCTCGATCCGCTCCCGGCAGCGTTCACGACCTCGATAGGTCGCCACCTCGTCATCGTAAGGCAATCCCAGCCTTCTGGGATTGCTGCGCACTGAGGGCGCTCCGACGATGGAGAGGCCGACGGTACGTGCCGTCGGACGGGGGAACGAGCGGAGAGCGACATGTCTGAGAACGAGCAGACCAAGCCCCGCTGGGGGCCGTGGCATCGCGTGTGGGCGGGGGCAGCGCTTGTCTTCGTCACCGGGGTCGGCCTCGCGGTGTTCTGGTCCGGAGCCGGGGCGGACGCGTCGGACAGCTCCCACACGGCGCGCCAGGTGCAGCAGATCGAGCGGCAGCGCCTGGCCGCGCTGGTGGACGCCGACATGGAGGTCGTCGAGCGGCTGCACGCACCAGACTTCGAGCTGGTGCCGCCGCCAGGCTTCCCACTGCCGCGAGACGAGTACCTCGGGCTCGTCGAGTCAGGCGATCTGGACTACCACCAGTTCGAACCGGTCTCGAACATCGAGGTCCGCGTCCACGGCAGCTCTGCGACCGTGTGGTACCGCTCGAGCCTGGACGTCGAAGCGGCTGGGCAGGGACGGCTTGCCCACGAGGCGTGGCACCTCTACCTCTACGAGAAGCGCAGCGGGCAGTGGCAGGTCGTGCGCGAGCAGGCCACCGCGGTCGGCGGGTTCCCGCCGCCAGGCACCGGCTCCTAGCGCGGAGGCGCGCGGTCCAGCAG
>NZ_DASUTK010000066.1:0-20794 GCF_036374615.1 Nocardioides sp.
TACTTCACCCGGGCCAAGGTGAGCGAGGACCGCCGCACCATGGTGCGCCAGGGTGGGCGCGACGCCGATGCGTTCTACCGCGATCGGTGGAGCCACGACAAGGTCGTCCGCTCCACGCACGGGGTCAACTGCACGGGATCGTGCTCCTGGAAGGTCTACGTCAAGGACGGGATCATCACCTGGGAGACACAGCAGACCGACTACCCCTCACCAGGGCCGGACCGACCCGACTACGAGCCACGGGGCTGCCCGCGCGGCGCGGCGTTCTCCTGGTACACCTACAGCCCGACGCGCGTGCGCTACCCGTACGTCCGCGGTGTGCTGCTGCAGATGTACCGCGAGGCCAAGAGCCAGCACGACGGCGACCCCGTCAAGGCCTGGGCGCACGTCGTCGACCACCCGCTGCGTGCACAGGCCTACAAGTCCGCCCGCGGCAAGGGCGGACTGGTGCGCGCGTCGTGGGACGAGGCGGTCGAGATGGTCGCCGCCGCCTACGTCCACACCATCCAGAAGTGGGGTCCCGACCGGGTCGCCGGCTTCTCGCCGATCCCGGCGATGTCGATGGTCTCCCACGCGTCCGGCGCCCGGTTCACCCACCTGATCGGCGGCTCGATGCTGTCGTTCTACGACTGGTACGCCGACCTGCCGGTCGCCTCCCCGCAGGTGTTCGGGGACCAGACCGACGTCCCCGAGTCGGGCGACTGGTGGGACGCCGGGTACCTGATGCTCTGGGGATCGAACGTCCCGGTCACCCGCACCCCCGACGCCCACTGGATGACGGAGGCCCGCTACCGCGGACAGAAGGTCGTCGTCGTCTCACCCGACTACGGCGACCACGTGAAGTTCGCGGACGACTGGCTGCCTGCGGCTCCGGGCACTGACGCGGCTCTCGCGCTGGCCATGGGGCACGTCATCCTCCAGGAGTTCTTCGTCGACCGGACCACGCCGTACTTCGACCACTACGTGAAGCGGTTCACGGACCTGCCGTACCTCGTGAAGATCACCGACGGCCGCCCCGGCAAGTTCCTCACCGCCGAGGACCTCCCGGCCCACAGCGGCGAGGAGAACGCTGCGTTCAAGACCGTGCTGCTCGACTCCGTCACCGGCGAGCCGGTGGTGCCCAACGGGTCGCTCGGTCACCGCTTCGGCGAGACCGGCATGGGCCGCTGGAACCTCGACCTCGGGGACGTCGAACCGGCCCTGTCGCCCGGGGGCGACGAGACGGCCGAGGTCCGGTTGCCGCTCTTCGGCGACGTCGACGGCAGCCCTGCCGAGACCACCGCGCGGGTGCGGGTACGCCGTGTCGGGGACCACCTCGTCACCACCGTCTACGAGCTGCTGCTGGCGCGGTACGCGACGTACACGCCCGAGTGGCAGGAACCGATCACGGGTGTCCCGGCCGCGGCGGTCACGCGGATCGCCCGCGAGTTCGCCCGCAACAGCGAGGAGTCCAAGGGCCGCTCGATGATCCTGATGGGGGCGGGCACGAACCACTGGTTCCACTCCGACACGATCTACCGGTCGTTCCTCGCGCTCACGACCCTCACCGGCTGCCAGGGCGTCAACGGCGGCGGCTGGGCCCACTACGTGGGCCAGGAGAAGGTGCGGCCGGTGACCGGCCACGCCCACCTGGCCAACGCGCTCGACTGGTCCCGCCCGCCACGCAACATGATCCAGGCGGCGTACTGGTACCTGAACACCGACCAGTTCCGCTACGACCACTTCTCCGCCGACACCCTGTCGGCCGCGACGTCGAACGGCCAGCTCGCGGGCCTGAGCAGCGCCGACGTGCTCGCCAAGAGCGCGCGGCTGGGCTGGATGCCGTCGTACCCGACGTTCAACCGGAACCCGCTCGAGCTCTGCGACGAAGCCGCGGAGGCAGGGCGTCCGGTCGGCGAGCACGTGGTCGCCGGCTTGTCGGACGGCAGCCTGCGGTTCGCCGGCGAGGATCCTGACGCGCCCGAGAACTTCCCCCGCGTGCTGGCGATCTGGCGTGCCAACCTGCTCGGGTCCTCGGCCAAGGGCAACGAGTACTTCCTCAAGCACCTGCTCGGAACCGACTCATCGCTGCGGGCGACCGAGGCGCCGGAGGGCGTGCGGCCGAAGGACGTGACGTGGGTCGACCAGGCGCCGGAGGGCAAGCTCGACCTGCTGCTCACCCTCGACTTCCGGCAGACGTCCACGACTGTGTTCTCCGACGTCGTGCTGCCGGCGGCGACCTGGTACGAGAAGCACGACCTGAGCTCCACGGACATGCACCCCTTCGTGCACTCCTTCAACCCGGCGATCGCCCCGCCGTGGCAGACCAGGACGGACTGGGACACCTTCCGGACGATCGCCCAGAAGTTCTCGGAGCTGGCCGGACCGCGACTCGGCGTGCGCAAGGACGTGGTGGCCCTGCCGCTGACTCACGACACCCCTGACGCGATGGCGACGCCGCACGGAGCGGTGCGCGACTGGAAGCTGGGGGAGTGCGACCCGGTGCCGGGCGTGACCCTTCCGAAGCTGGTCGAGGTGGAGCGCGACTACGGCGCGGTCGCCGAGAAGTATGTCGCCGTCGGGCCGTTGCTCGACACGCTCGGCACGACCACCAAGGGCGTCACGTACGACGTCAGCGCCCAAATCGGCTACCTGCGCGCGAAGAACGGCCCGGTTCGCGGGGGAGCCGCCGACGGCCGCCCGTCGCTCCAGCGCGACGTGCACGTGTGCGAGTCGATCCTGGCGCTGTCCGGCACCACCAACGGTCACCTCGCGGTCCAGGGGTTCAAGACGCTCGAGCAGCGCACCGGCGTCCAGCTGCACGACCTCGCCGCCGAGCACGAGGGGAAGCAGATCACCTTCGCCGACACCCAGGCCGCACCGGTGCCAGTGATCACCTCCCCCGAGTGGTCAGGGTCGGAGACGGGGGGCCGCCGTTACAGCCCGTTCACCATCAACGTGGAGCGACTCAAGCCCTGGCACACGCTGACCGGACGGCAGCACTTCTACCTCGACCACGACTGGATGACCGAGCTCGGCGAGGAGATGCCGGTCTACCGGCCACCGCTCAACATGGCGGCGCTGTTCTCCGAGCCACCCGTCGGTGACGTCCAGGGACCTGGCGGGCCCGCGGTGGAGGGCGTCACGGTGCGCTACCTGACCCCCCACAACAAGTGGTCGATCCACTCGGAGTACCAGGACAACCTGTTCATGCTGTCGCTGTCGCGCGGTGGCCAGACGATCTGGATGTCCGAGGCCGACGCGGCGAAGGTCGGCGTCGCGGACAACGACTGGATCGAGGCGGTGAACCGCAACGGGGTGGTGGTCGCGCGGGCGATCGTGTCGCACCGGATGCCCGAGGGCACCGTCTACATGCACCACGCGCAGGACCGGCTGATCGACGTACCCATCAGCGAGACCTCCGGCAACCGCGGCGGCATCCACAACTCCCTCACCCGGCTGCTGATCAAGCCCAGCCACGTCATCGGCGGCTATGCGCAGCTGACCTACGCCTTCAACTACCTCGGGCCCACGGGCAACCAGCGCGACGAGGTCACCGTGATCCGGAAGCGGTCCCAGGAGGTGACCTACTGATGCTGACGCGTCGAAGGACGGCGGCGGCCGGGGGTGTCGAGGCTCGCTGCGCTCGCACCTCAACCACCGGCCGAGGAGGTACGTCGTGAAGGTCATGGCCCAGATGGCGATGGTGATGAACCTCGACAAGTGCATCGGGTGCCACACCTGCTCGGTGACCTGCAAGCAGGCGTGGACCAACCGGGCCGGCACGGAGTACGTCTGGTTCAACAACGTCGAGACCCGGCCCGGCCAGGGCTACCCGCGGCGCTACGAGGACCAGGAGGAGTGGCACGGCGGCTGGACGCTCAACAAGCGCGGCCGGCTCTCCCTCAAGGCGGGCGGCCGGCTCCGGAAGCTGATGACGATCTTCTCGAACCCGAAGCTGCCGTCGATCGACGACTACTACGAGCCGTGGACCTACGACTACGCGACGCTGACCGACGCACCGGCGCAGGAGCACACGCCGGTCGCACGGCCGAAGTCGCTGATCTCCGGCAAGGACATGAAGATCGAGTGGTCGGCGAACTGGGACGACAGCCTGGGCGGATCCGCCGCGACGTACGCCAAGGACCCCGTCCTGCAGAAGATCCAGACGCAGGTGAAGCGCTCCTTCGAGGAGACCTTCATGTTCTACCTGCCGCGGATCTGCGAGCACTGCCTGAACCCGTCGTGCGCCGCGTCGTGCCCCAGCGGCGCGATCTACAAGCGCACCGAGGACGGGATCGTTCTGGTCGACCAGGACCGCTGCCGCGGCTGGCGGATGTGCGTGTCGGGCTGCCCGTACAAGAAGGTCTACTTCAACCACCGGACCGGCAAGGCCGAGAAGTGCACGTTCTGCTTCCCGCGGATCGAGGTCGGTCACCCCACGGTCTGCTCCGAGACCTGCGTCGGTCGGCTCCGCTACATCGGGCTGGTGCTGTACGACGCCGACCGGGTGCTCGAGGCAGCGAGCGTCCAGGACGAGCACGCGCTGTACGAGGCGCAGCGCGAGGTCTTCCTCGACCCGAGCGACCCGGAGGTGGTGCGTGAGGCGGAGCGGGCCGGCATCCCGCACGACTGGGTCGAGGCCGCCCAGCGCTCGCCGGTCCACGCGCTGATCCAGAAGTACCGGGTCGCGCTGCCGCTCCACCCGGAGTACCGCACGATGCCGATGGTCTGGTACATCCCCCCGCTCTCGCCCGTCGTCGACGTGGTGCGCGACACCGGCGAGGACGCCGAGGACCGCGGCAACCTGTTCGCGGCGATCGAGGCGCTGCGGATCCCGATCGAGTACCTCGCCGAGCTGTTCACCGCCGGCGACCCCGAGCCGGTGGACCGGGTGCTGCGCACGCTCGCGGCGATGCGTTCCTACATGCGCGACCTCAACCTCGGCCGCGACCCCGACAGCTCGATCCCGGCGTCGGTCGGCATGTCCGAGGAGGACATGTACGACATGTACCGGCTGCTCGCGCTGGCCAAGTACGACGAGCGCTACGTGATCCCGTCGGCGCACACCGAGCAGGCGCACGCGCTGGAAGAGCTGGCCACCGACTGCCCCGTCAGTGATTACGGCGGCGGCAACCCCGAGATCTTCGGCGAGGGCTCCGGCTCGCAGACACCGCTGGCGGTCGAGAACTTCCGGATGCTGCAGGACCGCCAGACCAGCGACACGCTGGCCTCGCCGGACGACAAGGCGGCGCGCGTCAACCTCCTGAACTGGGACGGGAAGGGCAATCCTGAAGGGCTCTTCCCGCCGCGCGACGACGAGGCCCAGTCATGAGCCGGCGCACCGCCTGGCAGTGCGCCTCGCTGCTGCTGGACTACCCGACCGAGGAGCTGCTCGGCCGGCTGCCCGCGATCCGGACCGCGGCCGCCGCGCTCCCGGAGAGGCTCGCGTCGCCACTGCTCGGGTTCGTCGACCATCTGGTCGGCTCCGACGTCGCGGAGCTGCAGGCGGCGTACGTCGACACGTTCGACGACCGGCGACGCTGCAACCTCTTCCTCACCTACTTCGCCCACGGCGACACCCGCAAGCGCGGGATGGCCCTGCTGCGGTTCAAGCAGGCCTACCTCGCCGCCGGCGTGGTCCCTGACGACGCCGAGCTCCCCGACCACCTGTCGGTGGTGCTGGAGTTCGCCGCGACCGTCGACCCCGACGTCGGCTACCAGCTGCTCGAGGACCACCGCGCCGGGCTCGAGGTCCTGCGGATGTCGCTGCGCGACCTCGGCTCGCCGTACGCCGCAGTCCTGGAGGCGGTGTGCGCGACGCTCCCGGCGTTGCGGGGGGACGAGTGGAACGCCGTACGACGGCTCGCCGCCGAAGGACCGCCGGAGGAGGAGGTCGGGCTCACGCCGTACGGCACGCCCGGCTTCGATCCCGCCCTGACCGACCGCTCGGTCGACCTGCCGATGCCCACCGTGAGGGGTGCGTGATGGATCAGCTGCTCTGGGTCGTCTTCCCCTACATCTGCCTCAGCGTGTTCGTGGTCGGCCACTTCTGGCGCTACCGCTACGACAAGTTCGGCTGGACCACCCGGTCCTCCCAGCTCTACGAGGACCGGCTGCTCCGGCTGGGCTCGCCGTTGTTCCACTTCGGCATGCTCGGCGTTGTCGGTGGGCACATCCTGGGGCTGCTGGTGCCGCGCTCGTGGACCGAGGCGATCGGGATCAACGACCACGTCTACCACTACATCGCCCTGGCCGGCGGTGTGCCGGCCGGGATCGCAGCCACCGTCGGGATGATCATCCTGATCTACCGGCGGCGCACGGTGGGGCCGGTCTTCTCGGCGACCACGCCCATGGACAAGGTCATGTACTTCTTCCTCGGCCTGGTGATCGTGCTGGGCATGTGGAACACCATCGCCGCCTCGATCTTCACGATCGGCGGGGAGTACAACTACCGGGAGGGCGTCTCCGTCTGGTACCGCTCGTTCCTCGCGTTCCAGCCCGACGCGTCCTTGATGGCCGACGCGCCGATCGGCTTCCAGCTGCACGCGTTGACGGCGTTCGTCCTCTTCGCGCTGTGGCCGTTCACCAGGCTGGTGCACGTCTTCTCCGCCCCGGTCGGCTACCTCACGCGGCCCTACATCGTTTACCGCTCCCGCGACGCGCAGCTGGGCTCCCACACCCCACGACGCGGCTGGGACCGTGTGAGCTGACATGTCCTTCCATCCCGAACGGAGCCGCGCATGAGCACCACGTCCCTCACCACCCTGGCCGAGGAGCAGCTCGCCAGGGCCCAGTCGGCCAGCAGCGGTCGCTCCGCGGTGACCGTCTACGGCGGCCAGCAGCACGACCTGAGGCAGACCCTGATCGCGCTCGCCGTCGACCGGCGGCTCGGGGAGCACGAGGCGCCCGGCGAGGCGACCCTCCAGGTGCTCCGCGGTCGGGTCCGGCTCACGGCGGGTGACGACCACTGGGACGGGGTCGAGGGCGACCACACCGTGATCCCGTCCGCACGCCACGACCTGCTGGCGATGACCGACGCGGTCGTGCTGCTCACCGTGGCGACCCGGGGGACGCGCGGTTGACGACGTTCTGACCGGGCTGTTCGTAGAAGGACGAGGGAGCAGCTGCCTGAGGAGCCTGCGACGCCAGGGGCTGGGGGTAGCGTCTCGGGAGTGGTGACTGTGGACGCACTGACGCGGCGCGGGTGGGCGGCGCTGAGCAGCGCTCTCGCTGCAGTCACGCTCGCGGTGTACGTCGCGGTCATCGTGGGCGAAGGCGATGACTCGTTCTGGGAAGTCTTCCCATGGCTGGTGCTGATGCTGGTGAGCTTGTGTGCTGCCGTGCTTGCGGCTGTCGCCCGCGACTCGCGGGTGCGCCAGGCGTTCGCGCTCGCAGCGGTCGTCCTGCTGGCGGTCCTCGGCTTGGTCAGCATCTTCAGTGTCGGGCTCGGTTTCCTTCTGGCTGCGGTTGCGGCGGGCATGGCAGCGGTCGGAGAGAAACCGAAGCCTGCCTGAACTTCGGCTGGTACCGACGGCAGGGCCGCCGACAGGGTCTGGGCCGGATCCAACCTTGCGCCTACACCGGGCCCGTAGCCTTGTGGCATGGAGTCCAGCGCCGAGATCGCCTCGCGGCTCGCCGCGACCGGCTACCTCGCCGACGACGAGCTGGCGACGGTCGTCTTCCTCGCGCTGCGGATGCAGCGGCCGTTGCTCGTGGAGGGCGAGCCCGGCACCGGCAAGACCGCGCTGGCGGAGGCGCTGGCGGAGGCGCTCGACCTGCCCCTGATCCGGCTGCAGTGCTACGAGGGCATCGACGCGACCCAGGCGCTCTACGACTGGGACTTCCCGCGGCAGATCCTCCACCTGCGAGCGCTCGAGGCGGTGCCGGGTGAGACGACCGACGTCGAGGAGGCCGAGAAGAGCCTGTACGACGAGCGGTTCCTGCTCGCCCGACCCGTGCTCCAGGCACTGAAGCAGGCGCCGGCGGTGCTGCTCGTCGACGAGGTCGACCGAGCCGACGACGAGTTCGAGGCGTTCCTGCTGGAGGTGCTCTCGACCTACCAGGTGAGCATCCCCGAGCTCGGGACGGTCGCCGCCGCCGAGCCGCCGATCGTCGTCCTCACCTCCAACCGCACCCGTGAGCTGCACGACGCGCTGAAGCGCCGTTGCCTCTACCACTGGGTGGAGCACCCCGGTCTCGAGCGCGAGCTGGAGATCGTCCGGAGCCGTGCGCCCGAGGTGGCCGAGGCCCTCGGCCGGCAGGTCGTGTCGACGGTCCAGCAGCTGCGCGGTCGAGACGACCTGCTCAAGCCGCCGGGCGTCGCGGAGACCCTCGACTGGGCGCGGGCCCTCCATCACCTGGGAACCCAGGACCTCGACCTAGAGTCGGCCGCCACCACGCTCGGCGCGCTCGTGAAGTACCGCGAGGACCGCGACCGCGTGAAGCAGGCCCTGGACCGGATGCTGGCGCAATGAGCACCGTGACCCGGCCCCCGGAAGCGATCCTGCTCGGCTTCACGCGAGCGCTGCGTGCGGCCGGCGTCGCCGTGACACAGGACCGCGCACACGGGTTCCTCGCCGCCACCGCGCTGACCGGTCTCGACGACCGCCGCGGCACCTACTGGGCAGGACGGGCGACCCTGTGCGCCGGACCCGACGACCTCCAGCGCTACGACCAGGTCTTCGACGCCTACTTCAACGGCCGGGAGGGCCTGCCGAGGGCGCGTCCGGCCAGCCGGTCGCAGCCGCCGGTGTCGGTCTTCCCGGAGCAGGAGCCCGAGGGCGGGGAGAGCGAGTCGGACGACGACGCAGTGCGCGCCCTGGCGAGCGCGACCGAGGTGCTCAAGCACCGCGACGTGGCCGGGTTGTCCGCCGCCGAGAGGCAACGGCTGGCCGCGCTGTTCGCCCGGTTGACGTGTCGACCACCGGTCCGGCGTACGGCCCGGCACCGGCGGTGGCACCGAGGTCGGATCGACGCCCATCGGACGTTGCGCGAGAGCCTGCGCCGGATGGGGGAGCCGGCCGACATCGCTTGGCGCCGCCGCAGCACCCGGCCGCGCCGCGTGGTGCTGCTGGTCGACGTGTCCGGATCGATGAGCGGGTACGCCGACGCGCTGCTCCGTCTCGCACACCGCTGGACCCAGACCGGCGGCCGGGTCGTGGAGACGTTCACGGTCGGCACCCGGCTCACGCACATCACGCGCGCGATGCGGCTGCGGGACCCCGATCGGGCGATCGTGGCTGCGGGTGAGACCGTGCCCGACTGGTCCGGCGGCACCCGGCTCGGCGAGACGATCCAGATCTTCCTGACCCGCTGGGGGCAGCGCGGCCTGGCGCGCGGCGCCGTGGTCGTCGTCTTCAGCGACGGCTGGGAGCGCGGTGACCCGGCCCTGCTCGCCGAGCAGCTGGCGCGGCTGCAGCGGATCGCCCACCGCGTGATCTGGGTGAACCCGCATCGCGGCAAGTCCGGCTACGAGCCGGTGCAGGCCGGGGTGCTCGCCGCGCTGCCCTTCTGCGACGAGTTCGTCGCGGGTCACTCCCTGTCCACCTTTGCTGATCTGACGGAGCTGGTGTCTCGTGCGTGATGTGCTGCCTGAGCTGATGACCTGGTGGGAGGCCGGCGAGACGATCGGCGTCGGCACGGTGGTCGCCACCTTCCAGTCCGCGCCGCGCCCTCCCGGCGCGTCGATGCTGGTCGGCCCGGACGGGTCGGCGGTCGGCTCGGTCTCCGGCGGTTGCGTCGAGGGAGCGGTCTACGAGCTGGCCCAGTCGGTCATCGAGTCCGGCGAGCCGGTCCTGGAGCGGTACGGGGTCTCCGACGACGACGCGTTCGCCGTCGGGCTGACCTGCGGCGGGATCCTTGACGTGTACGTCGAGAAGGTCAGCCGCGAGTCGTTCCCCGAGCTCGGCGAGATCGCCGCCGACATCGGCGCCGGCCGGCCGGTGGCAGTGGCGACCGTGATCGAGCACCCCGACCCGGCACGGCTGGGCCGCCGGCTGGTGATCCGCCCCGACGACTCGGTAGTCCCCGACTCTTTGGCTGCCGCCAGCCCGGTTCTTCGACCGCAGCGTCGGGGAGTATCGGGGTCACTGGGCAGCCAGCGCGCCGACGACGCGGTCCATGACGACGTCCTCGGGTTGCTGGCTGCGGGACACAACGCCACGCTCACCTACGGTCCTGACGGGGAGCGGCGCGGCGAGGGGATGCGGGTCTTCGTCTGGGCGTTCGCGCCCAAGCCGCGGATGCTGGTCTTCGGCGCGATCGACTTCGCCGCGGCTGTGGCGAGGGTCGGCAGCTTCCTCGGTTACCACGTGACGGTCTGCGACGCCCGCCCCGTGTTCGCCACGAGGAGCCGGTTCCCGGACGCCGACGAGGTGGTCGTCGACTGGCCGCACCGGTTCCTCGACGCCGAGGTCGAGGCGGGCAGGGTCGACCAGCGCACGGTCATCACGGTGCTGACCCACGACCCCAAGTTCGACGTCCCGCTGCTCGAGGTCGCGCTCCGGCTCCCGGAGGAGCGCCGGCCGGCGTACGTCGGGGCGATGGGCAGCCGCCGCACCCACGACGACCGGCTGGCCCGGCTGCGCGAGGCCGGCCTGACCGACAAGGAGATCGAGCGGCTCTCCAGCCCGATCGGACTCGACCTCGGCGCCCGGACGCCGGAGGAGACCGCGATCAGCATCGCTGCGGAGATCGTGGCGCTGCAGTGGGGCGGGTCGGGCGACCGGCTGGCGGAGCGGGACGGCCGGATCCACCACTGAGATCTCGCGCAGCCTGACCAGACATTCGTTGAGCGCGGTCGCGCGCGGCGCTACGGTGACGAGCATCAGCACTCAGCCGGGGCAGACATGAGCGAAGCGCACGACCTTCAGTCTCGACGGCTTCAGGCTGTGCGCGCATGGACCTCCTTCATCGAGCGGGCCGACGGGGTCGCCGAGGTGCGTCCGGAGATCCTGCGCAGCTGGGAGCTCTCCGGGACCGTCTCGCCGGACGTGCGTCAGGCGCCGCTGGCCGACGAGGCCGAGACCGCGGCGTACTTCCAGGGCTCTCCCTTGCAGATCGCGGTCGAGCGGGTCGAGGAGGACCTCCGCAAGACCGCGGAGGACGGCGACCTGGTGCTCGCGGTCACCGACTCGCAGACCCGGGTGCTCTGGACGTACGGCGGCCGGGTGATGCGTCGGAAGGCCGAGAGCGTGAACTTCGTCCCCGCCGGCCGCTGGGACGAGGCGAGCGTCGGCACCAACGCGCTGGCCATCTCGATGCGCACCGGCGAGCCGGCGATGGTGTTCAGCGCCGAGCACTACGCGCCGATCGTGCACAACTGGGTGTGCTGGGCAGCGCCGCTCCACGACCCGGTGTCGGGCGAGCAGATCGGCGTCATCGACCTGTCGACGACGTGGGACCGAACCCACCCGATCGGCCTCGCCACCGCGCGCGTGCTCGCGCGCTTGATCGAAGGGGCGATGCCGCACTCGCGCCAGTGGCGCTCCAGCTCCGGGCTGGCTCCGAGCGAGCCGGGCCTGACCCTGTCCGTGCTCGGCACGGCCGAGGCCTGGCTGGACGGGCAGCGGCTGCTGCTCAACCGCCGGCAGACCGAGATCCTCGCCGTGCTCTGCCTCCACCCGGAGGGACTGTCGCTCGAGCGGCTCCACGCGATGGTGTACGGCGACCAGGCCGTGACCGTCTCGACCCTCAAGGCCGAGGTCTCGCACCTGCGTGCCGCGCTCGGCGGGCAGCTCGCCTCCCGGCCGTACCGGTTGATGATGCCCGTGCAGACCGACGTCGAGGACGTGCTCGCGCTGCTCGGCCGGGGCGACGTGCGGGGTGCCGTCCTGGCGTACGGCGGCGACCTGCTGCCCGGCACGAACGCGCCCGAGCTCGCAGAGCTCGGCGAATACCTCGCGGTGAGCATGCGCGAGGCGCTGCTCGCCGACCCCGACCCGGCCGCCGTGCTCCGCTACGGCGAGCTGGCGCCCTACGACACCGAGGTCGTCGAGCGGTGCCTCGCCGCCCTGGGTGAGCGGGACCATCCGGCCAAGCCGCTGCTCAAGGGGCGGTTGGCCGCGGCGGGGCGCTGATCGCCAGCAGGGCACCCCAACCCGTGACTCGGCGCTTGCTTGACGTCAAGCAAGCGCCGCGGACCACCACCCGAGGGCGAACGCCGCGCCTGCGAGCACGAGGGACGCCGCCACGTTGAGCAGCGCCGCACTGCGACGGCCGTTGCGGTCGAGCAGCACCGTCTCCAGGGCGAACGCCGAGTAGGTGGTCAGCCCGCCCGCGACGCCGGTGCCCAGCAGGGTGAAGACCCAACCGTCCGTCGACGCCGCGACGACACCGAGCAGCAGGCTGCCCGCGACGTTGACGACCAGGGTCGCCCACGGGAAGTGGGTCGCCGAGAGCCAGCGGTTCACGGCGAAGCGCAGCACCGCGCCGCAGGCTCCGCCCGCCATGACGAGGAGGACCGTCACGACGTCCCCCTCCGGAGCCGGCGGCCGGCGACCAGCCCGACCGAAGCCGCCACCAGACACGTCACGAGCGTCCCCCCGACGTACGCCGTGAGCGACACCGGCTCCCCCAGCAGGTCGTGGGCGTCGAGCAGGTGGGTGGAGAAGGTGGTGTACCCGCCCAGGAAGCCCACGCCCAGCAGCAGACGCAGCCGCGGGTGCCGCACGAAGAGCCAACCGGCGAGCACTCCGATCGCGAGACTGCCCGACACGTTGGCGGTGAACGTGCCCCACGGTGCCGGTGTGACTTCGGCGAGCCCCCACCGGGCGAGCGAGCCGAGAGCGCCGCCGAGGCCGACGAGCACGACGTCCAGCGGCGTCGTCGGGGGGTGCTGTGACACCGCGACAGGTTAGTGGAGCCAACCGTCCACCAACCTGTGCGGCATAGCGTGACCCACACCACAGGTCCGCCTATGCCAGGAGGAGCGCGTCCATGGCTCGCATCACCCTCACGGTCGACGGAGCACAGGTCTCCGACGACGTCGAACCCCGCATGCTGCTGGTGCAGTACCTGCGCGAGAAGCTCGGGAAGACCGGAACCGTCGTCGGCTGCGACACCAGCAACTGCGGTGCCTGCACCGTGCACCTCGACGGCCGGAGCGTGAAGTCCTGCAACGTGCTCGCCGTCCAAGCCGACGGGCACGAGGTCACCACGATCGAGGGCCTCGCCGACGGCGATCGGCTGCACCCGGTGCAGGAAGCCTTCCGGGAGTGTCACGGCCTCCAGTGCGGGTTCTGCACGCCCGGCATGATCATGCAGGCGGTCGACCTGCTCAACGACAACCCGAGTCCCACCGAGGAGGAGGTGCGGCTCGGTCTCGAGGGCAACCTGTGCCGCTGCACCGGCTACCACAACATCGTCGAGAGCGTGCTGCACGCCGCGAAGGGTGGTGTGACGGCATGACCGCGACCCAGGAGCGGCCGTCCGCCGAGATCGGTCGCGACCGGCGCCGCAAGGAGGACCAGCGCCTGATCACCGGCCGCACCCGCTGGACCGACAACATCACGCTGCCGGGGATGCTTCACCTGGCGATGGTCCGCAGCCCGTTCGCACACGCGACCATCACCAGCATCGACACGTCCGCCGCCCGGCAGGCGCCGAATGTGATCGCGGTGTTCACCGGGCGGGATGTCGCGGACGAGCAGGGCAGCATCCCCACGGCGTGGAACATCACCACCGAGCAGAAGTCGCCACCCCACCCGCCGATCGCTGTCGATCGGGTCGCCTTTGCCGGCGAGATCGTGGCCGTCGTGGTGGCGCGCACCGCCGCCGAGGCCCGCGACGCCGCCGAGCTGGTCGATGTCGACTACGCGGAGCTGCCTGCGGCGCTGGACCTCAAGGAAGCGGCCGAGGACGCGGTTCTCGCGCACCCCGATCTCGGCACCAACAAGTCAGCGTTCTGGCAGTTCGACTCCGCCGACGCCGGGACCGGGGGTCGCGTGGACGAGGCGATCGCGGCCGCTCGCCAGGACGGCATCGTGATCGAGCGGGAGTACCGCCAGCAACGGCTGATCCCCTCGTTCATGGAGCCGCGCTCCTTCGTGTGCGACCCGACGGGCGAGCAGACTGTGCTGTGGTCCGCGACCCAGATCCCGCACATCACACGCTTCTTCCTCGCCGCCGTGCTCGGCATCCCCGAGAGCAAGATCCGGGTGATCGCGCCGGACGTCGGCGGTGGCTTCGGCGGCAAGTTGCAGACCGTCCCCGAGGAGATGATCGCCGTCCTCCTCGCCCGACGCCTGGGCAAGCCCTGCAAGTACACCGAGACCCGCTCCGAGTCGCTGCTGGCCGCGCACCACGGTCGCGACCAGTGGCAGCGGCTGACGCTCGCCGCGAACAAGGACGGCACGGTGACCGGTCTCAAGGTCGACCTTCTGGCCGACCTCGGCGCCTACGCGGGCACCGTCGGAGGCGGCGTACCGATCCTGGGCGCCTTCATGTTCAACGCCATCTACAAGTTCCCCGCGTACCAGTTCAACTGCACGAACGTCTACACCAACAAGACGCTCACCGACGCCTACCGGGGCGCGGGACGTCCGGAGGCGACGTACGCGATCGAACGGCTCATGGACGAGCTCGCCGTCGAGCTCGGAGTCGACCCGCTCGAGATCAGGGAGCGGAACTGGATCAAGCACGAGGAGTTCCCGTTCACGACCGTCGCGGGAATGGAGTACGACTCGGGCAACTACGAGGCGGCCACCGCCCGGGCGAAGGAGATGTTCGGGTACGACGAGCTGCGGGCGGAGCAGCAGCGTCGTAGAGACGCCGGCGACCGGGTGCAGCTCGGGATCGGTGTCTCGACCTTCACCGAGATGTGCGGCCTGGCGCCGTCCCGCGTGCTCGGCGCCCTGAACTACGCCGCAGGCGGCTGGGAGCACGCGTCGATCAGGTTCGGCGGCACCGGCAAGGTCGAGGTCGTCACCGGCGCGAGCGCCCATGGCCAGGGCCATGAGACGGCGTACAGCCAGATCGTCGCCGACCGGCTCGGCGTGGCGTTCGAGGACATCGAGGTGCTGCACGGAGACACCCAGATCTCGACGAAGGGCTATGACACCTACGGCTCGCGGTCACTCGTCGTGGGCGGCGAGGCGCTCGTGCTGGCCGCCGACAAGGTGATCGAGAAGGCGAAGCCGATCGCCGCGCACCTGCTGGAGGCGTCGGCAGACGACATCGAGTTCTCCGGGGGCCGGTTCTCGGTCAAGGGCACCGACCAGGGCATGGCCATCGGCGAGGTCGCGACCGCGGTGTTCGCCGCGCACAACCTGCCCGACGGCGTCGAGGCGACCATCGACGCCGATGCGACGTTCGACCCGGTCAACTTCTCTTTCCCGCACGGCACCCACCTGTGCGCGATGGAGGTCGACACCGAGACCGGCGAGGTCAAGATGCGCAAGTACGTCGCGTGCGACGACATCGGCAACATCATCAACCCGTTGATCGTCGCGGGGCAGGTCCACGGAGGGCTGGTCCAGGGCATCGCGCAGGCGCTCTGGGAGGAGGCGGTGTACGACGACGCAGGGACCCTGGTCTCCGGCTCGTTCGTCGACTACCTGCTGCCGACCGCCGCCGACACCATCAGCTTCGACATCGACCACACCACCTCTCCTTCCACGACCAACTCGCTGGGCACGAAGGGGGTCGGCGAAGCAGGCACGATCGCCTCGACCCCCGCGGTGGTGAACGCCGTCGTCGACGCGATCCGCCACTTCGGGGTGTCCGACATCCAGATGCCGTGCACGCCCGAGCGGGTGTGGAAGGCGATCAGCTCCGCCGGCGGCGGAGGGGACGACCCGACGGAGGGCGCGGCGATGCCGCACTTCGACCGGTCGGAACCCGGACAGGACTCCACGGAAGGAGCAGGCGCATGATCCCCGCACCGTTCGACTACGTGGCCCCGACCTCGGTCGACGAGGCACTAGCCGCGCTCGCCCAGCACGGGGACGACGCGAAGATCATCGCCGGCGGGCAGAGCCTGCTACCGGTGCTCCGGATGCGCCTGAACGCGCCGGAGATGGTGATCGACCTCGGCCGGATCGACAGCCTGCGCGGTATCCGGGACGAGGGGGCCGCGATCGTGATCGGCGCGATGACGACCCACCACGACGTCCGCACCAACGACCTGGTCCGTCAGCACGCCCGGCTGGTCACCGAGGCGACCACCGAGCTCGCCGACGAGCAGGTCCGGCACCGTGGCACCTTCGGCGGAGCCCTCGCGCACGCCGACCCCGCGGGCGACCTCGGAGCGCCTGCTCTGGCGCTGGGGGCGGAGTTCGTGATCGCCGGCAGCGGTGGGACGCGCACGGTGGCGGCGTCCGACTTCTTCGTGGACCTCTTCGAGACCGCCATCGGCGACGACGAGATCCTGACCGAGGTACGGATCCCCAAGCACACCGGCTGGGGCGCCCACTACGAAAAGTTCGTCCGGATCAAGCACCAGTGGCCGATCGTCGCGGTCGCCGCAGCGGTCCGCGTCGACGGCGGCACCATCGCCGAGGCACGGGTCGGCTTGACGAACATGGGCAACACGCCGCTGCGTGCCGCCGCGGTGGAGGCCGCGCTGGTGGGCGCCGCCGCCACCGAGGACGGCATCCGGGACGCAGCGTCGAGAGCGGCCGAGGGCACCGACCCGCCGGCGGACCTCAATGGCGACAGCGAGTACCGCAGGCACCTCGCGACCGTCCTGACCCGTCGGGCCGTCCTGAAGGCCGCCACCGGCTGATGGAGCTCGAGCACAGGTTCACGGTCCCGGCCGGCCTCGAGAAGACCTGGGCGCACTTCAACGACATCGAGGGCGTCGCGGGCTGCTTCCCCGGCGCCACGGTGACCGAGGCCGACGCGGAGTCGTTCTCGGGAACCGTCAAGGTCAAGCTCGGCCCGATCGCACTCGTCTACAACGGCACCGGCACGTTCGTGGAGAAGGACCAGGCCGCGCACCGGCTGGTCATCGATGCCAAGGGCAAGGACAAGCGTGGCAACGGGACGGCCGGGGCGCTGGTCACCCTGCTCATGACCGATGCCGGGAACGGCTCAACCGACGTCGCGGTGACCACCGACCTCTCCATCACCGGCAAGGCCGCCCAGTTCGGTCGAGGCAACGTCATCAAGGACGTCTCCGACAAGCTGCTCGGTCAGTTCGTGACCTGTCTCGAGCAGCAGCTCACCGACGGCGGCCCCACCGACGCACCCCCGGGGGCGGGGTCCGCCCCGGCTCCGCCCTCGGGGGATGCCACCGACGAACCCGCCCCCGCAGGCAGCGCACCCGCTTCCGCGGAGCCCGCGGCCCAGGCGACACCGGCCGCGGGGGAGTCCGTGGAGCAGCCGACACCTCCGGAGCAGCCCCAGCAGCCCGTGCCAGCCATGGCGCGGCGCCAGTCCGACGACGCCCTCGACCTCGGGTCGACCGTGCTCCCGGTGCTGGTGCGGGCGTACTGGAAGCCCGTGGTCGTGGTCCTCGTCGTGCTGCTGGTGATCATCTACCTGCTCTTCCGCGACTGACCCGGCGACGTACCGTCCCTTGCCTGCCTCGCCGGAGGTCGCGACCGTAGGCTGCGACCCGTGAAGCGTGTCGTGGTCGGCGTCCTGGGGCTCGTCGTCCTCGGAGCGGCGGTGCTGTTCCCCTCGTGGGTGTTCGACCTGGCCTCGCCGGGCGACGTGGCCGAGCCGACGACGATCACCCGCTATGTCGCCAGGTTCACGGTCGACCCCGACGGCACGATGCGCGCCGTCGAGACCATCGACGTGCGGGTCTCGACGAACGACCGACACGGGATCTTCCGGTTCTTCGACCGGGCCGACCGGAGCGCACCGCACCTGCGACGCGATCCGTACGACGTCGGCGTGCTGCAGGACGGGGAGCCCGCCCAGGTCGAGCTCCTCACCGAGGACCACGGCCGGTTCCTCGTCGCCAAGATCGGCGACCCGGACCGCACCTTGACGCAGGGCGTGCACACGTATCGGATCAGCTACGCCGTCGACGACGTGCTGATCGACGACCCCGGCGGTGAGGGATCCCGGTTCTACTGGCAGGTGCTGCCGGGCGGCTGGGCCCAAGACGTACAGCTTTTCAGGGCCAGCGTCCGGCTGCCGACGAATTCGACGGACCTCCAGTGCGCGATCGGCACTGGGACCACCAGTCCCTGCCCCTGGCTCACTGGCGAGGGGAGCGAGGTGGTCCGGCTCGGGCCTTTCGGGACCGAGGCATTCACACCGGCGACGGTCCAAGCCGACCTGGCGACGCCCGTGCCCCCGCTCAAGGGTGAGGAGTTCGCCTGGGGGCCGGAGTACGACCCGGTGCTCGGCCCGGTGCCGGTCCTCGTGCTGGTGGTGATCGCGGGACTGGGCGCACTGGTGGTCGGGCTCTGGTTGAGCTACCGGGTCTTCGAGCGCACGCCGCCGTTCCCGCTCCAGTACGCACCGCCGCCGGGGATCGGGCCGGCGCAGGCGGCGTACGTCCTGCACGAGCGGGTGGGCCGGGAGCAGTTCGTCGCGACCGTCCTGCACGCCGCCGAGCAGGGGGTCGTGGAGCTGCAGCGCGGGGGCGACACCTGGACGATCCGCGACCGGGGCGACTGGGGCCGGCTCGACCCGGTCTCGTCCGGACTCGCGTCGCTCACCGGAAGCACTGGGAGCTTCAGTGCCAGCGCGGGCGGGGTCAGCGCGGGGCAGCGCCTCAAGGAGCAGCTCGACCGGTTCGAGGACGACGTCGAGCAGTGGGCACGGCGGGAGCGTCTGGTCGTGCGCGGGCCGCTCGGTGGTGTCGGCGGCGCACTGGTGGTCGTGTCGTTCTGCGCCGCCATCGCGATCGGGGTGACCGCCCTCTTCGGGATGTCGCTGCTCGCGATCGTGCCCGGCTTGTTCGCAGTCGGTGCCGTGGGGCTGCTGATGCCGGGTTCCGGCACTCTGCGCAGCCGGACCGGACGCGACCTGTGGTCCCGGGTCGGCGGCTTCGAGCGGGTGCTCGCCACGCCGTCGAGCAAGGATCGGTTCGACTTCTCCGGCCGGGAGGAGCTCTACACGGCGTACCTGCCGTGGGCGGTCGCGTTCGGTGTCGCCTCCCAGTGGGCGGCGAAGTACCGCACCGAGACCGGCGTCGAGCCGCCGGTGCCGGCCTACTTCGCCGGCGGGTACGCCGGGAGCGACCCGGGCGCCCATGTGACCCACCTCGTGCACGACTTCTCCAGCACCGTGGACTCCGCGATCGGCTCCTACCAGGCGACCCAGAGCTCCTCCAGCGGTGGCGGTGGCGGCTTCTCCGGTGGCGGAGGCGGGGGAGGTGGCGGAGGCGGCTCCTGGTGAGCCGTCCGTGCGTCACAATGCAGGCACCTGGCTGGGGGCACCTGGCTGGGTGGCACCCGGCGCCGCCGGGCCTGACCAGAGCGGGAGACACCCATGACCATCGTCCTGATCCTCGGCGCGCTGATCGTCGTGCTGCTGCTGTTCGCCGTGGTGGCGTTCAACCGGCTGCGCACGAGCGACATCGCCGCGCAGGAGGCACTCGGCGGGATCGACGTCCAGCTGACCCGTCGGGCCGACCTGATCCCGAACCTGGTCGAGACCGTCAAGGGCTACGCCGCTCACGAGAAGGGCGTGTTCGAGGCGGTGACCGAGGCGCGGGCGGGGGTCCAGAAGGCGGCCGCGGGGGACGACGTCCCGGCCAAGGCCGCGGCCGACGCGCAGCTGCAGAGCGCGCTGGTCAACCTCAATGCGGTCGCCGAGGCCTACCCCGACCTCAAGGCGAACCAGAACTTCCAGGACCTCCAGCGGCAGCTCGCCGAGACCGAGGACCAGGTCTCGTTCGCCCGGCAGTACTACAACGACGCGGTCCGATCGCTGAACACGCTGGTCGCGACCATCCCGTGGCTGCTGTTCGCTCCGATGGCTCGAGTCCGGGCGCGCGAGTTCTACGAGGCGCCCGAGGGACACGAAGAGGTGCCGAAGGTCAGCTTCTGACTGCCACACCCGGACACCTGCCGAGGAGCGGACACGCCCGATGGGCGGGCGATGCGACCGGCCAGGACGTCATACGTTCTGGGCGCTATGAAGACCGATACGTATGACGATGCGGCGTACGGATCTGCCGTTGAGCGGGTCGTGCGCTGAGCGGACCCGGCGCCAGCGTCCGTGACCCTGGGGGCCACCCGACTTGTGTTCTCACTCGCCGATCGCGGTCATCCGGATGGAGACGAGAAGGCCGGGGATCTCGGCGCCGAGCTTGGCGGCGTAGCGAGCGGGCGGATCTGCCGGGAACCAGCGGGCGTACTCCTCGTTCATGCCGTCGAAGTCCGTCGGATCCGTGAGGAGGATTCCGACCTCGACGACATCGTCCAGGGTCGCACCACCGGCCTGCAGGATGGCACGGCAGTTCACGAGAGCCTGCCGGGTCTGTTCCTGGATGCTGTCGCCGGCGAGGGCCCGTGTCTCCGGGTCGATCCCGGTCGTCCCTGAGACGTAGATGTGTGACCCGGCCCTGACAGCTTGAGCGAAGAGGGGGGAGCTCGGGGCGTTCGGGGTCGAGATGATGTGGCGCGGCATGGGCGTCTCCCTGATGGCTCGCCGCATCCTATCGAGCACTTCGGTGTGGGTGGGAGGCCGACGCCGCTCGCTCATTCCGCGTTCCGTGCGGACACCGCTGAGCCGGTCAGAAGACGTTGAACGGGCGGAACTGCACCGAGACGCGTGGGCCGGCGTGGGCGACCTTGGGCACCGCGTGCTCCCACGTGCGCTGGCAGGACCCGCCCATGACGAGCAGGTCGCCGTGGCCGAGGGTGAAGGCGATGGACGACCCGCCGCCCCGCGGCCTCAGCAGGAG
>NZ_DASUTK010000067.1:0-50667 GCF_036374615.1 Nocardioides sp.
GGCGTGGATCGCGCGGGTGTCGTCCGTCGCGCTGATCGTGAGCCCCGGGACCGATCGCCCGGTGCGGGTCTGCTCGGTGACCGGTCCGATCATCTCCCAGAACGTCCGGCGGTGTGTGAACCCGGCGTTCTGGAGCCGCCGGTGACCCGCGTCGGAGCCTGCCTCACATCCGGAACGCACCTCGACTGTGCGTACGCCGCCCTGCGCCTGCCCCCGAATCCAGTCCAGCAGCAGCGACCAGCCCACCGAGGACAGCTCGTCGTGAACGGTGGCACCCAGGCGCGGGTGGCTGGAGATCCAGGCATGGAAGACCGGGTCACCCGGGTCGGTGAGAGCCACCCACCACTGGCTCACCGATCCCTCGGAGTCACGGACGACGAGCTCGATGGCCGTCGACGCTGTGGGCTCGAGGTCGGCGCGCACGTCCTCGAGCGAGTCGGGGCAGAACCCGAACGCGTCGATCCGCTCGGCGGCGAGCATCTCGAACACCTCGGGCGCGTGGGCACCCGTGGCTGGCTCGAGAGTGAAGCCGGCGGGGAGTCCCGCCGGCAGCAGGACGGACATGGATCGAGTGTCCAGCGGCGCTGCCCGCCCGGCAACTGATTTCCGCGTCGCCTCAGCCCAGGTCTCGCCGGCGTAGCTGATCCGGTGAGTTCTCGGTGGCGCAGAAGAGAAGGCCCGCCGGATCGCGCAGGACGTGCCAGCCGTGGCCGCGGCCGATGTCCTCGGCGCCGACGCCGACCAGCCGTCGTACCTCGGCATCGAGGTCGTCCGTGCCGAGGTCGAGGTGCGCGCGTACCGGACCGGTGGGCTCGTCGAGGCGCTGGAAGAGCAGCTGGATCGGGGATCCCGCGTCGTCGTGCCACTTTCCTGCGAACTCGGGTGCCGACGAGTCCACCCACCGGCCGCGGAGCAGCTCGCGCCAGAACGCCACCTCGCGGTCGTGGACCTCGATGGGCGAGTCGACGCAGACCTGCGCCAGCCGTGTGCGGTGGCCGTCCTCGCCCCATGTGACCGGCGCGGGCGGGTCGTCGTTCGCGACGCCGAGCACACAGAACGGAAGGCCGCCCGGTGACTGCAACGTCTGCCAGCGCCGGTGCCGTGCGACGTACGTGGCGCCGAGCCGCTCCGCACGCCGTACCAGGGAGCGCGAGTCGCGAGTCTCGAGGTCGATGTGCACGCGTGGTGGCCCGTCGATCTCTTGAAGGTGGACGTACGCCGTCCCGGTGGGCGGCTCGAAGCTCCGCAGCTCGGGGTGACCGGACCAGGCCGCACCCGCCCGCCACCCCAGCGCCTGCGACCAGAACTCGGCTGATTCCGCGTGGCTGGTGGCGGGGACGTCGAGCACGGCGTGGACCCAGCCCATCCGGTCAGGCTAGACGACATATTCCAAGGGGTGCCGGATCAGCGAGCGGCGCATCCGCGCCCGATCCGGCAAGGCGGACGAGCGAAGGCGGGCCGGAGGCCCGTCGAGTCGAGGACAACGCCGCCGGTCGGGATGCGGGGCGTCGCGAGCCCGGCATCTCCCCTTGGAATATGTCGTCTAGGGACGGCTGGGCTCGAGCCGCTTCCCCCTCAGGCGGGTGACGCGTCATCGAGGCCGAGGATGTTCCCTTCGCTGTCCTTGAACCAGGCGCCACGACCCATGCCCTCGAAGGAGGCGATGTCTCCGTCCCAGGTGACACCGGGGAGGTCGTAGGTCTCGAACTCGATCCCTCGCGACTTCAGGTCCGCCACCTCCGCGTCGACATCGGTCACGTGCCACTGCGCGACCGTGTGGCCGGCCGTGCCCGCGAACTCTGTCTCGTAGAGCAGGAAGTACGTCCCGCCGCCGGTCTGGTACACCAGACCCCCCGGGAACTCCTGGACCGGTGTCAGGCCGAGCTTGTCGGCGTAGAAGCTGCGAGCGCGTCCCAGGTCGGCGGCCGGGATGTTGGCTGTCACGGTGCTGTCGGTCAGCATGTCCTCCCCCTTGCGGTCGGTCCCCCTGCCTTCGCCGGAGTGTCCGAGCCCGCTCCCGCTCGTCACGCTAGTCCTCGTCGGGACCGGTGAATAGAGTCGGTGCGTGACCCGCTACGGCGCCCAGTTCGGCCCCGACATCACCTTCCTCGGCGTGCCCTCCTGCGACCTCGACGACGAGGCGTCGTACGCCGACGCGGACGTCGTCGTGCTCGGTGCCCCGTTCGACGGCGGCACGTCCCACCGGCCAGGCACGCGGTTCGGGCCGCAGGCGATCCGGAGCACCGACTACCTCCCGCACGACGGCTCGCGGCCGCACCTGGCACTGCGGACCGACGGGCTGCTCGATCTCGCGGTCGTGGACGCCGGCGACGTCGAGATGTACTCCGGTGACATCGAGACCGCGCTTCCGGCCCTGGAGGCAGCAGTGGAGAAGATCGCCCGGGCGGGCGCGATCCCGGTCGTGCTCGGCGGCGACCACTCGGTCACCTACCCGGACGCGAAGGGCGTCGCCAACGCGCTCGGCCACGGCCGGGTCTCGATGATCCACTTCGACGCGCACGCCGACACCGGCGACATCGAGTTCGGCTCGCTGTGGGGGCACGGCCAGCCGATGCGGCGGCTGATCGAGTCCGGCGCGCTGCGCGGCGACCGGTTCCTCCAGGTCGGGCTGCGCGGCTACTGGCCCGGCCCCGAGACGCTGGACTGGATGGCCGGCCAGCGGATGCGGTCCTACGAGATGACCGAGATCGGTGCTCGCGGCCTGACCGAGTGCCTGACCGAGGCGTTCGGGATCGCCACCGACGAGTGCGAGGGCGTCTTCCTCTCCGTCGACATCGACGTGTGCGACCCGGGCCACGCCCCGGGCACGGGTACGCCGGAGCCCGGTGGGTTCTCCGCACGCGACCTGCTCGACAGCGTCCGCCGGATCTGCCTGGAGCTGCCGGTGGTCGGCGTCGACGTGGTCGAGGTGAGCCCGCCGTACGACCACGCTGACATCACCGCCGCGCTCGCGAACCGGGTCGTGCTCGAGGCGCTGTCGGCGATCGCCCGCAAGCGCCGCGACGAGCGGGACGGCACGACCTGGGACCCGCGTCGGCCGCTGCTCGACCGATGACGCACGAGCTGACCCGCGAGCAGGCTCGCCGGATCGCGGTGCGGGCGCAGCTGCTCACCGACGAACGGCCCACCGACCTGCTCGACCTGGTGCGCCACCTCACCTACCTGCAGGACGACCCGGCCGCGGCGATCGCTCCCAGCGCCCACGTCGTCGCGTGGAGCCGGCTGGGTCCGGCGTACCGCCGCGCGGAGCTGGACGACGCGGTCGCGGCAGGGGACCTGATCGACCTCCATCAGCTGCTGCGTCCGGCCGAGGACCTGGCGCTGTACCGCGCAGAGATGGCTGCCTGGCCCGGGGTCGGTGAGCTCAAGGACTGGGAGCACGGGCTGGCGCGCTGGGTCGAGGCCAACGACGACTGCCGTCGCGACATCCTCGACAAGCTGTACGACGAGGGCCCGCTCACGAGTCGGGAGCTTCCCGACGTCACCCTGATCCCGTGGAAGTCGAGCGGCTGGAACGACGACCGCAACGTCCGGATGCTGCTGTCGATGATGGTGCAGCGTGGGGAGGTCGCCTCGCCCGGACGCGAGGGACGCGAACGGCTGTGGGACCTCGCCGAGCGGGTGTACCCGGACGTCGAGCCGGTGCCGCTCGAGGACGCGCTGCGGATCCGCGCCGAGCGGCGGCTGACCTCGCTCGGGATCGCGCGGGCGAAGTCGGCCAAGATGCCCGGAGAGCCGAACCACGTCGGCGATGCCGGTGAACCGGCGGTCGTCGAGGGGGTGCGAGGGACGTGGCGGGTCGACCCGGCGTACCTCGACGATGGCTTCGAGCCGCGCACCGCCCTGCTGTCACCGCTGGACCGGCTGGTCTACGACCGCAAGCGGATGAGCGAGCTGTTCGAGTTCGACTACCAGCTCGAGATGTACAAGCCGAAGGCCAAGCGCCGGTGGGGCTACTGGGCGATGCCGATCCTGCACGGGGACCGGCTGGTCGGGAAGCTTGACGCCACCGCCGAGCGCGACCGGGGTGTGCTGCGGGTCGACGCCGTCCACGAGGACGAGCCGTTCGACGCCGCCCTGACAGGGGCCGTCGACGCGGAGATCGAGAGCCTCGCCACCTGGCTGGACCTGACCGTCGAGCGACCCTGACCAGCGACCCTGACCAGCGACCCTGACCGCGGCGTGTGCCTGAGAGTGCGCCAGGGCGCACTCTCAGGCACACGAGGCGACATGAGAGGGTCCCCGCATGCGAGCGCGGATCGGTGTGGCGACGGCGGCGGAGGTGCCCGACCTCGACGACGAGGGACGGCTGTTCCTGACCGCGTTGCAGGACCGTGGCCTAGCCGCCGAGCCGGCCGTGTGGGACGCCGACCTCGACTGGGCGTCGTACGACCTCGTCGTCGTCCGCTCGACGTGGGACTACGCCGAGCGACTGTCGGAGTTCCTGGCCTGGGCCGACCGGGTCTCGGCAGCGACGCGGTTGCTGAACTCGGCCGAGGTGCTCCACTGGAACACCGACAAGCGCTACCTCGCCGACCTCGAGCGGGCCGGCGTCCCGATCGTGCCGACCCAGTTCCTGGCGCCCGGGGAGGGACCGCATCACCGGTTCGAGCACGTCGAGCACGTGGTCAAGCCGGTGGTGTCCGCCGGCTCGCGCGGCACGCTCCGACTCGGGCCCGACGAGGTCGAGCGGTCGCACGCGCACGCCGCGACCCTGCTCGACGCGGGACGTGGCGTGATGGTGCAGCCCTACCTGCACGAGGTGGACGAGCACGGCGAGACGGCGCTGCTGTACGTCGACGGCCGGTTCTCGCACGCGATGCGCAAGGGTCCGCTGCTCACCCCCGGCATGTCGCTCACCGAGGAGCTCTTCCTGCAGGAGGAGATGTCGCCCCGGGATGCATCGAACGCCGAGCGCGAGCTGGCGGACGCGATCCTCGAGGCCGTGCCGGCGGCGCTCCACGGTGACCTGCTGTACGCCCGGGTCGATCTGTTGCCGAGCCCCGAGGGGCCGCGTCTACTCGAGCTCGAGCTCGCCGAGCCGTCGCTCTTCCTCGACCATCACCCGCCGGCGGCGGGCGCCCTCGCAGACGCGGTGGTCCGCCGGCTGAGCTGACAGCGGTCGCGGGTGGCGTGAGCGGTCTCGGTACGTCAGAACAGTTGCGGCACGAAGGTCTGTTCGTGCATCGGCGGCCGTACGTACGGCTCCTGGCGCATCTCCGGGAGCACGACCACGTCGGGCGAGACGTCTTCGTGAGGGAAGTGACCCACCAGATGGGAGATGCAGTTGAGCCGGGCCGCCCGCTTGTCGTCCGACGGAACGACGTACCAGGGCGCCTGCTTGATGTCGGTGTACTGGAAGGTGGTGTCCTTCGCCATCGAGTAGCGGACGTACAGCTCGTGCTCGGCGAGGTCCATGTCGGAGAGCTTCCAGCGCTTCAGCGGCTCAGCGTTGCGAGCCTCGAACCGCTTGCGCTGCTCGTCGAACGACACCGAGAACCAGTACTTGAGGACGGTGATCCCAGAGCGCACCAACATCCGCTCGAACTCCGGGCACGACCTGAGGAACTCCTGGTGCTCCTCCTCGGAGCAGTAGCCCATCACCCACTCGACGTTCGAGCGGTTGTACCAGCTGCGGTCGAACAGCACCATCTCGCCGGCGGCCGGCAGGTGCTCGACGTACCGCTGGAAGTACCACTGTGTGCGTTGCCGCTCGCTGGGCTTGGGGAGCGCCACCACGCGGACGGTGCGCGGGCTGGTGCGCTCGGTGATCCGCTTGATCACCCCACCCTTACCGGCCGAGCCCCGGCCCTCGAAGATCACCAGCACCTTGAGGCCCTGCCGCTGGATCCAGTACTGCAGCTGAACGAGCTGCTCCTGCAGCCGTTCGATCTCGGCGTCGTAGGTAGAGCCGCGCAGCTGCCCTTCCTCGTGTAGCGCGCGGGGTCTCGACCCTCGGTCGGTCGATCGTGGGCGTCGTCGGCGCCGGCCGGCGGTGAGGCGGTCGTCATGACTCACCCTGTCCCGCTCCGCGGTCGGCGCGCAAGGGCACGACTCGGCGCGCACAGGGCACGACTCGGCCAGTAGCGTCGGGTCATGGGTGCGACGGTCTGGGAGCGGCAGCCGCCACCGGCGTCCGCGGTGGAGCACGCACTGGGTGGCGTCCGGGACGCCTGTTTCTGGATCGAGGACGCCCCGGGTGCGCGGTACGACCCGTTGACGGGCGATCACACGACCGATCTCGCCGTGGTCGGCGGCGGGTACGCCGGGCTGTGGACGGCGGTCCGGGCGAAGCAGCGTGACCCCGGTCGAC
Source organism: Nocardioides sp. (assembly GCF_036374615.1). Taxonomy (GTDB): domain Bacteria; phylum Actinomycetota; class Actinomycetes; order Propionibacteriales; family Nocardioidaceae; genus Nocardioides. Next base: position 6,335 of record NZ_DASUTK010000067.1, read on the forward strand.
GGGTGCTGCTGGTCGAGGCCCACCAGCTCGGGTGGGCGGCCTCGGGCCGCAACGGGGGCTTCTGCGAGGCCAGCATCACCCACGGCGAGGAGAACGGCCGCTCGCGCTGGCCCGATGAGTACGACGAGCTGGTGCGACTCGGCGATGCGAACCTCGACGGCATCGAGCAGACCGTGCGCGATCACGACCTCGACGTCGACTTCGAGCGCACCGGCGAGCTCGCGGTCGCGGTCGAGCCGCACCAGGTCGCGTGGCTGGAGGAGATGACGGAGGGCCGGTTCCTGGGAGCCGAGGAGGTCCGATCCGAGGTCGCGAGCCCGACGTACCTCGCGGGGAGGTCGCTGCCGGGGTGCGCGATTGTCCACCCGGCGAAGCTGGTTGCCGAGCTCGGTCGGCTCGCGACCGAGCTCGGCGTTCTGATCGCGGAGGCCACCCCGGTCGAGTCCCTGGAGGCGGACGGCCGCTCCGGGCCGGTCGTGCTGCACACGCCGCGGGGCAGGGTGACTGCGGACCGGGTGGCGCTGGGCACCAACGTGTTCCCGTCGCTGGTACGGCGCTACCGGCCGTTCACGGTGCCGGTCTACGACTACGCGCTGATGACCGAGCCGCTGAGCCGCGAGCAGCTCGACGCGATCGGATGGCGCGGTCGGCAGGGGATCGGCGACCTGGCCAACCAGTTCCATTACTACCGGCTCAGCGCCGACAACCGGATCCTCTTCGGCGGGTACGACGCGGTCTACCGCTTCGGCAAGCGGATCCGCGCCGAGTACGAGCGAGACCCCGGCGTCCACCGGCGGTTGGTCTCGCACCTGTTGACCACGTTCCCCCAGCTCGAGGGGATCCGGGTGACCCACCAGTGGGCGGGCGCGATCGACACCTGCACCCGGTTCTGTGCGTTCTGGGCGACCGCCCACCGGGGACGGGTCGCGCACACGGCCGGCTTCACCGGGCTCGGCGTCGGCGCCACCCGCTTCGCGGCCGACGTGATGCTCGACCTGCTCGAGGGACAGGAGACCGAGCGGACCACGCTGGAGATGGTGCGCCGCAAGCCCCTGCCCTTCCCGCCCGAACCGCTCGCCGGCGTCGGGATCAACCTGACTCGCTGGTCGCTCGACCGCTCCGACCACCGGGAGGGCCGCCGGAACCTGTGGCTGCGCGGTCTCGACCGGATGGGACTCGGATTCGACTCCTGAGGTGGCTCAGCCACCCGCACCCGACCGGAACAGGTCGGGGTGACGGCGTGCGTAGTCCCGGATCGCCCTGAGCAGCCGGCGGGCGTCGCGACCGGCCGGGGTGGCGACGTACCGCACCGACGTCGGCGGACCCGCCTCGACGAGCCGCTCGGCCAGTCCGTGCGCGCACAGGTCGCGCAGCCGCGCCGTGAGCACGGCGTCGCTGACGCCTGGGACGGCGTCGCGGATCAGCGAGAAGCGATCGGCGCCGTCGAGCATCGCCCAGAGCACGGCACCGGCCCACGCTCGGCCGAACAGGGCCAGCGCGCGGTGGACGGCCTCGCAGTCGTCGTGCAGGTCGGACGTGCCCGCCATCACGCGAACCCGTGCCGGTCCAACGGCTCCACGAGATGCTTCTCCTCGTAGTCGAGGTGGTCGAGCAACGTCTCCGACAGCCGATCGACCACGCGCTGCACCTCGGCGAGCGCGGCTTCACCGGACCGGCCGCTCCCCTCGTCGGTCACCAGTCGCACCAGCGCCCGGTCGAACTCCTCCAGCACGCCGTGGATCAGCAGGTGCTCCTCCTCCAGTCGGTCGAGCACCGGAACGAGGCCGGGTTCCACGCGCCGCAGGTGCGGGAACACGCTGCGGTCCTCGAGAGTGTGGTGGCCGGTGACGAACCGGCAGTAGGCCTCGCAGTAGGCCCCCAGCGTCCAGTTGTTCTGGCGCAGCGTCATCGTGTTGACCGCCGAGCGCGCCTGACCGACGGTGAGGTGCCCCTGCCGGACCTGCGCGAGCACGTCCCGGATCTGGGTCAGCTCCGCCCGCAGCCCGTCGTGGATGTCGACGAGGTGCTGCCCGGCGCCGTGCAGGTCACCCACCGGGGCGTCACCGCCCACCACGATCCGTTCCGGCTCGGTCGCCCCCGGCTCCTCACCCGGCTCCAGGCGCGACCGCGACGCCTCCACGAGGTCACGGACCGCTGGCGCCACCTCGGCGGCGAACCGCCGTACGTCGTCGGGGTCGTCGGTCCCGAGCACGAAGCTGCTGATGCCGAGGTCGAGCGCGAGCGTGGCCAGCTGCTCGGCCCAGGCCTGTGGCCGGCCCTGGAGCATGCCGCTACCGCTGCCGAACCGACCCGAGATGTTGTAGATCCGCTTGATCTCGACGGGGTCCCGGCCGGCGGCGACGGCGGCGTCGTCGACGTGCCGGCTCATCGCCACCATCGCCGAGGGGTCCGCGTAGCTCATGCTCGGCACCCAGCCGTCGGCGAGTCGGCCGGTCAGGCGCAGCATCCGCGGCTTGTAGGCGCCGATCCAGACCGGGATGTCGTGGGCGGGCGCCGGTCCGGCGTGCAGGCCGACGGCTCGGTAGTGCTCACCTTCGTACCGGACGCTCCCTCCCGCCCAGAACGCCTTGAGGAGCTGCACCGCCTCGGCGAGGGCGTCGACCGCCTCCTTGGGGGTGCGCCGTGGACCGCCGGCGGCCGCGATCGCGTCCCAGAACGCACCGGCCCCGAGCCCGAGCTCGACCCGGCCACCGGTCACCAGGTCGAGCGTCGCGGCCGCCTTCGCCAGCATCACCGGGGGGCGCAGCGGCAGGCTCGCGACGTTCGGGGCCAGCTTGATGCTGCTGGTGCGAGCACCGAGCACGGACAGCAGGGTCCAGGTGTCGAGGTACTTCGACTGGTAGGGGTGATCCTGGACGGACACCAGGTCCAGCCCCTCCACCTCGGCGAGCTGCACGAGTGCGAGCAGCTCGCCGAGGCGGGTCGCCTCTGGGGTGGGGAAGAGCCCGAACTCCAGCTCCTGGCCGTAGTCGGGCATCAGGCCACCATCCCGGGCGCGACCATGCCCAGCGCCTCGGCGTAGCGGCGCGCGGCGGCCGCCTCGCCGTGTCGCGACGAGCGCTCCAGCGCCCGCGTGAGCAGCAGGGCCGCGTACCCGTGCGCGGGATCGCGATCGAGCAGGTCGCGAGCCGCGTCGACGGCCCGGCCCAGCTGCGCCGAGTGGTAGTACGCGCGGGCCAGCAGCTCGCGCGCGGCACCGAGCTCTGAGTCGTGCTCGTGGGTGTCGACGAGGTGCTGCAGGACCTCCGCTGCCGTGTAGTAGTCGCGGTGGCGGAACAGGTCCGCGGCCCAGCGGTAGGCCTCGTGCGCGTCCATGCCCACCATCAGCGCGGTGGTGCGGCTCATGTCGGTCTCCTCACTCTGAGCTCCAACTCTGGAGTTCAGAGTGACTAACATCTTACGAGCCGACTCCATTCCGCCGAGCCCGCCACTCCTGATCGAGCACCGCGAAGATCAGCAGCGTCGTCCACTCGCCCTTGAACCACTCGCCTTCGACGTACGTCGCCTCGTGCCGCATCCCCAGGCGACGGCACACCGCGGCCGACGCCTCGTTGCGCTCGTCGAGCCGGGCAGACACGCGGTGGACCGGCAGCCCGCCGTCGAACGCCAGGTCGATCAGCGCCGCCGTGGCCTCGGTGGCGAACCCCTGGCCCGCATGGTCGGGGTGGAGGACGTAGCCGACCTCCGCGTGCCCGTCGGTCACGCTGTCCCAGATCAGCACCAGGTCCCCGATCATCGCGCCGGTGTCGCGCCGCTCGATCGCCAGGGACAGGACCTGACCCTCGGCGTCGATGACCGACCGGATCCGCTCCGGGTCGGCGAACCGCTGCTGCATCTGCTCGAGGGTGCCGGGCGCGAACGGCACGTACCGGCACACCTCCTCCTGCGAGCGGTAGGCGTGCATGGCCGCGATGTCGCCGCTCCGGTTCAGCGGTCGCAGCAGCAGTCGCTCGGTCACGATCGGGTAGTCGGGCTCGAGTCGCGCGCTGTCGGGCCGCCACTCCGCTCGGTCCCCGCTCGACTCGGCTTGGCTCTCGTGCCCTGCAGTCACCGGGTTCCCCTCTTGGTCCACGGATTCCATCCAACCGCGCCGCCCTACAGTGAGGAGATGCGGGTCCACGTCGAGATCACCGGCCGAGTGCAGGGGGTGTTCTTCCGCGACTCGTGCCGCAGCGAGGCGCTCCGGCGCGGGGTGAGCGGGTGGGTGCGCAACACCGCGGCGGGCTCGGTCGAGGCGGAGCTCGAGGGTGAGGACGACGCGGTGCAAGCGCTGGTGGACTGGTGCCGAGTGGGCCCGCCGTTCGCGTCGGTCACGGGGGTCTCGGTCTCGCCGCTCACCCCGACCGGCGAGAGCGGCTTCGAGGTCCGCTGACGCCGGCCTGGTGCCGCACCGTCACGCGTTCTTGGCGGCCGCCTCGGCCGCGATCTCGGTCAGCTCGTCGGCGGTGAACGCGCGCAGCACACAGAACTCGTTGCCGTCAGGGTCGGCCATCACGACCCAGGACACGTCGTCTGCCTGACCGACGTCGACCCGGCTGGCGCCGAGTCCCTCGAGCCGCGCCACCTCCGCGGCCTGGTCGATGGGCCGCAGGTCGGGGTGCCAGCGGTTCTTGACGGTCTTGCCCTCCGGCACGCGGAGGAACAGCAGGTCGGGTGCGACGCCGTCCTGGGGGCTGCCCGCCGGCGGCTCGAGGACCACCTGGTCCGCGGTGTCGTAGGTGCGGCGCCAGCCGAGGGCCTGCTCCCAGAAGGAGCCGATCCGATCGGGATCGGTCGTGTCGAGGTTGAAGCACTGGATCGAGAGTCCGGTCATGCCCGGCACCCTCGCACCCCACCTGACCTGCTGCACCCGGTTTTCCGGTCGCGGGCCGTCGGTCGACCTGCCTACTCTCGGCGCATGGCGGACACCGACGTACGACGCGCGACGACCGCGGACGCCGCGGTGGTCGGACGGCTGCTCTACGACTTCAACACCGAGTTCGAGGCCGAGACCCCGTCGGCGGACGAGCTCGCGGGGCGCTTCGCCCGGCTGATCGCACGTGACGACGTGATCGTGCTGCTCTCCGGCGGGGCCGACCCGACCGGGTTCGCCTACCTGACGCTGCGACCCGCGCCCTACTACGACGGGCCGCTCGCCCAGCTCGAGGAGCTGTACGTCGTGCCGGCGCTGCGCGACCAGGGCATCGGCAGCGCGCTCCTGGGCACGGCGCTCGAGCTCTGCCGCGAGCGGTCCGCGGGCGAGATGCACATCAACGTCGACGAGATCGACCATGACACCCGTCGCTTCTACGAGCGACACGGCTTCGTGAACATCGCGCCCGGCACCGACTACCGGATGCTGTTCTACGAGATCGAGCTGTAGCGGCACCGCGCGGGGGGGTGGACAGCCGCTGGGCGGGCGCGGCAGGGTTCCGGACATGCGAACTCTCGGGATCCTCGGCACCTCTCTCCTGCTCACCGCCACGCTCGGGATGCTGCCCGGCGCCAGGGCCACCGCCGAGCCGCGCGGCTCGGGCGACGACGGCTGGGATGTCCGGGTCGTCGACCCCGACCAGAGCTTCCGCGGCCTCGACGCGGTGAACCGCAACGTCGCCTGGGTGAGCGGCGGCAGCATGACCGGCGGCAGCGGCAAGGTCTACCGCACCGTCGACGGAGGCACGACGTGGGACGACGTGACGCCACCCGGCACCGAGGGGCTCTCCCTCCGCGACGTCGAGGCGCGCAACGCGCGCACTGCCGTCGTGCTCTCCGTCGGTCTCGGCGAGAGCTCCCGGATCTGGCGCACGACGGACGGCGGTACGACGTGGACCGAGACGTTCCGCAACACCGAGGAGACCGCCTTCTACAACTGCCTCGACTTCTACCCGGGCGGCCGTCGGGGGCTCGCGGTGAGCGACCCGGTGGACGGCAGGTTCCGGATCGCGGCGACCAACGACCGCGGCCGCACCTGGCGGGTGCTGCCGGACGCAGAGATGCCGGACTCCACCGGCGAGGCCAACTTCTCCGCCAGTGGCGACTGCCTGGTGATCGCCGGACGCACGGCCTGGTTCGGCTCGGGCGGGACGAGCGCGCGAGTGTTCCGCTCCACCGATCGTGGCCACACCTGGCACGTGAGCGACTCGACGCTGCCCCCCGGTGACGCGGCGGGGGTGTTCGCGCTGGCCTTCCGCACGCCACGCCACGGCGTGGCAGTCGGCGGCGACTTCGCCGCCCCCGACGACGGGACCGACGCCTCGGCGTACACCCGGACCGGGCGCGCGTGGACCCCGGGCGGCGACCTCACCCACCTCGCCGAGGACGCAGCCTGGCGGCGGGGCGCGGTGCTGGCGGTCGGGGAGGGCGCCGACGACCAGGGGACGGTGTTCGGCGGGACCAGCCTCAGCACCGATGGCGGCCGGACCTGGCGGCTGGTGAGCGAGGAGCGCTTCCACACCCTCGACTGCACGCCGCAACGGGTCTGCTGGGCTGCGGGTGCGGGCGGGCGGGTCGGCCGCTGGTGACGCCACCGCTGAGTTCGGGGTCGCCCGGAGGTCGGATCGCCTGGATCCTGTAGGTGGATCACCTGGAATCACTCCGAGCCGAAGGAGCACAGCATGCGCACCCTGATCGTCACCGAGTTCATGTCCCTCGACGGCGTCGTCGACTCGCCGGGCGGAGGCGACCACCCGCATGCCGGCTGGACCTTCACCGAGGTGGCTCCCGTGCCGGAGGCCTACGAGCTGAAGGGCCGCGAGCAGGACGAGGCCGACGCGTTGATGGTCGGCCGCGTGAGCTGGCAGGACTTCCACGAGGTCTGGCCGACCATGGCGGAGTTCGAGCGCTACAACCAGATCCCGAAGTACGTCGTCTCCTCCACCCTCACCGAGGCCGACGTCGCGGCGTCTCCGTGGCAGCCGATGACGCTGCTCTCCTCGCTCGACGACGTGGCGGCCCTCAAGGAGACCGATGGCGGCCAGATCCAGGTGCACGGCAGCGCCACGCTGGCCCAGAACCTCGCGAAGGCCGGACTGGTCGACCGCTACCACCTGCTCGTGTTCCCGCTGGTCCTGGGCGGCGGGAAGCGGCTGTTCCCCACTGATGGCGACTTCGCCAAGCTGGAGCTGGCGGAGCAGGCGACGTACTCCAACGGGATCCAGAAGCTCTGCTACGACGTGGTGCGCTGACGTGGCCCGTGTGACAGCCGACATGGCGGTGTCGCTGGACCTGGTGGGTGCCGGACGCGACCAGTCCGCCGAGCACCCGTTCGGCCCGAAGGTCGGAGAACGGCTCCACACCTGGATGTTCGAGCACCGCGACGACAGTGCCGACGAGATCGCCGCGATCACCACCGCGACGGCCTACGTGATGGGTCGCCACATGTTCGGCCCCGACCGGGGGGAGTGGGACCTGTCCTGGACCGGCTGGTGGGGACCCGACCCGCCGTACCACGCGCCGGTCTTCGTGCTCGGGAGCAGGGAGCGGGAGTCGGTGGAGATGGCGGGCGGCACCACCTTCCACTTCGTCACCGGTGGGATCGAGGAGGCCCTTGCCCGCGCCGGCGAGGCAGCGGGCGACGGCGAGGTGTCGATCGCCGGTGGGGTGACGACCCTCAACGCGTACCTGGCGGCCGGCCTGGTCGACGAGCTAAGGCTGCACGTCGTCCCGTTCACCGTCGGCGAAGGGCTCCGGGTCTTCGACGGCGTCGGTGACATCGCGCTGCGCCCGGTCTCTGCCCGCACCACTCCGCACGTCACGCACCTGACGTGGCGCGCCGAGGACTAGGGTTCGGGACTCTTCCTAGGGCTGGTCGTCCTCCACGACCCGCATCGCCGAGGCTTCCGGGCCGTCACCGTCGTACGGTGCGTCCTCACCGGCGGCACCGCCGAGCACGTCCTGATCGGCCGGGATCGCGTCCGGGTCGTCCCCGCCGATCATCCGGTTCTCCTCGCGCTCGGCCCGCCCGTCGGGAGCGCCGTACGCCGTGCCCTGCTCGGGCTGCTCCTGGTTGAAGCGCTGGTCGAGCGTCTCGCCGCCGTCGGTCTCGACGCCGAGGAACTCCGCCCCCCGCGGCATCCGGTCCGGCGGGCTCCAGGGCTCGTCGGCCCCGGCGCTCGGGTCATCGAGGTTGCGGTCGGCCTCGTCCTGCTCCCAGGGATCGAGGTCGGTCTCTCCCCAGTCGCCCTCGTTCCGCTGCCGTGTCATGGAACCACCGTGCCTCGCGGCCGCCCTGCGGGCAACCACCCTTCCGGGCGGACCCTCAGACCCTCTTCACGTAGCGGTGCGCGGTGACCGGGATCGGGCCGTCGGGGCCGGGCGCGTGGTGGGTGAAGGCACCCTCGTCACGCCAGCCCTGGCGCTCGTAGAACGCTCGGGCGCGGGCGTTGCCGCCGACGACCGCCAGCCACGCGGACTCGTGACCGGCGTCGCGGATCAGTCGCTCGGCGGCCTGGAGCAGCAACGCCGCGGCGCCGGTCCCCCGACCGGCCGGCGCGACGTACACCTGGTCGACCTCGTCGCCCTCGGTCATCACGAATCCGACCACCTCACCGTCGACGTCCGCGACCCGCGTGTCAGCGACCCGCCGAGCGGCGCGCTCAGCGAACGACTCCGAGGTGCGGACGGTGAGCAGCACGTCGGGCACCTCCCCGGGATGGACCTCGTGCCAGCCCTCCTCCCAGATCGCCGCGACCCGCTCGGCATCAGCCGCTGCGGCGGGTCGGACCGCAGCGCCCGTCACGCGCTGCCCCGCGGAGTGCCGAGCCGGAACTCGCGACGGAACCGCCAGAGTGCCGCGACCTTGCCGACCCCCGAGGGTCGGTTGCCCATGGTGCGGAACAGCTCGAGCGTTCGTTGCCCCGGTGTGACCCGCCAGGTGGCGCGGCACGGCGCAGCACCGGCGTTCCACATCGCGTGCGCGGTGCGAGGCGGTACGCCGAACGACTCCCCGGCACGGACGACCCGCTCGGTCCCGTCAGCCCGGACCGTGAGCTCGCCCTCGTGCACCTCGAAGTGCTCCTGCTGGGTCGGGTGCCAATGGGTCCGTGGCGCAGCGCCGCCTGTCTGCCAGGTGCACTCGAGCACCAGCTCGGCGGGGGTGGACGACACCACCCGCAGCTGCTGCCTCGAGGAGAGGTCGATCAGATCACTCCTCACGGTGTGCATCTTGGGTCCGGCTCTCCAGGACCGCAAGGTCGCGCTCGGCGTACTGCCGGTGCCAGTACTCCTCGTTGAGCACGACGTGGAGGCACTCCTTGACCGCCACCGGGCGCGGCGGTGGCCAGCCCTCGCCCTCCGGGGTCACCGTCGAGGCGAGCTGCTCCTCCGTCAGGCCGTCGAGGACCCGCCGGACATCCGCCTGGCGCTCCCGCCGCAGTGTCTGCACCTCGTCCAGCGACGGCCGGGCGTCGATCGTGAGCCCGAGGTCCGACAGCGCCGGGGCACTCTCCCACGGCAGCGCGAGCGGGTGGAACGGCTGCGCCTCGCCGAGCACGGCGCGGTTGACCCAGGCCGAGGTCGCGAACATCAGGTGCCGCAGGGTCTGGATGAACGACCACTCGTCGTCGACCGACTCGTCGAGCTGGGAGGGGTCGAGAGCGCGGGCCCGCGCGACGGTCCCCTCCCAGAGCCGCTCCAGCTCGTCCCAGGCCGTCAGGAAACCGTCGCGGTCGTCCGGCCTGAGCCGTCCGAGCAGCGGGTCTCGCCGGACCAGCTCCTGCTCCACGTAGTCGGTCACGTCGACCCCGTTGACCCGCAACCCCCGGATCTCACCGCTGATGTCGACGTCCATCAGCTCCACACCACGCATCCTCACCCGGTAGAGGTCGGTGTCGCGGATGGTCGTGTCGCTCATCGAGGCGAACCGGAACGTCGACCCGCTCAGGTCGGTCCAGTCGAACGTCGAGCCGCTCAGGTCCTCCTTGCCGAACTCAGCCACGGAACGTGTCCCTCCCAGTGGTCGCGCGCCAGCCCGGTGGCGGGTCCTCCCCGACCCGGCCGTCCACGGCCTCGCGCAGCAGGTCGGCGTGGCCGGTGTGGCGGCCGTACTCCTCGACCAGGTCGCAGATCAACCGTCGAAGACTGGCATGCCGGCCGTCCGGATGATGGGCCGCGGCGAGCTGGTCGAGCCCGCCCGCGGCGAGCGCGGTGGAGACCTTCGCACGCACCCGCTCGACCGTCCGGTCGTACAGGTCGTACAGCTCCTCGGGGGTCGCGTCGCCTGTCGTGACGTGCCAGTCCTCGGACTCTCCCGCCCCGTAACGGTCCCACCGCTCGCCGTACGGGCCGTCGTCCAGCTTCTCGGTGACCTGGGCGTCCTCGACCAGCGCGAGATGCTTCAGCAGACCGCCGAGCGTCAGCGACGACGCGCCGACGGTCGTCGAGAGCCCCTCGGCGTCGAGGCCGTCGGTCTTGTAGCGGAACGTCCAGCGCAGTCGGTCGAGCGCCCCGAGCAGATGCTCGGCCTCGTTGCCCGCCATCGGCGGTTCCCAGGGGTCGTCGGTCATGGTCGGTGCGTCGGTCTGCTCGGTCATGGCACGGACGGTAACGACTGTTCCGGACGATCAGGTACCGGATCTGGGTCTAGGCTGCCGGCGTGCCCGAGACCAGCCCCACGGCGCGCGCGCTGCTCGCGCTCGAGCTGCTCCAGTCCCGGCCGGGGATCACCGCGGAGCAGCTCGGCGAACGACTGGATGTCACCGAGCGGGCGGCCCGGCGGTACGTCGGCATCCTCCGCGAGGCCGGCATCCCGGTGGAGTCGACCCGCGGACCGTACGGCGGCTACCGGGTCGGTCGCGGGCTGCGGTTGCCGCCGTTGATGTTCAGCGCCAGCGAGGCGCTCGCCCTGGTGATGGCGGTGCTCGACGGCCACCCGGACGCCGGCGACCCGACCGACCCCGTCGGCAGCGCGCTCGGCAAGATCGTCCGAGCGCTGCCGACCTCGATCACCGCGCAGGCCGAGACGGTCCGCCGAGGGGCCGCGTCGGCGACCGACCGGAGCGCGGTCCGCCCGGACCCGGAGACGACCGCGACGCTGGTGCACGCCAGTGAGGCAGGTCGGCGGGTGCGGATCGGGTACCGCACCGAGGCGGGCCGAGAGTGGTCGGCCGAGGTGGACCCGTGGGCGGTCGTGGTGCGCCACAGTCGCTGGTACCTGTTGTGCTGGAGCCACGCGGTGGAGGCCCAGCGTGCGTTCCGGATCGACCGGGTGCGCAGCGTGGCGCTGCTGGACTTCCCGTTCACACGGCCGGCCGACCTCGACCCGGTCACCGCCCTCGAGGAGCACCTCGCGGCCGGCTGGGAGTTCGAGACCTCGGTCGAGATCGACCTGCCGGTCGACCAGGTCTGGCTGCCGCGCGTGATGGGGCGGTTCGAGCCGCTGCCCGACGGACGCACCCTGCTGACCGGTTCGACCAGCAACCCGTACGGCTACGCCGAGGACCTGGCCCGGCTCCACACGACGTACCGGATCCTGGGTGGTCCCGAGCTGCTGGCCGCCGCCCGCGACGTCGGGAAGAGGCTGCTCGACGCTGCCGGTGAGGGATAGGAGCTACGCCCGAGCCCCGACTCGGGCCGCGACCGCGGCGGCGGCATCCTCGGCCACCAGGTCCGCGTTGATGTGCGCCCCGGCCATCGCCCCCAGCGATGCGGACGCGCCGACCTGGGCGGTCAGCTCGCTCACGTTGCCCGCGACCCAGACGCCCGGTACCTCGGTGCGGCCCCCGACGTCAGCGGGCACGTGGGTGCCGACGCCGCTGGGGTGCTCCGCCACCGGGAGCCCCAGCCCGGCCACGTGCGCGACTCGCGCCTCCATCCGGGTCGCCACCACTACTGCGTCGCGCGCCACGACCTCGCCATCCGCGAGCACGACTCCGGAGAGACGGTCGTCCGTCACCGCCACGCCGTGGACCGGCTGATCGACGATCCGGACGCCGAGCGCGGCGAGCTGCTCGGCCTGCTCCGGGTCGAGCGGCGCTTCGTGCGTGAAGTAGACGACATCGTCGCTCAGCTGCCGGAACAGCAGCGCCTGGTGGTGCGACATCGGTCCCGAGCCGAGCACGCCGATCGCCTGGTCGCGCACCTCCCAGCCGTGGCAGTACGGGCAGTGCAGCACATCGCGGCCCCACCGCTCGGCGAGACCGGGCACCTCGGGTAGCCGGTCCACGAGCCCGGTAGCGACCAGCAGCCGACGGGACCGGACCGACCTGCCGTCGGCGAGCGAGACCACGAAGCCGCCGTCCTCCGGGACGGCGTCGACGACCTCTGCCGCGACGACGTGACCGCCGTACCCCCGGACCTCGGACCGCCCGCGCTCGAGCAGCTCGCTCGGCGGCATCCCCTCGCGCCCGAGTAGCCCGTGCACCCCGTCGGCCGGAGCGTTGCGCGGTTCGCCCGCGTCCAGCACGACCACGGAGCGCCGCGAGCGCGCCAGCATCAACGCCCCGTTCAGCCCCGCGGCGCCACCGCCGATCACCACCACGTCGTACCGATCCCTCAGCTGATCACTCATGACCACCATGGTGGCGGGACGATGCCGGATTCGCAAATGTCGTTGCCGGTATGGCAATCTACCGCCATGACGGACACGATCGACCAGACCCTGACCTCCGTGGGACCTCGACTGCGAGCGCTTCGGCAGGAGCGGGAGACCACGCTGGCCGACCTGGCAGCAGAGACCGGCATCTCGGTCAGCACGCTCTCGCGACTGGAGTCGGGGACCCGGCGACCGACCCTGGAGCTCTTGCTGCCGCTCGCCCGCGCGTACGACGTGACGCTCGACGAGCTGGTCGACGCTCCACCCACCGGTGACCCTCGGGTGACGCTGCGGGCCACCAAGGCGGGTGGGATGACGATGCTGCCGCTGACCCGCCGGACCGGAGGCATCCAGGCCTACAAGATCGTGATGCCCGGGCGCGGTCCGAGGGCACGCGCGCCGGAGCTCCAGACCCACGAGGGATACGAGTGGGTCTACGTCCTCGACGGCGAGCTGCGGCTGCGGCTCGCCCACCACGACCTGGTGCTGTCGCCCGGTGAGGCCGCGGAGTTCGACACCCGCACTCCCCACTGGTTCGGGTCGGCGGGCCCGGATCCGGTCGAGTTCCTCAGCCTCTTCGGCAAGGAGGGCGAGAAGACCCACGTGCGGGCTCGGCCCAAGCCGCGCGAGCGGAGCGGTTCCTAGACTGCCGCCCGTGACCCCACACTCCATCGACGGACTCACCCTGCTCCGACCCGGCACAGCCGCTTACGACGAGGCCCGGCAGGTCTGGAACGCCATGATCGACCGGCGACCCCGGCTGGTCGTGCGATGCACCTCGCCAGGTGACGTCGCCGCCGGCATTGCCCTCGCTCGGTCGGAGGGGCTCGAGGTCGGGGTGCGCTGCGGCGGCCACAGCATCGTCGGCCACGCAGTGCCGGATCAGGGCCTGATGCTCGACCTGACCCCGATGGCCGCCGTGCGGGTCGACCCGGTACGGCGCCGGGCTTGGATCCAGGGAGGAGCCCTGCTCGGAGCGCTCGACGTCGCGACCCAGGAGCACGGGCTGGCGACGACCGCCGGCAACGTCTCCCACACCGGCGTCGGCGGCCTCGCGCTCGGCGGCGGGATGGGCTGGCTGGCCCGGCAGCACGGCCTCACCTGCGACAACGTGGAGTCCTTCGAGCTGGTCACCGCAGCCGGCGAGGTGGTGCGCGCCTCAGCGACCGAGAACCCGGAGCTGTACTGGGGACTGCGCGGGGGCGGCGGCAACTTCGGCGTCGTCTCGGAGTTCGAGCTGCGGCTCCACGAGACGGGAACGCAGGCGCTGACCGTCGAGCTCGACTTCCCGGTTGCCGTGGCCGCCGAGCCGATGCGCCGTTGGCGCGACCTGAGTGCGGCAGCGCCGCGCCCGGCGACGTACGCCGCGTCGGTCTTCGGCGGGATCGCGACCCTCGGCTTCGTCTGGGTCGGCGACCCCGAGGTCGGTCGGGCGCACGCCCGCGTCCTCGGGTCCCTGGGGGAGCCGGTCGCACGCCGCGTCGTCGAGCTGTCCTACGTCGACCTGCAGCGGCGCGAGGACACGCTCGAGGGTCATGCGCAACGTCGTTACTGGAAGGGCCACTACCTCCGCGAGCTGCCGGACGAGGCGATCGCCGCTCTGCTCGAGCACGATCCGGCCATGGGCGCCAGCCTGCAGGCGTACGGCGGCGCCATCGCGGAGGTGCCACCTGATGCCACCGCGTTCAGCCACCGGGACACAGCGTTCGAGTACGTCGGCGCGGCCCGGTGGACCGATCCGGCCGAGGACGACGACCGGATCGCGACGGCCCGCGCCTGCGCCGCGCGGCTGGCGCCGTTCTCCAGCGGCACGTACGTCAACACGCTCGGCGACGACGGGAACGACGGGGTGCGCCTCGCGTACCCACCCGCCACGCTGGCTCGGCTGACCGCTCTCAAGGACCGCTACGACCCCGCCAACGTCTTCCACCTCAACCAGAACATCCCGCCCAGCGCGCCACCGGCGGGCTGAGGTTCAGCGACCGCCCAGGTCGAGTCGCATGACCACGCGGGGGAAGCCCCCGGAGGTGGCGTCGGTCCGCGCCGCCAGCGTGAAGCCGGCCGCCTCGAACAGAGCCCGGGTCCCGACGTACGCCATCGTGAGGTCGACCTTCTCGCCGTGGTTGTCGACGGGATAGCCCTCGACCGCGGGCGCCTGGTGCGACCGGGCGTAGTCGACGGCGCCCTCGAGCAGGGAGTGCGAGATGCCCTGCCCCCGGTGTCCGGGTCGCACCCGGATGCACCAGATCGACCAGACCGGGAGGTCGTCGACGTGCGGGATCTTGGCGGAGCGGGCGAACGGCAGGTCGGCACGCGGCGCCACGGCCGCCCAGCCGACCACCTCGTCGCCGTCGTAGGCGAGGACGCCCGGCTTGACCCGCTTCCGGGTCAGGGCCCTGACGTGCTCGCCCCGCTCAGGCCCCACCAGCTCGCGGTTCAGCTTCGCGGGGATCCGATGGCTCAGGCACCAGCACACGTTGGCGTCGTCGCGCTTGGGCCCGATCATGGTGCGGAGGTCGTCGAACCGCGCGAGGGTCGCGGGCCTCACGACGATGCTCATCGGCTCACCCGCCTCCCGCGACCATGCGGACCGTGATCTCGTCCCCCTCGTCGAGCCCCTCCGCCCGGCGCACCACGTCCTTCAGAGGGACCAGATAGCGGCCGTCCTTGGGGAACAGTGAGGTCTCCCACTCGGTGTCGCCGATCGTCACCTGGACCGGGATGACACCCCAGCCGTAGGTCAGCACGGCCGAGGCCTCCTTGAGGTCGGCACTGTCCTCGTCGGGCAGCGCCACGTAGTAGTACGGCGCAGGACCCCGCCACTCGAAGATCCGCCCGGTGAACTCGAACTCCACGCCACCTCCCACGTCGATCGCCGCCATGCTGGCACAGGTTGCGGACGACTTCCTTCCGGAACCGATGAGTCACGGGCCCGAGCCCGGTCACATCGTCATGGACATCAACCTGTTGTCGGTGCTCGTCGCCGCCGTGGTCGCGTTCATCGCCAGTGCCGGGTGGTACGCCGCCCTGGGAGACGCCATGGTCCGACACCAGCGTGCGTGGCGCGGTGCCGAGCCAGCGGAGGCACCCCGCGCCTCACAGATGCTCGTGTTCCTCGGTGTGGCTGTCGCGGTGAGTCTCGCGGTGGCTGTCGTGCTCGACCTCGCCGGGGTCGACGAGTGGCTCGCGGGCGCGGGCTGGGGGCTCCTGCTGTGGGCCGGGTTCGTGCTCACCCAGTGGGTGAGCGCGACCGCCGGGGAGGACGTGCCGGTGCCACTCGCCGCGATCCACGCCGGGGACTGGCTGGTGCGGCTCGTCGCGGCGGGCGCGATCATCGGCGCCTGGCCATGAGCCGTCCGGTCAGGGTGTGAGCTGCTCCCCCGGGCCGAACACGTCGAGCACCACCCCGGAGGCGCCGATCGCCCCGTTCTCGGCGGTCCAGTAGGTCCCGGCCCGGCCGTCGGCGACCACGACCGACCCGCCCGTGGCAGCGCCGGTCTCCGCCAGCGTCACCGACGAGCCGGCGTTCACCCCGACCGCCAGGGTCTCGGGAGTGGCCGAGACCCCCGCGTAGAGGCGACCCCAGCCGAACTCGGTGTTCAGCCAGGGGACGAGCGTGGCATCCACCAGTCCCAGACCGGGCTGGAAGGCGGCGTCGCCGGCCTGGAAGGAGGCGATGCCCAGATCCTCGCGGTCGCCCGAGGATGTCGAGCGACGTTTCGGGGAGTACCACTCGCCGAGCGCGGCGGTGACCGCGCCGTCGGTCAGCACGGCCGGGTGCCCGGTGACGACCTCGGTGAGCCAGCTCCGGAACGCCGGTTCGGAGAGCCGCGAGCCCACCACGACCGGGTCCGGCGCAACGACCAGCACCCCACGGGCGCCGGTGAGGTCGGGCACCTTCGTGCCGTACGCCGCCGTCGCCACCGAGCCGGTCCAGCCGGCGGCCTTCACCGCCTTCACGTAGGCGCTGGCTGCCTTCTTGGCACCGACCACCACGACGACGATCCGGTCCTTCTTGGCCACCCCACCCTGCGAGGCCGCGGCCACCACGTCACCGACCCCGGCGACCGGCACGTCGCCGCCACCGAGCACCAGCGTGCCGGGGTTGTCGTCGGCCGGCGTGGTCCACGGCGAGACCGTGGGGTTCGGCAGGAGAGTGCCACCACGGCTGTAGGTGCGGCTCACCAGGTCGTACGACGAGCCCGTGGTCAGCAGGTGGGTGAGGATCCCGCGTGCCGAGAGCACCGCCGGGTCGCCGACCCACTCGTGCGTGGCACCCAAGGTCTCCAGGTCGACCAGGGCGACCGAGCCCTGGCCGAACACGTCGGACAGAGTGTGGTCGCCGGTGCTGCGGACGCCGGTGCCGTAGTCGATGCCGACGCCGACCGGGCTGGTGGCAGCGCGCTCGTCGGCCGTCGCGATGGTCGAGATCGTTCGTCCGAACCGGCCTCGCTGGTAGAAGTGCTGGTCGTAGATCGTCGCAGTCGACCCGAAGGCCAGTCCGCGCTCGGCGTCGCCGTCGTCCCCCCACCACATCAGGGTGGATCCCTGCCGGAGCCCGTCCTCGGGGCCGAGGTCACCGACGTACCCGTTGATCATCGACAGCGACTCGACGGCTGCGCCGGCGCTGGTGCCGCCGACCACTGCGCCGCGGTCGCTGGCCGCGTGCATGGCAGCCTCCGCCGGGCTGTCGGCGAGGATCGACATCGCGAGCCCCTGATCCCCGCCGAGCACGAAGATGCCGTCGGTCCCCGGGTCGGCGAGCGCGGTCGAGTTGGCGGGGTCGAGGGCGTCGGCACGGTTGAGCAGCACGGCCAGGGTCGCGGTGCAGCCCGTCAGAGGTGCGGCGACGACCGCGTCGCACGCCGCCTCCACCTGATCGGTGCGCTCCTGCGCGAGCTCGAGGTTCTCGGCCCGGTCCGCCGGGGCGTCGCCGTACGCCGCCGGCACCACGACCAGGTCGACCGTGGGGCCGCTCGCACCGTCCGCGGCAGCGATCGCGAAGGCCTCCAGGGTCGGTGTCTCGTAACCACCGCCGATCGGCGTCATCACGCGGTCGTCCTCGGCCGCGCCGGCGACCCCGGTGAGAGCGAGTGCCGCGGTGGTGCCGGCGGCGATGATGAGGCGGACGGTCCCGAGACGAAGTCGCATGGCGTCACCGTACCGTCCCGCACCGGAGCGCGCGCTACCGAAGTGCTAATGGGCCAATCGGCTCTAGCCTGTTAGTCTTATGAAGATGCGCGACGTGATCCGCTACCCCGACGGAGGCTGGGCCGAGCTCGTCGGCAACGACCTGGCGCTCGACCTGGTCAACACCGTCTCCTGGCGTCGCGACCCGGAGCGGAGGGTGGACCGGCTCGCCGACGTCGCAGCGCTGCTGCACTGGTGCGGGGTCGCGGCCGTGCTCGACCCGCAGACGCGCCGACGACTGGCGCGGCAGGCGGAGGGTGACCCGGCTGCCGGAGCGACCGCGCTGGAGCGGGTGCGTGAGCTCCGGGAGCTGCTGTACGACGTGCTGCTGCCCCTCGCCGTCGGGGACCAGCCGCAACTCCCGGCCGTCCGTGGCCTGCACGCGCTTCTGCTCGACTCCCTCCGCCGCGTGGAGGTGGTTTCGTTGCTGCCGCTGGAGTGGGCGGCGGACCCGGGCGACCTCGGGGACCTGCCCGACCGGTTCGCCGTTCACGCGTGGCGCCTGCTGGAGCGTGGCGACGTGGACCGGCTGCGTGAGTGTCAGGGCGCAGGGTGTGGATGGCTGTTCCTCGACCGCAGCCGCAACGGCGCGCGGATCTGGTGCAGCTCGAACGACTGTGGGAACCGCAGCCGCGTCCGGCGCCACTACCAGCGGCAGCATGGCCCCCGGGACGAGTCGGTGGCTCCGGAATGACGACGCGAGCGAGCTTTGTCAGCGGGTTGCGGTTGGGCGTCGGGCCTGGCGCCGCCACGTTCGTCCTCGGTGTCTCCTTCGGCGCCGCCGCCACCTCGGCCGGCTGGGGACCGGTCTTGCCGATCCTCTCCTCGATGTTCACCTTCTCGGGGTCGGCCCAGTTCACGCTCGTGACGACGCTGCCGACCGGCACCGCGGCAGCCGCCGTCGTGGCCGCGCTCCTGATCAACCTGCGATACCTCGTGATGGGCATCGCGCTCAACGACAGTCTCCGTGGCGGTCGCTGGTGGCGGGCCCTCCAGTCGCAGGCGCTGGTCGACGCCTCCTTCGTGGGAGCACACCAGGGCGGCGGCCGGTTCGACGTCGCGCGGATGGTGGGCATGACGGTGACCCAGTGGACCTGCTGGGTCGCCGGGACCGCCCTGGGCGTGGGTCTGCGTCCCGACCCCGACCTCCTGGAGAGGCTGGGAGGTGACGTGGTGTTCCCCGCCTTCTTCCTGCTGCTCGCGCTGGAGGAGGTCAGGTCACCGCGGGCGGGCGTCGCACTGGTGGTGGGCGGCACCCTCTCCGGGCTGGCCATGCTGGTCCTCGACCCCGGGCTCGCGCTGCTGGCCGCGACGGCCGGCGCGGTGGTCGCGGCTGCACCGATCCGGCGGCGCGACCGGAGTGACGCGGGGGCATCCCGATGAAGGCCTGGATCGCCGTGCTCCTCGTCACCGTCGGTGCGAGCCTGCTGAAGGCGGTGGGTCCGCTGGCGCTGGGCCGGCGGCCGCTCCCGGACTCGGCCCGGCGCGTGGTCGGCTTCATGGCTCCGGCGCTGCTGGCCGGGCTCATCGTGGTCGAGCTCGGTGGCAACGGAGGGGACGGCCTCGACGGAGCGCAGATCGCCGGCGTCGCGGTTGCCGGGATCGCGTGGCGGCTGCACGCCCCCATGCTGCTGGCCGTGCTCCTCGGCGCGTTGACCGCCGCCGCCCTGCGGCTGCTCTGAGTGGGCTCAGCCGGAAGCGGTGTTCGCCGTCCAGGCCCGTTCGACGAGCTCGGCCAGCACGTCGCGGTCGACGTCGTCGAGCCGCTTGACGTAGAGGCAGCCCTTGCCGGTGGTGTGAGGTCCGAGCCGCTCGAGCAGGTCCTGCTTCGAGTCGTAGTACGTGAGGCCGTACAGCGTCAGCGCTGCCTTGCGCGGCGACAGCCCGACGGCGAACCACTCGCGCTCCTTGCCGTCGGCCGTGGTGTAGCGCTGCGTCCCGAATCCGACCATCGAGGTCCCCCACATCACCGGCTCCACGCCGGTGACCTCGCGTATCAGCTGGGTCGCAGCCACCGCATCCGCGCGACGGCGCTCGTCCGGAAAGGAGTCGAGGAAGGCCCCGACGTCGCCCGTGCCGGGCTTGGTGACTCTGTCGTCTGCCATGCCGCCAGCGTCGCACAGCGCGGGCGCGACGGGAGCCGCGTCGACCCCCTACGATCTCGCTAGCGCCCAGGAGGTTCCGTGCTCGTCGTCGCCGCCGTTCTCGCCACCCTCGCCGCACTCCTCCATGTCTTCATCTGGTGGCTGGAGTCCTTCGCGTGGACCGGCCGCGCCCGAGCGGTCTTCGGCACCTCCCGTGAGGAGGCGGAGGCGACCAAGGAGCTCGCCTACAACCAGGGCTTCTACAACCTCTTCCTCGCCCTGATCACCGGGGCGGGCGTCCTCACGCTCGCACTCGACCACCACGACGTCGGCGTCGCCCTCATCGTCGCGGGCACCGCACCGATGCTCGGAGCCGCACTCGTCCTCGTGGCAGGGTCGCGCGCCCGCGCGGCTGCCGCGTTCCGCCAAGGCCTGCTCCCCGCGCTCGCGCTGGTCTGTCTCCTGATCGCCACCGCCTGACCCGCCCGGTTGAGTCGCGGGTGTGCGGCCGTTGATTCGCGTGCTTGCGGCGATTCAGTCGCTGGTTTGCGGCGGCCGTACGCCGCGCACGCGCCACATACCTGCCGCGCACGCGCCACTCACCTGCCGCGGACGCACGACTCGACTGCCGCACATCCGCGATTCAACGAACTGACAATTGCTGTTGTGGCAAGGTGACTTGCTGGAAGAGCGACGGTTTGTCATGCTCGAGGCGTGACTCATTCCCACCACGATCTCGACCCGCAGGACCCCACGGCGTTCTGGGAGGACTTCTACTCCCCGGGCCGCCGGCCGTGGAGCGGCCGGCCGAACCGGGTGCTCGTCGACGAGCTCGCCCGCAAGCCGCTCGTCCCGACGACCGCGCTCGACCTCGGCTGCGGGACGGGCGGCGACGCGATCTGGCTGGCCGCGCAGGGCTGGACCGTCACGGGCGTCGACATCTCGAGTGCTGCCCTGCACCAGGCGGAGCAGGAGGCGGAGGCGGCCGGGCTGGGCGACCACGTCACCTGGCAACGGGTGGACCTCGACCAGGGCCTCCCTGTCGGCACGTGGGACCTGGTGACCGCGGCGTACCTGCAGGCGCCGGTGGCCCTGAGCCGCGACGCGGTCCTGCGGGCAGCAGCGGACGCGGTGGCGCCGGGCGGCACGATGGTCGTCATCGGGCACGCGACACCTCCGACGTGGGCAACCGACCCGCCCGAGCACATGCGTGGCATGCCCGACGCCGACGAGGTGCTGCGGACGCTCGACCTGTCCGACTGGACGGTCGAGCGAGCCGAGCTGGTCACATTCGAGTCGACGTCCCCCGACGGCGCGGTCGGCACGCGCAGCGACTCGCTCGTCCGGGTTCGACGCCCGAGCTGACCGTCAGCCAGGCGCCACACACGCACGGACCTCGATGCCGCCGTCGCCATTGGACAGCGCCCGACAGACGTCGAGCAGGTCCTCGAGGTCGTCGGAGCGGACCAGGTAGAAGCCGGTCAGCTGTTCGACCGTCTCGGCGTAGGGCCCGTCGGTGACGGACACGGTCCCGTTCGTTGTGCGCAACGTGCGGGCCGTGCTGGAGTGTGCGAGCTCGGCGCCCCCGGTCATCGTGTGGCCGCGCTCCTGCAGTGCCCGCTGGAAGTCCGTGTGGCGGGCGTACATGGCGGTGCGGGTGGCCTCGTCGGCCGCCTGCCAGGTCGCCTCGTCACCGGGGAGCATGATCATGTAGTCGGTCATCGTCTTTCCTCTCGTGGATGAGCCTGTCACTGCGATGACGAACCGGCACCGCCGTTCTCGACACGGTGCCGGGCGGCGCACTCGGCGGCGCGGCGCTGCATCGTCCGACGCTCCACCTCGTTGCCCGTCATCGACGCCGCTCGGAGGAAGTGCTCCCGCGCCCGCCCGTGCTCGCCGGACCGGCACCACAGATCACCTGCGACGGCGTCAATCAGGTGGTAGCCGGTCATGCTCGGCACATCGAAGAGTGGCAGCACGATGTCGAGACCGACGCGGGGACCGAACGCCTGCGCGGCAGCGACGCCCCGGTTCAGCTCGACGACCGGCGACGGGTTGATGGCCGCCAACCCGTCGTACAGGGCGGTGATCCGCTCCCAGTCGGTCTCCTCGGGAGTGGTCGCCCGCGCATGGCAGGCAGCGATCGCGGCCTGCAGCGCGTATGGCCCGACCGTCCCACCGAGCTGCTCGATCCGGTCGAGGTGGGCGAGCCCGCGCCGGATCAGCAGTCGGTCCCAGCGGCGGCGGTCCTGATCGAGCAGCAGCACCGGCTCCCCGTCCGGCCCGGTGCGCGCCCGCAGCCGCGAGGCCTGCAGCTCGATCAGTGCGAGCAGGCCGAGGGTCTCGGTGTCCAGGGGCGTCAGGGCGGCGAGCATTCGGCCGAGCCGCAGCGCCTCGGCGCAGAGGTCGCCGCGGAACCACTGGTCGCCGCTGGTGGCGGAGTAGCCCTCGTTGAACACCAGGTAGACCACCTCGCGCACTGCGTCGAGCCGAGCGTGTCGCTCGGACTCCGGCGGGAGCTCGAACCGCACCTTGGCAGCGGCCAGGGTCCGCTTCGCTCGCACGATCCGCTGGGCGATCGTCGGAGCCGGTGCCAGGAAGGCCCGCGCGACGTCGTCGGTGCCCAACCCGCAGACGAGCTTGAGGGTCAGCGCCGAGCGGGCGTCGGGCGACAGGATCGGATGGCAGGCCATGAAGATCAGGCCGAGCAGGTCATCGGCGAGATCTCCGTCGACGATCTCGTCGATGCTGTGCTCGAGGGTCTGCGGCTGCGAGGCCGCGACCAGCTGGTACTTCCCCCGTCCGGTGTCGCGACGACGGATCCGGTCGATCGCGAGGTACCGGGCGGTCGTGGTCAGCCACGCGCCCGGGTTGTCGGGGACCCCCTCGGCACGCCACCGCTCGATGGCCGCCACGAACACGTCCTGCGCGAGCTCCTCGGCAGTGTCGAGGTCGCCGACCTGGCGCATCAGGCGCGCGATGACCCGGGGTGACTCGACCCGCCACAGCGCCGCCAGCCGCTGGTCGAGCGCGTCCTCCGACGGTGGTCGGGGGAACGGGTCCGGATCGTGCGCGGTCATGGCGCGGCGGCGACGGGTCGAGCGAAATCGCTGCTCAGCCCTGCGGCGGCAGGAGGTCCTCGGCCTCCATCACCTTGCGGACGTCGACCCGGTGGGTGCCGACGATCCGAGCCCACTTCCGGGCGTGCTCCACAGCTTCGGCGAGGGAGTCGACCTCGAGGATCGCGAACCCGGCGATCAGCTCCTTGGCCTCGGCGAACGGACCGTCGATCACGCGCACCTCACCGTCCGCGGCCTCGACGCGGGCGCCCTTGCTGCTCGGAGCCACTCCCTCGCCGGTGAGCAGCACCCCCGACATCGCGGCTTCCTGCATGTACTGCCCGATGGCAGCCTGCTCCTCGGCGGTCGGCGGTATCCCGTCCTCCATCGCCTGGGTCTGGTAGTGCATGAGCATGTAGCGCATCGTGACTCTCCTCCTCCAGGTCCGCCTTCCCGCTCAGCTGTCCGCACCCGCGTAGACGAGGTGCAGGACACCGCTGTCGAACGTAGTGGACGAGACCAGCTTCAACGGAACGGTCGCACCGTCCTCGAAGAGCTTCTTGCCGTGACCGACCACGATCGGGTGCACCAGCAGGTGCAGCTCGTCGACCAGCCCCTGCTCGAGCATCCAACGCACCAGGGTGGCGCTGCCGGTGGTGCTGAGCCGGGTGTCCTGCTTGAGCCGGGTCAGCTGGGTGGCGACGTCGGCGGCGTCCGCTGCGGCGGGCGGGTTGATCGCGGTGGTGTTCTCCCACGCGGGGTCGGTGAGGGTGCTCGACACGACGTACTTGCGGGCGCCGTTCATGACGCCGGTCATCGGGTCCTCGGCGTCCGCCTGGGGCCAGTACGCCGCGAACTCGTCGTAGGTCTGGCGACCGATCAGCGTCGCGTCGCTGTCGCTCATCAGCTCGCCGACAGCCGCCCCCATCTGGTCGTCGAAGTAGGGGAAGTGCCAGGTCTCGGGCGACTCGATGACACCGTCGAGTGAGATGAAGAGGCCGGACTTGATGAATCCCATGATCGATGTGCTCCTCCGGTTGGTCGGGCGGGTGCCCGAGGGTTGCTGTCACCCCGTGTGCCGAACGGCGCGGCCCCGGATCGACACGTGCCACCAGATTTCTCGAGACTTCTTTCCGCGACGGTCCCGACGCCCCGGTCAGGCGTTGAGCCCCGCCAGGTCGAGCACGGCGTCCGGGCCGTCGAGGTCGCGGGTCGCGAGGAAGACGGTGGAGACACCGGCGGCCGCGAGGCCGCCGTAGCGGTCCCGGTGCTCGGCCACGGTGCCGGCATGGGTGGTGGCGGCGTACGTCGCCGCGGCCGTGCGGCCGCGGTGCCGCTCGACCCGGCTCCACACGTCGTCCCGGTCGCGGCCGACGACCGGAAGGTCGAGCACGGTCACGGCGACCTCGTCAGGGTCGCGGCCGACCTCCGCGCAGTGATCGCGCAGCACGGCGATCTTGCGTTCCAGGACGTCGTGGTCGGTCGTGCGCAGGTTGCAGGCGTCGCCGAGCCGCGCGGCTATCCGGAGCGTCCGGCGCTCACCCGAGCCGCCGACGATGACAGGGATCGGGCTCGGTGGCCGCGGGTAGCAGGTGGTCTCGGGCAGGGTCACCCCCGCCTCGTCGTACGGCTTGGTCCCCGGAGCCCACAGGGCGCGCATCGTGACGATCGCGCGCTCGAGGTCGTCGAGCCGCTCACCGGGCGGCGGGAACCGGAGGCCGTACGCCGCGTGCTCGCGCTCCCACCAGCCCGCTCCGATCCCTACGAACGCCCGGCCGCCCGTCAGCGCGGAGAGGGTCGCAGCCGCCTTCGCCGTCACACCGGCGGGCCGGAAGGTCACCGGCGTGCAGAGCGTCCCGAGCTCGAGCCCGGTGCCGAGCCCGGCCACCGCACCGAGCGTGACCCACGGCTCCGGGATCGAGTCCCACGCCCGGCCGACCTGTGGGATCTGGATCAGGTGGTCCATCACCGCCAGCCCGGCGAATCCCGCCTCGTCGGCGGCACGCGCGACCTCGGTCAGCCAGGCCAGCGGGTCCTCGCCCCACGGGAACCGGGACACCTGCAGCAGGACCCGCAGGCCGAGGCTGTTGGTGCGGTCGCGCGCCGCGTCCACGGCGGCCGGCCCAAGCACGTCCGGCGCATCCGGCGCCGGCGCCTCGTCCGCGACCGGGACGACGAGGTCCCAGCCCTCCGCCTCGAGCTCCGCTCGTAGATCGCGGACCGCGCGGAGCTGGCCGGCAAGCACCGGCGCCGGCACCGGCCGGTCGCGTGAGGCGTTGCGGCGTCGGCACTCGGCGTCCGAGGTGTCGAGCACGACCACCACAGCGGGCAGGCCGCTCGCGGCGGCCGCCGCGCGCCAGCCCCGGCGTCGCTCGGCGTCGGTGCCGAGGGTGTCGACGACGGTGGTCAGCCCGCGACCGAGTCGAGCGGCGACGATCGTCTCCAGCAGGGCGAAGGCGTCGTTGGACGCGTCGAGGTCGCTTGGGCCACTGCCCACCACGGCCCGGAGTGCGTCGGAGGAAACGATCTCCTCGGCGCGGTACCGCCCTTGCGCCCACGTGGACTTGCCCGACCCGGCTGCCCCGACCAGCACCACGAGGGCAGGATCCGGCAGCCGCATGGCGGCCAGTCTGGCTCATCACCAGCGCCGGCGAGGTTCGTGGAGGAGGATGGAACCCACGGGTTGCCTCGGGAGTCGTCACATCGTCCGACCAGCAGGAGGCGGCCATGGACGCAGAGACACTCGCAGTGGGGCGTGAACCCGCGCTACCGCGCTCGGAGGAGCTCGCGTTCCGCCACGTCTTCGACATGTCGTACCGGCGCCTCGTCGTGCAGCTGTACGGCGTCACGGGCGACGCAACCGAGGCGGAGGACCTGGTGCAGGAGGCCTTCGTCAAGGGTGCTGCCCTCGGCCGACGGTTCATCGAGCTCGACAACCCGGAGGCGTGGCTACGCACCGTGGCGATCAACCTCCAGCGCAGCCGGTGGCGACGGTTGCGCAACTTCTCGCGGATCCGGGACCAGGTTGCACCGCCCCCGACGGACGTGACGACGCTCGAGGACCGGCTGGACGTCATCGAGGCGCTGCGGGCGCTGCCCGAGGGCATGCGTGAGGTCGTCGCCCTGCACTACCTGGCGGACCTGGACGTCGCGACCGTCGCGGAGACGCTGGGAATCCCCGAGGGCACGGTGAAGTCGCGGCTCAGCCGTGGCCGCGAGGCGCTCGCACAAGCGCTGGCTGACGAGGAAGGAGCCGGTCATGTCTGACCAGAAGATCACCGAGTTCCGCGAGCGCGCGGAGCTCGGCGTCCGCCCGATGGACCCCGACCGGCTGCTCGAGCGGGGGCGGGCGTTGCGTCGTCGCCGCCAGCTGGCACCGGTCGCAGCGCTCGCCGCGGCCGTAGCGGTGGGTTACGGCGTGTACACGTCCATCCCCGATCCAGCACCGTCCCAGACACCGGCCGGCCAGATCACGATCCCGGTCCCGGAGCTCGGCCTGAGAGTCCTGGGCGAGGTGACCAGGGGCGAGGTGTTCGAGCCGGGCACGTATGCCCTCGAGATCGTCGGCGGCGACGACGTGCCCGACGCCGTCCTCGACGTGGTAGGGGAGGGCTGGCGCACGACCTCGAGCGGGGCGTGGCACAACAGCACGTCGGGAGCCATCAGCTGGGGCATCGCCGAGTACAGGGGGATGGACGTGGCCCGGTGCGAGCCTGGCGGTGCGGGGCTGCCGAGCGGGCTCTCTCGCGCGCAGGTGGTCGACCGGATCGCCGAGGTCCCCGGGACCCGCGTCCTGGACGCTCCGAGCCCGGCACCGTTCTTCAGCGCCGAGCTGCCTGCCACGCACCTCCAGGTCTCGATCCCGATGAAGATCCGCTGCGCAACGGAGTTGGAGACCGAACCGGCGCTGGACTCGATGTGGGGTGGTCGGTTGGGCCCGCGGGTCACCGTCGACGTATGGGTCCTGGAGTACGGCGACGACGTGCTGCTCGCGACGCTCTCCTCCCGGGGTAACCCGTCGTCCGAGATGCTCGACGAGCGGACATCGACGCTCGAGTCCCTGCGGTTCGCACCCCTCCCCTGAACCCGCCGCAGCCTCAGGGTGTCGCAGGAGTGATGTTGTCGTTGTGCCGGAACAGGTTGGCCGGGTCGTAGGTCGCCTTGACCTGCCGCAGCCGGGCCAAGGTGGCCGGCGGGTAGGCGCTGCCGATCCGTCCGTCGTCGTGCGGGCCGAAGAACCCGACGTAACCGCCCGGGTCGTCCTGGGCGACCTTCGTGGCGAGCTCCTCCGCCCAGTCGCGGGCCGTCTCCAGGTCGGGCTCGTCGTTGGAGGCGATGACGACCATGATCCCGCTCCGCCGGTGCGCGAAGGCGGTGGCCGCAGGATCCACCCGCCCGATGGCGCCGCCCAAGGCGCGCAGCTGCACCATCCGCAACGGCGCGTCGCTGCGGGCCATGTAGTCGAGCATCATCTCGGCGGTGGCGGTGTCGACGTGGTCGAGAAACAGTGAGCGGACCGCGATCACGGCCCCGTGGCTGCGGGTCGGCAGCGCGAGGAGCTCCGAGTACGGCATCGGCCCGACCAGGTCTGCCACCGGATCGGCGGCCGCCCGGAGCGGGGCGACCGCCTGCTCGCCTCGCCGTATGTCGCCGGCCCAGCAGACGCGGACCATGAGCACCGGCTGCCCGTGCTGCTCGGCGGGGAGCTCGTCGAGCGGTGGCGTCGGGATGACCGACGCGATCACGCTCAGCGCGTCGTCGGCGGCGCAGCTGACCGCGACCACCCGTTCCAACGCCTGCGGCGTCGCGGGCAGGAAGAGCGCGCCGCCGTACACCTCGGTGACTGGCACTGCCCGGTAGTGGAAGCGGGTGACGACGCCGAAGCTGCCGCCTCCCCCGCGCAGCGCCCAGAACAGGTCCGGATCGCGGCCGGCGTCCACGCGCCGGACCCGCCCGTCGGCCGTGACGACCTCGGCTCCGAGCAGGTTGTCGATCGTCATCCCGTGCCGCCGGCTGAGGAACCCCAACCCGCCACTGAGCGTGAGCCCCCCGATCCCGACGCTGTCGGTGTCGCCGAACCCCACGGCCAGCCCGTGCTGCGCCAGTGCGTTGGTGACCTCGCCCGCGGTCAGTCCCCCGCCGGCCCACACCGATGCACCGTCCCGGTCGTTCGTGGCGCCCACGGACAACCCGCGCAAGGACGTGAGGTCGAGCAGCAGGCCGTCGCCGGTGGCGTGGCCGGCCGCGTGGTGCCCGCCGCCGCGCACGTGCAGCGGCAGTCCGCTCCGGGTGGCCGTCTCGACCACGGTCGCGACATCGACCGCGTCGGCCGGGCGGACGACCGCGACCGGATGCCCGTCACGGATGCCGAAGTACGGCGTGCGGGCCTCGTCGTAGCCCGGTTCGCCCGCCACCAGGACCTCGCCCGGGATCCGGGCGGCCAGGTCATGGGCGACAGAGCTCGGGGGCGGCTGGTCGGTCACAGGTGTCTCCCTCCGATGAGCGGTCGGCACGTACCAGCGTCGGACGAGCCGGGCGTGGCCGCATTGCCCCTGCGCGCCAGGGCGTTGAGCATCCGCGCCCGATACCGGGTTGTGTGGGAGTCGCGGCGAGCGCAGGATCGAGGACATGCGCACCGTTCTGAAGGCGGTGGCCGAGCCGCAGGCGCAGCGTGAGGAGAGCTGGCGGGAGACCGTGTCCACCGCGTTCTCCGGGCTCGAGATCGACCTCGACCACGCCCCCGACGAGCGCGACCAGATCGTGATCGGCCAGGTCGGGCCTGCGCAGTTCATCGAGTCCCGGTCCGGCCCGGGTCGCGCTCGGCGAACTGCCCACCACATCCGCTGCCACGACCCCGACCGCTACGTGCTGTTCGTCCAGGCCGACGGCTCCAGCGTCGGCGAGCAGTTCGACCGCCGCACGCAGTACCGACGCGGCGACCTCGGCCTGCTGGACCTGTCGGCACCGCTGCAGTGCACCTACACCTCGCGGCGCGCGGTGATGTTGTCCTACCCGAAGACGCTCAGCCCGTTCCGCGAGGACGAGGTCGCACCGCTCTTCGGGACCGGCATCGGCGGGACCAGCGGCACCGCGGCGCTGGTCTCCGGCCTGGTCCGGCAGCTGCCACGCCATCTGGAGACCCAGGACGAGGTCGCCAGCGCCCAGGTGGGTGCCGCCGTCCTCGACCTGCTCCACGTGGGGATCGCGAGCCGTCTCGACCGGCCTCACGCCGTCGGACCCGAGGCAGCGCGCCGGGCTCTGCGCACCCGCTGTCAGGCCTTCATCGAGAAGCACCTGTCGGACCCCGACCTGTCGCCGGCCTCGGTCGCTGCGGCGCACCACATCTCGCTGCGCCACCTGCACCGGCTGTTCGAGGACGCAGGGGACGGCGTCGCCGGGCTGATCCGCCGACGGCGGCTCGATCGCTGCCGGCGCGACCTGCTGGACCCCGCCCTCCTCGGCCGACCGGTCTCGGCGGTGGGAGCTCAGTGGGGGTTCGGTGATCCGGCGCACTTCAGCCGCGCGTTCAAGAGTGCGTACGGGCTGCCTCCTGCTGCGTTCCGTCAGGAGTTCGCCTCGCCGTAGCCGGTCACTGCACCGAGCGTTCGGGCGCCGCGCGCCCCCGATCCGGCGCGGCCGAGCAAGGCGTGGGGGTAGGCCCCGATTCGCCGTTTGCTTGACGTCAAGCAAATGCGGCGCGCCCACCCCGGCCAGGGTGGGGGTCGAACCGGACTCGTCTCGCGAAGGCCCGCCCAGGTGTCTCATGCACCCACTGCAGCACGCAAGGACGGTCAGCCGCCGCCTGTGAAGGACGACTGCCCATCGTCGTAGACCAGTGCCCCATCGTCGTAGACCAGCCCCTCGTCGGTCACCCTCGCGCCGTCGGCCGGCACGTGCGTGGTCAGCCGGCCGCTGTGGTCGAGGTGTAGCACCGATGCGTCGTGAAGCAGTACGAGCACGTCGGAGACCAGCCGTCGATGGCAACGCCACCACAGGGATTCGCTGCACATCAAGGCGGTGCGCCGAGCGGATTCCGCGAGCACGGCGTGCAGGCCCTGCCGGAACTCCGCGGTGCGGGTGTGCGCCGCGTACGCCCGAAACTGCTCGACCCGCCACCAGGTGTCGACGTCGACGTCGGGATCCACCCGCCGGGGTGACGGGTCAGTGCGTGCTGGTCGCCACCCGGTCGCCGTGGTGGGTGCGGTCGCCCAGGAGGGCGGTGGCGCGCGCCGCCAAGTACAGGCCGGAGACGCCGACCAGGCCGTAGACGATCCGGGTGACGGCGTTGGTCTCGCCGAACTCCATCCCGAAGATGGTGGCCACCAGGTCGAACTCGGCCAGCGCGACCAGGCCCCAGTTCACGGCGCCGACGATCACGAGGGCCAGGGCCAGGGTGTCGAGCTTCTTCATGATTCCTCCAGTGTGTAGAGAGTCTGTGTAGGTCCAACTGGCGCAGCATGCCCGTTCCCGTCGATCTTGTCAAGAGTCTGTACAAGTCACGTCGAGAGTCAGTAGGGTGTTGGTCGTGGAGCCAAGGATGCGGATCGGTGAGCTGTCCCGCCGTACCGGTGTGTCCCCGGAGCTGCTCCGGGCCTGGGAGCAGCGTTACGGCCTGCTCCGCCCCGAGCGCTCTCAAGGTGGCTTCCGGCTGTACTCCGAGGCCGACGAAGGGCGGGTACGCCGCACGACCGCCCTGATCTCCCGGGGAGTCTCGGCCGCCGAGGCAGCCCGCCAGGCCGCGACGGCTGGGGGTTCGACGCCCGCCCCTGGCCGTCCGGACCGACCCGTGGTGGAGGTGCTGGCCGGTGAGCTGACGCAGAGCATGGACCGCTTCGACGCGGTCGGGGCGAACGCCGTCCTCGACCAGCTGTTCGGAACGGTTTCGGTCGACTACGCGATCCGCCACGTGCTCATCCCGTACCTCCACGAGCTCGGCGACCGCTGGGCCGATGGCACGGTCAGCGTGGCCCAGGAGCACTTCGCCTCGCACCTGATCCGTGGCCGACTGCTCGGACTCGCGGGCGACTGGGGAGCGCGGAACCAGGCCACGTCCGTGCTCGCGTGCCTGCCGGGTGAGACTCACGACCTCGGCCTGGTCATGCTCGGCCTGCTCATGACACGCCGGGGGTGGCGGGTGACCTTCCTCGGGGCGGACACTCCACTGGACAGGCTCGCGGAGCCGGTTCCAGGGCTGCACCCGTCACTGGTCGTGCTGGGGACCTACGACGCGAGACTGTTCCGGTCGCACCGAGACGCGGTGGCCCGGCTGGCCACCGAGACGCGGGTGGCCGTGGCCGGACCCCTCGACGAGCGCGAGGTCGCAACGACCGGCGCGGAGCTGCTGATCGACGACATCGCGGAGGCCGCCGAACGGCTGCGGGTGGACGACTGACCCGGTCCGGTCGCTGCGGGTGTCGGTCCCGCGCTCACCTCGGTGGCTGACGTCTCGGCCGCGTCACCTCGCACTCTCACCGGCGATGAAGGCTTCCACCCGGCGCCGGCCCTCGTCGTCGGGCAGCTGCACCGGCGGGCTCTTCATCAGGTACGACGAGGCTGAGATGATCGGTCCGCCGATGCCGCGGTCCTTGGCGATCTTCGCGGCCCGGATCGCGTCGATGATGATGCCGGCCGAGTTCGGCGAGTCCCACACCTCGAGCTTGTACTCCATGTTGAGCGGGACGTCGCCGAAGGCGCGGCCCTCGAGGCGGACGTAGGCCCACTTGCGGTCGTCGAGCCACGCGACGTAGTCGGACGGGCCGATGTGCACGTTGTCGGCGCCGAGGTCGTGGTCGAGGTTGGAGGTCACGGACTGGGTCTTGGAGATCCGCTTCGACTCCAACCGCTCCCGCTCGAGCATGTTCTTGAAGTCCATGTTGCCGCCGACGTTGAGCTGGTAGGTGCGGTCGAGCACCACGCCCCGGTCCTCGAACAGCTTGGCCAGCACCCGGTGGGTGATCGTCGCGCCCACCTGTGACTTCACGTCGTCACCCACGATCGGGACACCGGCGTCCTCGAACTTCTTGGCCCACACCGGGTCGGAGGCGATGAAGACGGGCAGCGCGTTGACGAACGCCACACCTGCGTCGATCGCGCACTGGGCGTAGAACTTGTCGGCCTCCTCCGAGCCCACCGGCAGGTAGGACACCAACACGTCGGCGCGGGTCTCGCGCAGCACGGAGACCACGTCGACCGGCTCGGCCGTCGACTCCTCGATCGTCTGGCGGTAGTACTTGCCGAGACCGTCCAGGGTCGGCCCCCGGAGCACGTGCGTGCCCGTCGGCGGCACGTCACAGAACTGGATCGTGTTGTTCTCGCTCGCCGCGATGGCCTCGGCCAGGTCGAACCCGACCTTCTTGGCATCCACGTCGAACGCCGCCACGAACTCGACGTCGGAGACGTGGTAGTCACCGAACTTCACGTGCATCAGACCCCGCACCGTGCTCTCCGGGTCGGCGTCCCGGTAGAAGTGCACACCTTGAACCAGCGCCGCTGCGCAGTTGCCGGCGCCGGCGACGGCCACTCTGACTGTCGTCATCTGGTCCCCCTCCCATCCTCGTCCGTGTCGTGTCTTCTGGTGGTGAGCTCCTGTGGTCCGGCCATGTCACGGCCGTCCCAAGGCCCGGTAGTTCCATCCCGCGACACGCCACCGCTCCGCATCCAGAGCGTTGCGTCCGTCGAGGATGTACTTGCGCGCGACAACGCCGTCGAGGTCGCACGGGTCCAGGTCGAGGAACTCCTGCCACTCCGTGAGGTGCAGCAGCAGGTCCGCGTCAGCGGCCGCCTCGACAGCGGAGGAGACGTACTCCAGCGTCGGGTACTGCGACTCGGCCGTGCTTCGCGCCACCGGGTCGTAGACCCGGACGTGCGCACCGATCAGCTGCAGCTGTGCCGCGACGTTCAGCGCGGGCGAGTCACGGACGTCGTCGGAACGTGGCTTGAACGCCGTACCCAGGACGCCGACGCGCTTGCCGAGGATGTTGCCGCCGCACGCCTCCACGGCCAGCTGCACCATCCGCGTCCGGCGACCGAGGTTGATCCGGTCGACCTCCCGCAGCAGGGTGGCCGCGTGGGGCACCCCGAGCTCGTCCGCGCGCGCCGCGAGAGCCCGGATGTCCTTCGGGAGACAGCCCCCACCGAACCCCAGCCCGGCATGCAGGAACCGCTCCCCGATCCGGTCGTCCCGTCCGAGGGCATCCGCCAGGGCCGTCACGTCGCCCCCCGTGGCCTCGCAGAGGTCGGCCATCATGTTGATGAACGAGATCTTGGTGGCGAGGAAGGCGTTGGCGGCCACCTTGACGAGCTCCGCCGTGGGCAGGTCGGTCACGACCAGGGGTACGCCGGCGCGCAGCTGGCGCACGTAGAGCTCGCGCAGCACCTTCTCCGCGATCTCGGACTGCACGCCGATGACGATCCGGTCGGGCCGGAGCGTGTCCTCGACCGCGTGCCCTTCCCGGAGGAACTCGGGGTTCCACGCCAGCTCCACGTCTCCGTCGGCCGGAGCCGTCGTCGCCAGCATCGCGGCGAGCCGCTCGGCCGTCCCCACGGGCACCGTCGACTTGCCGACCACGACGCACTGTCGTCTGAGGTGCGGGGCGAGTGACTCCACGGCGAATCGCAGCTGGCCGAGGTCCGCGCCGAGCTCGCCCGGGCGTTGCGGGGTCCCGACGCAGAGGAAGTGCACGTCACCGAAGGACCCGCACTCCTCGAAGGAGGTGGTGAAGCGAAGCCGGCCGCCCGCCACGTGCTTTCGGACCAGGTCGCCGAGTCCTGGCTCGTAGAACGGCAGCTCACCGCGAGCGAGGGCAGCGACCTTGGCCTCGTCGATGTCGACCCCGAGGACCTCCCAGCCGGCTTCGGCCATGCCGGCCGCGTGAGTGGTTCCAAGGTAGCCACTGCCGATCACCGAGACCCGCAATGCCATGGCCCGCCTCCCCCGCGTCCAGATGGACAACCTTGGTCATCTTGAACGGCTGGGGGGCGGGCAAGTTCAGAGTACTTGTGGCTGCCTCGCCTTCGGACGCTACCTTTCGTTCGCCTGCTCGTAATCCCCCAAATTGATGATGTCGTGTCGGCCTCGCGAACGCAGAATGAACAGGAAGCGAGCGCACGCTCGCATCAGTGACGGGTCCGGTCACCTCGGGGTTGCCGGCCCGTCGCACACGGGGGTTCCACGCGCGTCTACCCGAGCGTCGGGCAGCGCGATCGCGCCCACCGCACGACCGAGGGAAGGACGCGAGGCCCATGACGCGAGTGCTGGTCACCGGAGCAGCAGGGTTCATCGGCAGCCACCTGTGCGAGGCACTGGTGCAGGACGGCTGCGAGGTGCGCGGCGTCGACGCTTTCACGGAGTTCTACGACCCCGCCAGCAAGCGTCGCAACATCGCTGAGCTGATGCCCGACCCCGCCTTCGAGCTGGTGGAGGCGGACGTGCGCACCGCGCCGTCGGGGCAGCTCCTCGACGGCATCGACGCCGTCGCGCACCTCGCCGGCGAGCCAGGGGTCTCCACCTCGTGGGGCCCCTCGTTCGAGCGCTACGTCGACCGCAACGTGCTCGCGACGCAGCGGTTGCTCGAGGCTGCGCTGGCGAAGGGGGTCTCACGTTTCGTCTACGCCTCGAGCTCATCGGTCTACGGTGCGGAGACGGAGGCCCTCCGCGCGCGTGGGGAGCCGCGTCCCGCGAGCCCCTACGGCGTCAGCAAGCTCGCCGCCGAGGCCCTGGTCGGTGCATACGCCTACAGCTACGGCCTGCCCGGGGTCTCGCTGCGGTACTTCTCCGTCTACGGCCCGCGCCAACGGCCGGACATGGCCGCGCACCGGTTCATCGAGGCGCTCCTGGACGGTCGTCCGCTGCAGCTCTTCGGCGACGGCAGCCAGACCCGCGACTTCACCTTCGTGGGAGACGTCGTGAGGGCGACGTCCCGCGCCCTGTTCGCAGACCTGCCCCCGGCGGCTGTGCTGGACATCGCCTGCGGCCGACCCACCTCGGTGGCCACCCTGATCGAGGAGCTGCGCAGCATCGTCGACGTCGATGATCCGTCTCTGGAGACGCGGCAGGAGCGGCCGGGCGACGTCCCTCGCACGGCCGGCCGGATCGATGCCGCCCGGCAGCACCTCGACTGGTCACCCACCGTCGGACTGCGAGCCGGCCTCCGGCAACAGGTGGCCTGGCACGCAGGGGTGCGCGACTCACAGCCCATCTCGGGCCTGGCCGGCGGGGCGACGGACCCGCACCAGGCTGTCAGGCGGTAGCCATGACTATGACACCCGAGCCACGCCTGATGATCTACTCCCAGGACGGGCTCGGCCTGGGACACCTTCGACGAACGACGCTGCTCGCGTCTGCCTTCCTCGCGGCGCGGCCGGGTGCCAGCGTGCTGACGGTGTCGGACTCCCCGATGGGGCAGTTCTTCTCGACCAGCCCGGGGCACGACTACCTGAAGCTTCCGTCGATCCGCAAGGTCGGCCCGGGCGACTGGCGTCCGGTCGCCCTGGGGATGCCCTTCGCCGACGTGAGAGAACTGCGGCGGAAGCTGATCCGGGTTGCGGCCGAGGAGTTCCGACCCGACGTACTGCTGGTGGACCACATGCCACACGGCGCCATGGGCGAGCTGGTGCCGACCCTGAAGGCACTGCCCTCCAAGGTCCGCACCGTTCTCGGCCTGCGCGACATCGTGGACGCGCCGGCCACGGTCCGCCGTCGCTGGCAGGTCGAGGGCGCCTTCGACGCGCTTCAGAGGTACTACCACGACGTGCTGGTCTACGGGTGCCGCGGCGTCTTCGACGTGGCCACCCAGTACGCCTGGCCGGCGGAGCTCGGCAGCCGCGTGCGCTACTGCGGCTATGTCTGCTCACCGCATCCGTCGGGTTCTCCCGACGCGCTGCGCCGGCGCTACCTGCGTGGCGCTCCGGAGAGTGACCTGGTGGTCGCCATGGCCGGTGGCGGCGCGGACGGGTTCACGCTCTTCGAGACCCTGATCCGCGCCGTCCCGGCGCTCGTCGCCGAACGACCCTGCAGGCTCGTCGTGGTCACCGGGCCTTTCCTGCCCGAGGCCGAGCAGAAGCAGCTGCGACGGCTCGCCCGGGGGTTGCCGGTGCGGTTGGTCTCCACTGTGGACAACTCGCTGAACCACATCCGGTGCGCCGACCTGGTCGTCAGCATGGCCGGTTACAACACCACCGCGGAGGTCCTGCGCTTCGCCCGACGAGCCCTGCTCGTACCCCGCAAGGGCCCCAGCGCCGAGCAGCGGATGCGCGCGAGCAGGTTCGCCGACCGAGGCTGGGTCCGGTGGTTGCCCCCGGAGTCGCTGTCGCCGGAGATGCTTGCCGTCTCGATGGTGGACGCGCTCGCTTCCTCCAAGCCGGAGGTGACCGAGACGCCGGATCTGGACGGCAGGGACCGCGCAGTGCGGCACCTGCTCTCCCCGCTCGGCGACGGTCCCCGCGGCAGCGCCCTCGAACCGCTCGCGGTCAACGGCCACCAGGGCGTCGGGGCGGCCACGACCACGAGGAGCGGAGGACGTCGATGACCACGGCCCTGTCCGGCAGCGCGACGGCGCCTCGTCTTCACGAGGTGCTGTCCGGCCGGCTGGGTGTCGAGGCGCTCGCCCGGCTCGCGGTCGATCCGCTGGGCCACGGCGCGCGCGACCTGCTCGGTGAACGACTGCCGCTCGACCGGGTGGTGTCGGTCGAGCTGATGCGCACCAAGTACAAGCCGGGTCGCAAGCTCACCGGCTACTACCGCGTGCACGACAGCGCTGCGCACCCGCCGCGCGCCATCGCGGTGACGTGGCACCCCGACGAGCGGGTCGAGGTCCTGGTCTCTCCCGATGATCCCGCGCTCCCGCAGCTCGCCCGCCTCAGCGACCGGGCGCAGCTGGCTCCACTCCTGGCGGCGGTCTCCGGCCGGACACCTGGGCACGCATCGGAGCTCATGATCCGACCGGTCCGCTACCGACCGGGGCAGCGGCACGTCCTGCACGTGGCCGGGGGACGGCTGGGTCCTGACGGTGTGTACGCCAAGGTCGACCGCGACGACTCTGGCGCGCAGGCCGTCCCCGTGGCGGCCGAGCTCGCGGCGACGATCGCCGAGAGCTGTCCGGGGGCCAGCGTCGTCGAACCGATCGGGTACGCCGCGGAGGAGCAGGTCGCCCTCTGGGAAGGCACGCCGGGCAGACCGCTGTGGCACCGGCTCCGCGACGGGGCGACGGACGGGGTCCGGCTCGTCTACCTGGTGGGCCGGGCCTTGCGGGTCCTGCACGAGGCGGACGTTCGCGTCGAGCGGTCACACTCGGTCCCGGCCGAGGTAGCCGCGACGCTGCGGGCGGGGGAGCATCTCACTGCGCTGCTTCCACGGGAGGGTGCCCGATTCGGGCGCCTGGTCGCGGCCGTCGTCGAGGCGCTCGACCGCTGGCCGCTCGAGCCCGCCGCCCTCGCGCACGGGGACGTCAAGTGCGACAACCTGCTGGCCGTCGGCGACCGGCAGGTCACGTTCCTGGACCTGGACCGCCTGGCCGTGGCCGAGCCCGCCCTCGACCTCGGCAAGTTCCTCGCCGACCTGCGGTGGTGGTGCCCGGCCCCTCGGATCCGCAGCTTGAGGCGCGCGCTGCGGGCAGGCTACGGGACCTGCGACCCTGCCCGGTGGGGACGAGCGGACCTGCTCGCGGTGCTCTTCAGCGCGAAGCTGGCCGCGCGCCGGTGCGCCGTTCACGACCCGGCCTGGACGTCGCAGGTGGAGGATCGACTGTCCGCCGCAGCCGATGCGCTGGACGCCATCGGGGCGACCCGATGAGCAGCTCGTCGACGCTCGACGTCGCCACCGCCACGTGGTTGAGCGGGCTGGACCCGGCGCTGGCCTCCCTGCCCGCGGCACTGCCTGACCCCTCGGGCGGCCAGCGGCTGCACGACGTCCGGTGGACGCCGGGCGAGGGGTGCCGGCTCAGCTATCGCGACGAGTCACCGGGAGCGGCGGCCACCTTCGTCGCCGTGGACGTGACCGGCGGCGACTGGTCGCGCTACGACTACCGCGACGACGCGCGGCTGCCTGGCCTCGCCCGGGCGGCCGACCCGCTGGTGGTCGGCACGCTGCTCACCGGGATGCTCGGTGAGCGACTCAGCTCGTGCCGGGTGGAGCCGGTGCGGTTCCGCTCCGGGTCCCGATGCGTTCTTCGCTATGAAGCCACCACCCGCACCGGCACGACCACCCTCTACGCCAAGGTCTTCCGGCCCGAGCGATTCGACCAGACCGCCTCCCTGGGACGCGATCTCGCGGGCTCGTCGCGCGACCACGCACTCGTACCTGAGCTCGCTGCGACCTGGCCGGAGCTGCAGGTGCTCGTCGGCGAGGCGGTCCCCGGACTGCCGGCGTCAGTGGTGCTGGGGGACCCCGGCGTGCCCGCCCAGGCACGAGTGGGGCTGGCCCGTCGGCTCGGCGCGCTGCTCGCCCGGTTCCACGCGATCGCGGACGTGCCCGCACCCCGCTGGACCGCCGAGGACCAGGTGGCGTCGCTCGCCGACGCGATGGCCGCCGTCCACCACGTGGATCCCGAGCTGGCCGCACGACTGCTCTCGTGCCTGGAGGTCCTGGGCGCAAGCGTTCCCGCGCCGGGCCGACAGGTGCTGAGTCACGGCTCGTTCCGCGCCAGCCAAGTGGTCCTCACGCCCGAGGGGGACCTCGTGGCGCTCGACACAGATCGCTTGTCCCGCTCAGACCGAGCGCGAGACCTCGGCGCGGTGCTCGCCCACCTCACCTGGCAGGGCATCAGGCAGTCCCAGGAGCGCGTGGCCGTGCGGGCGGACGAGCGCGCGATGCTCAGCGGCTACCAGGGTCGGGCGGGGATGGTCGATCCGCAGGCCTTGTTGTGGTGGCGGGCCGCCGGACTGCTGCAGGTCGCGGTACGCCGCTACCGCCGCCTGGAGGTCACGGCATGGCCCGCCGTACCGAGGCTCGCCGATGCCGTCGAGGAGCTGCTCGCTGCGGGGCGGGCCCGGCGCGCAACCGACGTCCTGGACTGCACCGAGATGACGCGCGAGATCCGGCACGCAATGGCACCGGGCCGCGACGACACGCGGACGCTCCACGTGCGGTCGGCACAGCTGCTCACCGACAACCCCGGCCGACGGCGGGTCGTCCGGTACGACCTCGACGGCCTCGACGACGCCGGCCGGGTGCCTGTGATCGGCAAGGTGTTCACGGAGCTCGAGCGTGCCCGGCTGCTGCACGAGCACCTCCGGGTGCTCTCAACCGGGCCGTTCCGCGCCGGGCCGCGGCACGTCCCGACGCCGCTGGCGCTGCTCCCGCGACAGCGGATGGTCCTGTACCGCGCTGCCGAGGGGACTCCACTCGACCACATCGCGGATCCGGCGCACGCCGTGGCAGGCGTCCGGGCCGCGGCGCAGTGGCTGGCACTCCTGCACGGGTCCTCGGTGCGACTGCCGCGGCGGCTCTCCCTGGCGCAGGAGCAGCAGAGCTCCCAGCAATGGGCCGCGCTCATCAGTGGAGCGCTGCCCACCGCGGCCCGACCGGCGCGAGCCCTCGCTGCCCGGTGGGCGAGTGCGGTAACGGAGGCGGACCAGGTCGAGGAAGCACCGATCCACAAGGACTTCCACGCCGGGCACGTGCTGATCGGACGGGACGTCTGCGTCGTGGACCTCGACGAGGCTCGGCTCGGCGACCCTGCTCTCGACGTCGCGCACTTCTGCGCCTACCTGGAAGCCGCGGCGGGCCCTGCCACCGGAGACCTGATGCGGACGGCGTTCCTGGACGAGTACACCACCCTGAGCGGGTGGGTCGACTCCGGCAGCCATGCGGGGTACTGCGCCTACACCTGGCTCAAGATCGCCAAGCAGCTCGCGCTCGGCTCCGGACCCTTCCGGGACACGCCGACCCCCGCCCGCCGCGGGCTCGTCGTGTCCGCGCTGACAAAGGGGTTGGCATGTCTCGACGCGTGATCTACGTGGTGCGGAGCTGGCCGCGACTCTCCCAGACCTTCGTCCTGAACGAGGTGCTCGCACTGGAGCGCCGCGGCATCGACCTGGCGATCTTCGCCCTGGTCCACTCGGAGGAGACGGTCGTCCAGCCGCAGGTGGCGGAGGTCCGTGCCCCACTCACGGTTCTGACGCGAAGGCGGCGCGCGTTGCGGGCCCGGCTCCGCGCTCACGGATCCGTGCTGACAGCCGCCCCGCAGGAGTACGCCGCGACGTTGTGGTTCGCGCTGCGTCACCCGAGCCTGGCCGCGGGCTACACCAGTGGCACCGCGCTCCAGTGCTTCGACCACGCGGTCACGGTGGCCGCGCGCGTCCTCCGGATGCGGCAGGAGGGGGTGGCGCCCGACCACCTGCACGCGCACTTCGCCCACGATCCAGCACTCGTGGGGCTGCTCGCGGCTCGGCTGACCGGGCTCCCGTTCAGCTTCACCGGTCATGCCCGCGATCTGCTGCAGATCCCGCCGGCGGCCCTCGCTGCCCGCGCGGCCGCGGCCACGGCGCTGGTGACCTGCTGCGAGGCCAACGCCGAGCACATCGAGGCCGCGGTGCCCGCCGAAGCCCGGCCACCGGTGCTCGTGGTGCACCACGGTGTGGACCTCGCCAGGTTCCGTCCCGCGGCGGCCGACCCGGGCCGGCTCCCCACGATCCTGTCGGTCGGCAGGCTGGTCGAGAAGAAGGGGTACGACGACCTGCTCCAGGCGCTGGCCCTGCTCCGGGCCACGAGCCCCACGTTCCGCTGCGACGTCTACGGCGACGGCCCGTTGCGCCCGCGCCTCCTGGAGCTCCGTGACCAACTCGGCCTCCGTGACCACGTGGTGCTGCACGGCGCGTGTTCCAACGACCGCGTCCTGGCCGCCCTGGCATCCGCGACGGTGTTCACGCTCGCGCCGCGCCACACAGAGGACGGCGACCGGGACGGGATCCCGAACGTGTTGGTGGAGGCGATGGCCTGCGCCGTTCCCGTGGTGACCACGGCCGCGGG
The DNA here is from genome assembly GCF_036374615.1 of Nocardioides sp. Taxonomy (GTDB): domain Bacteria; phylum Actinomycetota; class Actinomycetes; order Propionibacteriales; family Nocardioidaceae; genus Nocardioides. Next base: position 47,162 of record NZ_DASUTK010000067.1, read on the forward strand.
CGGTATCCCGGAGCTCCTGCGACACGAGGAGAACGGGCTCCTCGTGCCACCAGGTGACGTGCCCGCTCTCGCGGCCGGGATCCGCAGGCTGCTGGGGAACCCTTGGCTGCAGCGCCGGCTCGGCACGGCAGGCCGTGCCACCGTGGCGCGTGACTACGACGTGCACGACGCTGCTCAGAAGCTCGAGCTGGTCTTCCGAGGGAGCGTCGGCTCCGAGCGCCCGCGGGACACAAGCAGCGCGATGGCGGTCGCGCCATGAGGCGGGAGGCCGAGCGCGTCGCGGACGTGCTCGATCCGCGGCTGATGGCGCCCCGGCTCGCGGCCGCGCTCGGGGGTGCCGCGATCTGCCACGTCCTGGACGCGAAGTACGAGCCAGGCGTGCGCGCCACCGTGCTGTACGACCTGGCGGGACGGCTCGTGCGCGGCGATCTGCTCGACCCGACCGCTGTGGAGCTGTCCGGCCGACCCGGCGCCGGGTGCGTCATCGAGCCAGGCATGCGGGTGCGACTCTTCCCGGACGACCCGGACCTGCCGGCCCTGCCGTGGCTGACGGACCCGTTGTCCCTCGGGCCGGCACTCGCACGGCTGCGCCGCCCTGAGGACGGCCGGAGCACGATCCACTCCCGGATCCGGCTGCTGCGCTACCGGCCGGGCAAACGTGCCACCGTGCTCGCCAGGGTGACACCGCTCGCCCCGGCCTTCGTGGCGAAGGCCTACCACAAGCCGGACAAGGCGGCCGCGGTCGCTGAGGAGGCAGCGGCCCTGGCCGCACTGCCCGCGCGGGGCCGGACGCTGCGCTTCGCACCACCGGTCGGGCTCGTCGGCGAGGGCGACGTCGTCGTCCAGGAGGCCGTCGGCGGTACGACGCTGGACGTGCTGCTCGCCGGGCGCGACGACCCCGGTGAGCGAGCAGTGGACGGGGTGCGACGCGCCGCTCGTGCGCTCGCCGAGCTGCACGAGCTGCCGGCTGTGACGGAGCGCCAACGATCCGTGGTGGCCGAGCTGCACCGGTTCGGGACCCGCGCGGCAGGTGTCGCCGCGCTCGACCCCGGTTTCGCCGCTCGTGCGGCCCAGGTGGCCGACAGGTTGCTCGACCGACACGGCGAGCTGCCGCCCGCCACGATCGGTCCGGTGCACGGGGACTGCAAGCCGAGCCAGTTCCTGCTCAGCGACACCCGCGTCCACCTGCTCGACCTGGACCACTTCGGCATCTCCGACCAGGCAGCCGATGTCGGCACCTTCCTCGCCACGCTGCGCCAGCTCGCCGTACGTCGTCAGCTGACCCGCCGCTGGACCGGGACCGGGACCGAGCTCGAGGGTCTGGAGCGGGAGTTCCTTCGCCACTATCTCGTCGCCCGAGGGGGCAAGCCGGATGCCGTCAGCCGCCGGAGCAGGTGGCAGCAGGCGGTGGCCCTGGAGCGGAAGGCATTGCGGGCCTTCGCGCGGGCACCCCGCTCCCGCCTCGCGCCCGCACTTCTGGAGGAGGCGGACCGATGTATGCACTCGGTCGAGCGCGCCGCGTGACCAAGCCGACGGCCGGGACCGGCGGGACACCACGCGGGAAGGCGAGTGACCTGAGGCGTTCGTTGCGGCTGTTCCGGCGGTTCGCCGGCGACCGGCGACCGTACTGGCTCGGGCTCGCGCTCCTCGCGTTCGAGGCGGGTACCTCGATCCTGGAGCCGATCCCGATCGCGTTCCTGATCGACTTCCTGCAAGGTGCGCGGGGGAACTTGCGCAGCTACGGGGCCCCCGAGCTGCTGTCCTCCGCGCGCGTCGAGACCATCCTCCTGCTCACGATCGCGATCGTGCTGATCGCCGTGATCAACAGTGCCGCCGACTCGCTGACCGAGGTGTGCATGGCGCGCGGCGGTCGCTCGCTCGGCTACCGGATCCGGGTCGCGATGTACTCACACCTGCAGCAGCTGTCGCTGGCCTACCACGACACCAAGCGGACCGGTGACGTCCTCACCCGGGTCACCGGCGACGTGCTGGTGGTAGAGGACTTCGTGGTCAAGTCGGTGAGCAACATCTTCGGCAGCCTGCTGGTGCTGGTGGGCAGCTTCATCTTCCTGCTGACCCAGTCCTGGAGCGTCGCGTTGGTCGCGCTGATCGTGATCCCGATGCTGGCGCTGGTCTCCAACTACTACTCCCGCCGGATCAAGGTCGCCTCGAAGACGCAGCGCCAACGCGAGGGCGAGCTGGCCTCCACCGCGCAGGAGATGCTCACCTCGATCCGCCTGGTGCAGAGCTACGGCCGCGGCACCGTCGACCTGGAGCAGTTCTCCCACGAGACCGGCCAGAGCATGCGGGCGTCCCTGTGGGCCGCCAACATCCAGGCCAAGTTCAGCTTCGTGATCTCGCTGGTCGAGGCGCTCTCCATCGCCGCGGTGGTCTGGCTCGGCGTATGGCTGGTCGACCGGGACGCGATCACCGTCGGCACGCTGGTGCTGTTCGTGCTGCTGCTGCAGAACATGTTCAAGCCCGCCCGCAAGATCGTCAGCGAGTGGTACAAGATCGGCAAGGTCTTCGCGAGCGTCGAGCGGATCGATGACCTGCTCGACCGGGAGATCGTGGTCCGCGACGACCCGCACGCCCTCCCTGCCCCGCCGCTCGAGGGCCGGCTCAGCTTCCGGCACGTCGGCTTCACCTACCCGGCCGAGCACGAGGACGGTTCACGCCTCACCTCACGGCCACCGGTGCTGACCGACATCGACTTCGAGCTCGCCCCGGGCGAGGTGGTCTCCCTGGTCGGGTTCAGCGGCGCCGGCAAGAGCACGATCGCCCAGCTGGTCCCGAGGCTGTACGACGCGGACAAGGGCGAGGTGCTCGTCGACGGGCTGCGCGTCCAGGACGTCACGCTCGCCTCCTTGCGCAGCCAGATCAGCCTGGTGCTGCAGGACACCGTGCTGCTGAGCGGCAGCGTGTCGGAGAACATCGGCTACGGCATCCCCGACGCCACCCCGAGCGACATCGAGCGGGCGGCCCGGCTGGCGAACGCCCACGAGTTCATCATGGCGCTGCCCGACGGCTACGAAACCCATCTGGGCGAGCGCGGCTCGACCCTGTCCGGAGGGCAGCGGCAGCGACTCGCGATCGCGCGGGCGTTCATCCGGCGCGCCCCGATCCTGATCCTGGACGAACCGACCACCGGCCTGGACGCCGAGTCCGCCCGCAGTGTGGTCGACGCGCTGCGGAGCCTGATGCGCGGCAAGTCCACCATCGTGATCTCCCACGACCTCGGCCTGATCCGATGCGCCGACCGGGTGCTGGTGATCGCGGAGGGCCGGATCGTGGAGTCAGGGGCGCACGAGCAGCTGATCGATCGCCAAGGGCCCTACGCCGAGCTGTTCACCCGCCAGGAGCTGCACCTCGAGGGGACCGACAGCGAGGACGAGCTGACCGCGCTGACGAGCGCCCACCAGGAGGGACCGGCGGATCCGCCCGCGGCCCGGCGGCCGGCCGGGCTCGCGGACCCGCTGCACCGGCGGCTGCCGGGGCTGGCCCGG
>NZ_DASUTK010000068.1:0-3144 GCF_036374615.1 Nocardioides sp.
GCGCCGCTCACCCGGCTGCTGAAGCAGGACCGCGCCGTGGCCGGCGTCAACGGGGGGTTCTTCGACATCTACGACACCGGCGCCCCGCTCGGGGTCGGGCAGGACCGGCAGCGAGGGTTCCTGCATGCCGCTCGTTACACCTGGAACAACGCCTTCTGGACCGACCGCGACGGGGAGGCGAGGATCGGGAAGATGCCGCTGGAGGCCTCGATCGCCGAGTACCCGCAGCTCCCCCTGACGAACGTGAACTCGCCGCGAGCCCGGGCCGGTTCGATCGGCGCCTGGAACAGCAAGTGGGGCCGGACCGCCGGCTACGCCGTCACCGACGGACAGCGGAGGAACGTGCGGGCGGTCGTGGTCGACGGCGGTCGGGTGGTCGTCAACACCACGGACCTGACGGTCGGCAAGGCCATCGACGGCATCGTCCTGGTGGGTCGTGGTCCCGGCGCCACGCAGCTCGAGCAGCTGCGGGTCGGATCGACCGCGACGGTGCGGTGGCGGCTCGCGACGCGGCCGGTGTTCGCGATCAGCGGCGAGAAGGTGCTGGTCCGCAACCGCAGGATCGCCGTGACCGACGACCGGTTCCTGCACCCGCGCACCGCGGTCGGGATCGACCGCGACTCCGGCCAGATCCTGCTGTTGTCGATCGACGGCCGGCAGCCGCACAGCCGCGGCTACACCATGGTCGAGCTGGCCCGGATGATGAAGCGGCTCGGTGCCGAGGTGGCGATCAACCTCGACGGTGGGGGATCGACGACCCTCGCGGGGCGGAACCGCCGGGGCAGGGTCCGGGTGCTGAACCAACCCTCGGACGGGTCTCAGCGTTCAGTCCCCGACGGGATCGCGGTGATCTACCGGAAGCCGGGCTGACGGCGGTGGCACGCTTCACCCGCGCCGAGCTGGAGTCCTACCGCGGAGCGGAGGTACCAGACCTGCTCGGTCCGGACGTCCGGTTGCTGTTCGTCGGCATCAACCCGGGACTGTGGACGGCCGCGACGCAGACCCACTTCGCCCACCCGGTCAACCGGTTCTACCCCGCCCTGCTGCGCGCCGGCATCCTGCTCGAGCCGATCGACGCGGCAGCAGGCATGACCGACGACGACCGCGCGGCGGTGCTTGCCCGTGGCATCGGCATCACCAACCTCGTACGCCGAGCGACCGCCCGGGCCGACGAGCTGACTGTCGAGGAGCTGCGTGCCGGCCGTGAAGAGCTGGTCGCGACGGTCGAGCGGGTGCGGCCGCGAGTCGTGGCGATCGCCGGCATCACGGCGTACCGCTCCGCGTTCGGCGTACGACGCGCGGTGCTGGGCCGACAACCCGAGGCGCTGGCCGGCGCCGAGCTGTGGGTCGTGCCCAACCCCAGCGGCCTCAACGCGCACGAGACGATCGACTCCCTCGCGCAGGCCTACGCCGCGCCGGCGCGTGCCGCAGGGATCCTCTGAGGGGTCCGGGGGTTGGTCACTCCGGGAACGGCTGGAGCTTCCCGAGGATCGTCAGCCCGTCCTCGACCTGGAAGCCGCGAGCCGCGTCCGCCTCGAGGTCGACCCCGAGCTCGGCTCCGGGCGGGATCACGACGCCCTTGTCGACGATCGCGTTCTGCACGACCGCGCCCTCGCCGACGATCACGCCGTTGAGCAGCACGCTGTCGGTGACGGAAGCGCCGGTCAGGACCCGGACGTCGGGCGACAGCACGGAGCGGTCGACCGACCCGCCGCTGATGACCACCCCGGGCGAGAGCACCGCATCTCCGATCGACGCGGCCTGGCCACCCTCCCCCTGCACCACCTTCACCGGGGGTTGCGGGCCGTAGGACGTGAAGATCGGCCACTTGAAATTGTAGAGGTTGAAGATCGGCAGCGGACTGACGACGTCCATGTGGGCGGCGTAGTAGGAGCCCATCGTCCCGACGTCTCGCCAGTAGCCACGGTCGCGGTCGGTGGACCCGGGCACGTCGTTGTCCTTGAAGTCGTAGACCGCGGCCTGCGACCGCCGCACGAACGCGGGCACGATGTCGCCGCCCATGTCGTGGGCGCTGTTGTCGAGGTCCGCGTCGCGGGTGACGGCCTCGACCAGGGCGTTCGCGTCCAGCACGTAGTTGCCCATCGACGCGAGCACCTCGTTCGGATCGTCCGGGAGCCCCACCGCGTCCTTCGGCTTCTCGAGGAACTCGCGGATCTGCGAGGGGTCGTCGGGGTTCACGTCGATCACCCCGAACTGGTCGGCGAGCCCGATCGGCTGCCGGATCGCCGCCACGGTGCACGCCGCTCCGGTCTCGACGTGGTGCTCGACCATCTGGCTGAAGTCCATCCGGTACACGTGGTCGGCGCCGACCACGACGATGATGTCGGGCGTCTCGTCGCGGATCAGGTTGAGACTCTGGAAGATCGCGTCGGCGCTGCCCAGGTACCACCGCTTGCCCACCCGTTGCTGGGCCGGCACCGGCGCGACGTAGTTGCCGAGCATGGTCGACATCCGCCAGGTCTGGGTGACGTGCCGGTCGAGGCTGTGCGACTTGTACTGCGTCAGCACCACGACCTTGAGGTAGCCGGAGTTGACGACGTTCGACAGCGCGAAGTCGATCAGCCGGTAGATCCCGGCGAACGGCACCGCCGGTTTCGCCCGGTCCGCCGTCAGCGGCATCAGCCGCTTCCCCTCCCCTCCGGCGAGCACGATCGCGAGGACGTTGCGCCGGGGTTCCCTGCTCATCCCGTCAAACTAGCCACTCCCGCGTCAGGGGCGCGAGGGTCCGATCAGAAGCACTACCGTCGGAGCCATGCGCGTCGACGTCCTCAGCAAGGAGTACCCGCCCGAGGTGTACGGCGGCGCCGGGGTCCACGTCGCCGAGCTGGTGCGAGCGCTGCGTGCGCGCGACGACGTCGAGGCGAGAGTGCACGCGTTCGGTGCGCCGCGGGACGAACCGCTGACGTCGTCGTACGCCGACCTCGCTGACCTCAGGCACGCCAACGCCGCCCTCCGCACGATCGGGGTCGACCTGGTCATCGCCGACGCGTGCGGCGGGGCCGACCTGGTCCACTCCCACACGTGGTACGCGAATCTCGCCGGCCACCTGGCCGGACTGCTCCACGACGTGCCGCACGTGGTGAGCGCGCACTCCCTGGAGCCGCTGCGACCTTGGAAGGCCGA
>NZ_DASUTK010000069.1:0-28495 GCF_036374615.1 Nocardioides sp.
TGTCGTAGATGTCGAAGAACCCCCCGTTGACGCCGGCCACGGCGCGGTCCTGCTTCAGCAGCCGGGTGAGCGGCGCACGCGCGGGCACCGTCGCCCCCGACGCATAGTCGATGCGCACGCCCTTGACGCTCGGGTCGACCCTGAGCAGGTACGCGCGGATCTGGCCGCGGGCGTCGATCCGGTCCCACCGCTGGAAACGGACGCCCGGGGCGATCCGCCATTGGCGGACGTTGCGGACCCTCGGCTTGCCACGCAGGTACGTCGGGACGACGGCCGCGACCTCCCCGGGGAGGCCGTCGGAGGTCTGGCGGGGCTGCTTCTCGGTGTCCGGCGGCTCGCCGCGACCGGCCAGCCGCCCGCGGTCGTCGGAGCGGTCCGGCGTTCCATCTGGCAGGACGGTGAGCACCAGTGCCGCCGCGAGCAGCACGACGAGCAGCAGTCCGACCCGGAGACGCATGGGTTCCACCGTAGGTCGGAGGTACCCGCTATCGGCGGAGGCGCGCATTAGTCTTCCGACCGTGGCAGCGGCGTGGAACGTCTTCATCGAAGGCGACAACCTGGCGGTGCTGCCCGGGCTCGACCCGGTCGACCTGATCTACATCGACCCGCCGTACAACACCGGGAACGAGTTCGCCTACCGCGACCGGTACGGCGAGCACGAGGCGTGGTTGGCGATGATGCGGCCTCGGATGGTGGCGGCGCGCGAGGTGCTGCGCGCGACCGGCGCGATCTTCGTCAGCATCGACGACAACGAGGTGGCGCACCTGCGGCTGCTGCTCGACGAGGTGTTCGGCGAGCAGAACTTCCTCGCCCAGGTGGTCGTCAACCTCAACCCCAAGGGACGCCAGCTCGGCGCGGGCTTCGCGACCAGCCACGAGTACCTGCTCGTCTACGCCCGCGACGCCGGCCGGTGTGTCCTGGACGCCTCCACCTCGGAGTCGGTCGACCCGCGCGACTTCCCACTCTCCGACGGCGACGGCCGCCGGTACCGGCACCTGCCGCTGCGCAACACGAACAAGAAGTTCAACCCGGTGACCGCACCCACGTTGCACTTCCCGATCCACGGCGACCCGGGGAGCGGCCGGGTCGCGACCACTCCGTTCGCGGGGTCCGTCGAGGTGGTGCCGGTGTTCGGCGACGGCGCCCCGGCCGTCTGGCGCTGGTCGCGGCCGCGGATCGACGAACGACCTGACGACCTCGTGTGCAGGACCGTGTCCGGCAAGCTCGGTGAGCGGGTCGACGTGTTCCAGAAGGACTGGCTCCACCGAGACGCCTCCGGCGCGCGACGCAAGAAGCTGCGCACGGTCTGGTTGGCGTCGGAGGTCGGCTCGACCGACACCGCGGTCGCGGAGCTCAAGGAGATCGTCGGCCACGTCTTCGAGTCCCCGAAGCCCACCGGACTGGTCCGGCGGATCCTGCAGACGATGCCCGCCGACATCACGGTGCTGGACTTCTTCGCCGGCAGCGGCACCACCGGGCACGCGGTGGCGCTGGCCAACGCGGCCGACGGGGGCCGGCGTACCTGCGTCTCCGTGAACTCAGCGGAACCGACCCGCCCCGGGTCCAACGCCCGCAACGCGGGGCTGCGCACCGTCGCCGACATCACGCGGGCCAGGCTGCGCGCCGTCGCCGAGAAGATCGGCGGCGGGTTCGAGGACCGGCCAGCACCGCGGCTGTAAGGATGGTGGCATGAGCACCCGGGTGGCCCTGGTGACCGGCGCGTCCAGCGGCATCGGCGAGCAGACGGCGCTGCGGCTCCAGGAGGCAGGGTTCGTCGTCTACGCCGTGGCCCGCCGGGTGGAGCGGATGCAGACGCTGGCGGACGCCGGGATCCACGTCTTCGCGATGGACGTCACCGTCGACGCGTCGATGACCGGGGGCGTGGCGCGGATCATCCACGAGCAGGGCCGGATCGACGTCCTGGTCAACAACGCCGGCTACGGCTCCTACGGTGCGGTCGAGGAGGTGCCGATCGAGGAGGCGCGGCAGCAGTTCGAGGTGAACGTCTTCGGACTCGCCCGGCTCACCCAGCTGGTCCTGCCGCACATGCGGGAGATCGCCCGCGAGCCACTGGCCCAGCGGCCGCGGATCGTGAACATCTCCAGCGTGGGCGGGAAGTTCTACGAGCCGCTGGGTGCGTGGTACCACGCCACGAAGTTCGCTGTGGAGGGCTTCAGCGACAGCCTGCGGATCGAGCTCGAGCCGCACGGGATCGACGTGGTCATCATCGAGCCCGGCCTGATCCGAACCGAGTGGAACGAGATCGCTCGTGCGGGCCTGCTCGACGTCAGCCGCGACGGCCCGTACGACGAGCAGGCGCACCGCGTCCACCACGTCATGGCGCGGGCCGACCGGCGCTTCGTGGGGAGCGGTCCCGACGTCGTCGCCAAGCGGATCGTGGCGGCGATCCAGGCGAACACTCCCCGCGCGCGCTACCCCGTCGGCCGAGGCGCCCGGACGCTCGTGCTGGCCCGCCGGCTGCTGCCCGACGCGGTGTTCGACTACGTGGTCAAGGGGGCGTACGGCGTGCGCGGTCGGTCCGGTCGGCGGCGTCCTGGTCGCACGCCCTAGACACCGGCGACCTTCTCGAGAGCCTTGAGCTCGTCGTCGAGGTAGGTCAGCAGCACCTGCAGGTGGGGGACGGTGCGCCGACAGCCGGTGAGACCGAAGCACATGAGCCCGTCGTACGACGTGCAGGTGATGTTGAGCGCCATGCCGTTGATCGGGATCGACAGCGGGTAGGTGCCGAGCAGCTGGGCGCCGTTCCAGTAGTGGGTGGTGCGCGGGCCGGGGACATTGCTGATGATCACGTTGTACGGCGGCCGCACGAGGCCCTGCATCCGCAGGACCGGCGTCAGGATCGCCGGCGCCTGGCCGACCGCGCTCATCGCGAGGATCTGCACCGGCGTCATCGACGCCAGAGCCTCCTTGCCGTCGCGCATCGAACGGTGCACCGCCTGCAGCCGGTCACCCGGGTCCGCCAGCTGGGTGCCCATCTGCACCATGATCGAACCGACCGCGTTGCCGCCCTCCGCCGACGGCAGGTGCGACTGCTGGGCCTTGAGGCCGACCGGCACCATCGCGACCATGCTCTGCTCAGGGAGCGCCTTCAGGTCGAGCAGGTAGGTGCGCAGGGCGCCGGAGCACATCGTGATCACGACGTCGTTGATGGTGGTGCCGGTGGCCTTGCCGACCGCGCGCAGCCGCTCGATCGGCCAGTCCTGCGCTGCGAACCGGCGCGACCCGGTGATCGTCTGGTTCAGGATCGTGCGCGGTGCGTACAGCGACAGCGGGGAGGTCTCGTTGCGCAGGCTCTTGCGGAGTGTCTTGACCAGTGCGCCGGGAAGTCCGGCCGCCTCGGCGCTGACGCCGAGCGCCGTACGCAGCGCCTGCACCGGGACGTCGCCCGCGGCGTGCTCGGCCTTGTCCCGCTCCTGACTGGTCTTCGGTCGCTCGGGCGTCCTCGCCCACGGTGCGGGCATCTCGCGCTTGTCGGGGTCGGTGCTCAGGACGCTCGCGAGCAGCCGCATGGCGCTCACGCCGTCGACCAGGGCGTGGTGGGTCTTGATGTACATCGCCACCCGGCCGTCGCGCAGGCCCTCGATCACGTGCGCCTCCCACAGCGGACGCTCCCACGCGAGCCGGGTGCTGTGGAGGCGCGAGCACAGCTCGAGCAGCTCGCGGACCCGGCCCGGTTTGGGCAGGGCGCTGTGCCGCACGTGGTGCTCGATGTCGAACTGCTCGTCGGGCCGCCACACCAGCTGACCGGCGGTGCGGGCCGAGCGGTAGGGGCGCTTGAGGAACAGCGGCGCGACCTCGTCGACGTCGCGCATCGACTCGAACATCTCCCGGACGTAGTGGCGACCCGCCCCCTCGGGCTTCTTGAACAGCTCGAGCGCGCCGACATGCATCGGCATGTTGCGGTTCTCGGCCAGCAGGAACGCGGTCGACGTCGGATCGATCGGTGAGACCACGGTGCCTCCTCGGGGCCTGTCAGCATCGATCCTAGTGTCGTGGCCGCGCGACGAGCTCACCCACCGCACGTCGGTAGTCCGCCGCCCAAATCATCGTTCTCAGCCCCAACCGATGCTTTTGGCGGCGGACTTTCTGGCGCGGTGACCCGTGGCACGCTGACGGACCGCCTCCCGTCCACAGTCGCACGGCGTGACGCGCTCTCCACCGGTGGTGCCGCGTGGCCCGGCGACTGTCCGGACGGCTCCCTAGCGTCGCTGGCGCGTCGGAGCTCCCGGCGCGCCGACGAAGGGAGACATGTGATGGCACGAGCGAGGCGGGTGTGGGTGGCAGTGATTGTCGCGGTGATCGTGGCCCTGACGGGAGCGGTGGCCGCCGCGGACGCCGCGTCGGACACCGAGCCGGACACGATCGTCCGGGTTGAGGGCGACGCGGCGAACGGGTTCGGGATCTACTACTACGACGGGTCGTCGATATTTCCACCGACCGACTCCGAGGCGCAGGCCGAGTGCGGCGAGTACGACACGATGCGGGCTCGGGTCCGGTGCCGGACGTCGGTGCGGGTCTGGTATCGCGACCTCGCGGCCCTGCAGCGGTCGCTCGCGTGGGCCGAGCAGCAGTGACCGGTCAGTGTCCCGTGGCACGATCTCGGGGTGACCCCGGGTGACCCGCGGTGGGTGCTTCACGTCGACCTGGACATGTTCCTGGCGGCGGTCGAGGTGCTGCGTCGGCCCGAGCTCGCCGGCCGGCCGGTGGTGGTCGGCGGTCGGGGGATCGTCACCGAGCGGGCGGTGGTGTCCACCGCGTCGTACGAGGCGCGGGAGTTCGGGATCCGGTCCGGCATGCCGCTGCGGACGGCGTACAAGAAGTGTCCTGACGCGGTCTTCCTGCCGGTCGACTTCCCGGTCTACGAAGCCGCCTCTGCCGAGGTGATGACCGCACTGCGGGGCCTGGAGTGGGGCGGCGTGCCGGTGGTCGTGGAGGTGCTCGGTTGGGACGAGGCGTTCGTCGGGGCCGGCCCGGGCCACGGCGAGCTCGGTGATCCGGTGGCGTTCGCGGGACGGGTGCGTGCGGCAGTGCTGGCCGCAACCCGGCTGCACTGCTCGGTTGGAGTGGGCAACAACAAGCTGCAGGCCAAGATCGCGACCGACTTCGGCAAGCCTCGCGGGGTCTACACGATCACCGACCAGACCTGGTTCGACGAGATGGGCGACCGGCCGGTCCGGGCGCTGTGGGGCGTCGGCGCCAAGATCGCCGGCCGGCTCAACGCCCACGGCATCAAGACCGTGCGCGATCTGGCGGCGTCCGACACCGCGGTGCTGGCGGGGGAGTTCGGTCCGACGATGGGGCCGTGGTTCCACCGGCTCGGGCGTGGCGTCGACACCAGCGCGGTCGACGCGACCCCGTGGGTGGCGCGAGCGCACGGACACGAGGAGACCTACCAGCGCGACTTGGAGTGGGAGGAGGTTCCCGACGCGGTGCGGGTGCTGACCGCTCGTGCGCTCGAGAGCATTGACGCGGAGGGTCGGCCCGCGATGCGGGTCCACCTCAAGGTGCGCTACCGGAACTTCTTCACCCTCACGCGGTCCCGCAAGCTGCAGGAGCCGAGCCGCGACCTCGCCGTCCTCGGTGACACCGCGGTGGCGCTACTGGAGAAGGTCGAGCAGGACAAGCCGGTGCGGCTGCTCGGTGTCCGGCTGGAGATGGTGCCGCCCGAGGGCGGCTACTGACCGGAATCGGGTTGCCGGCCGCCGAGCGGCGTCCGAGACTCCTGAGATGTCCACGCCGCCGTTCCCGCCCGACCCACCGTGGTTCGACGGCCTCCGGCGCGAGGCGTCCGGCGGTGGATCGGTGAGCCCTGGCTGTGAGGTGTTTTCACACACGTCAGGTCAGCGACGCGTACAGCTCCTCCACGACGGACGCGACCACCGCCGTCAGGTCGCCGTCGGCGGCGCGGGCGACCGCGCGCTGTCGCTGGTAGGACGCGCCGCGTCGGGGGATGTCGGCGACGGACCGCAGCTCGTCCGGGCACCCCAGCCGGTCGGCGATCGGCTCGAGCCTGAGGAGCAGGTCGGCCAGATCGTCGGTCACGAGCCGTTCGCGGCAGGCGGCGTCGGTGATGATCTCGGCGTCGAGCCCGTAGCGGGCGGCGCGCCACTTGTTCTCCTGCACGTGCCACGGCGGCAGGCTCGGGAGGGACTCGCCGCCGGCGAGCCTGCCGTCGAGGTCGACGCACAGGCAGTGCATCAGGGCGACCAGGGCTGCGAGCTCCTCGACGGTGGAGACGCCGTCGCACACGCGGTTCTCGATGGTTCCGTTGCGCGCCGACGGGCGGATGTCCCAGCGGACGTCGGCGAGGTCCTCGATCACGCCCGTGACCACGGAGTCCTCGCAGAAGCCCTCGAACTCCTTCCAGGTGTCGAACTGGAAGGGGAGGCCGGCGGTCGGGAGCTGCTGGAACATCAGGGCGCGGTTCGACGCGTAGCCGGTGTCGGTCCCGGCCCACATCGGTGACGACGCGGACAGCGCCTGCAGGTGCGGGAACGTGTTGAGCAGCGAGGACAGCACCGGCATCACCCGCTCGACGACCGGCATCCCGACGTGCACGTGCACGCCCCAGATCAGCATCTGCCGGCCCCACCACTGGGTGCGGTTGATGAGCTCCTCGTAGCGGTGCCCGGGAGTGAGGTGCTGCGCCGTCCACTCCGCGAAGGGATGGGCGCCGGCTCCGAAGAGATCGACGCCGACCTCCTCCGCTGCCGGCACGACCACCGCCAGGGTGGACTGCAGGTCGGCCATCGCCTCGCCCACGGTGTCGCACACCCCGGTGACGATCTCGACGGTGTTGCGCAGCAGCTCCTGGTGCAGCCGTCCCGGGTCCTCGAGCCGCGGCTTGGCGGTGTCGAAGAGCGCGGCGGCGCAGTTGGAGAGATCTCGCGACTCCCGGTCCACGAGCGCGAACTCCCACTCGACGCCGAGCGTCGGACGGGGCGAGGCGCGGAAGTCGATGCGCACAAGGTCAGTCTGTGCCGAGCCGGGCCAACCAGGGAAGGTGAGTCTCACCATCGAAGGGCGGCTCGCTCCGCTGTACGGCGCCCTCGACCGCCCGACAGGACCGCAGCGCGCCCTCGACCACCTCGTCGGGGTAGGCCCAGCGCACCCGGTGGTCGGCGAACTCGTCCTCGTCGTCGATCCACACCCGGCCGGAGACGCCCTGGACGACGTCGAGGTCGAGGTCGACGGAGCGCACGACGACGCCGTCCCAGACCGGCGGGGTCGCCATGTCGACGTAGAGCCGGAAGTCGCTGCCCGGCCCGTGGAAGGCCGCCAGCCAGCCGCGCTCGTCCAGCGAATCGGACGGCACCAGCCCGACCTGGTCGTTCGGCATGGTCACGTCCGCGCCAGGGCGGGTGAACCGCGATCCCCTCGGGAAGCCGATCCAGTCGCCGTGCTCGTCGGAACCGAGGTAGCTCCCACCGAAGACCCAGTGCGGCCGATCCGGCCACTTCGTCATCTCACAGCGCACCGGCGTGCCGGGTGGGAACCTCACGGCGCCCACTCTGACAGGATCGCGGACATGGAGGTGGCCCAGCCCCTGGACCGCGCGTGGTCACGCGGGCGCACCTCGCTCGCCGCCCGAGTGCGAAGGCTGCGGTCGAAGTCCTGGCAGATCGGCCAGTGCGCGCTCGCCGCGGGGGCGGCGTGGTTCATCGCGGCCGAGGTGCTGGGTCACGAGTCACCCTTCTTCGCGCCGATCGCGGCGGTGATCAGCCTCGGGACGTCGTACGGCCAGCGGCTGCGGCGGGTCGCCGAGGTGACGCTCGGGGTCGCGATCGGAGTGCTCGTGGCCGACCTGCTGGTCTCCGCCATCGGCACCGGTTGGTGGCAGCTCACCTTGATCGTCGCGCTCGCGATGACCGCGGCATTCCTGCTCGACGGCGGCCAGCTGTTCGTGACCCAGGCGGCCGTCCAGTCGATCGTGGTCGCCACTCTGCTGCCGGACCCCGACCAGGGGCTGGTCCGCTGGACGGACGCCCTGGTCGGTGGCGGTGTGGCGCTGATCGCAGCGACCCTCGTGCCGGCCGCCCCCTTGCGACGCCCGCGCGAGAACGCGGCGACCGTGCTCCGGAAGGTCGCCGACCTGCTGCGCGCGGCCGCCGACGTGATGGTGGACGGCGAGGTGGACCCGGCGCTCGACCTGCTGGCCGACGCGCGCGACACCGACTACCTGATCCGCGAGCTGCAGCTCGCTGCCGACGAAGGGCTGGCCGTGGTGGCATCGTCACCGTTCCGGGTCCGGCACCGGCCTGGAGTGCGGCAGATGGCGGAGCTGGTCGACCCGCTGGACCGGGCACTGCGCTCGACGCGGGTCCTCGTGCGGCACACCGCGGTGGCGGCGTACCACCGCCGCCCGGTCCCTCATGCGTACGCCGTGCTGGCGCGCGAGCTGGCCGACGCCACCGACGTCGCGGCCGACGAGCTCGCCGCGAACCGGATGGCCGAGGCGGCGCGTGACCCGCTGCTCGCGGTAGGCGCGGCGACCGGGCGCGTGGAGCGGTCACCGGTGCTCTCGGCCGAGGTCGTGCTGGCCCAGCTGCGGGGCGTCGTGGCGGACCTGCTGCTGCTCACGGGCCTGGACCCGCTGGAGGCGACGGACGCGTTGCCGCCGCCGGCGGCGCCCGAGGACTAGCGCGGCCGGGCGGGGAGCACGCGACCGGCGGCAGCGCGCGCGACGAGGTCCTGGTAGCGGGACCCGGTGAGCTTCGCGAGGTGGTGGAGCGCGTGAGCGTCGAGCCCGACCAGGCAGCGGGCCTGGTTCCTGAGCACAGCCCGGACGATGATCTCGGCGGCGCGGTCCGGCGTCATCTTGGCCAGCTTCTGGTCGAAGAGCTCGGCGGTCGCCTCCTGGTCGACGCGGCCCACGACCCGCCCGTTGCGGGCGATGCCGGTCTTGATCCCGCCGGGGTGCACCACCGTGACCCCGACCGGGTGGCCGGCGATCAACAGCTCCTCGCGCAGCGCCTCGGACATGCCGCGCACGGCGTACTTCGTGGCGTTGTAGAAGCTCTGACCCGGCATCGAGATCAGGCCGAAGAGCGAGCTGATGTTGACCAGGTGGCCGTCGCCGGAGGCGATCAGGTGCGGCAGGAACTCCTTGGTGCCGTGGACGACGCCCCAGAAGTTGATGCCGACGATCCACTCCATGTCGTCGTAGGACAGGTCCGCGAGATCGCCGGTCAGCGACACCCCGGCGTTGTTGACGACCACGTTGACCCGCCCGAAGTGCTCGGCGACCGCACCGGCGTACGCCGTGAAGGCCGAGCGGTCGGCCACGTCGAGTGGCGCGGTGTGGATCTCGGTGGCACCGGTGTTCTTCACCTGGTCGACCGTCACGGCCAGCGCTGCCTCGTCGACGTCGGAGAGCGCGAGGCGTGACCCGCGCGCGGCCGCGTTGAGGGCGAGCGAGCGGCCGATGCCCGAGCCTGCCCCGGTGATGACGACCACCTGGTCGTGGAGGGTCCTCATGTGCTCGACCGTACTGGGCGGTGATCCGGTTGCGCCGTACGGGAGAATCGCGGGCGTTGTGGACATCACCTACCCGCCCGAGCTGCCGGTCAGCCAGCGCAAGGACGACCTCGCGGCCGCGATCCGGGACCACCAGGTCGTGATCGTCGCCGGCGAGACCGGGTCGGGGAAGACGACGCAGCTGCCGAAGATCTGTCTCGAGCTGGGCCGGGGCGCGCAGGGCCGACTGATCGGCCACACGCAGCCGCGCCGGATCGCCGCCCGGTCGGTTGCCGAACGGATCGCCTCCGAGCTCGGCACCGAGCTCGGCGACCTCGTGGGCTACCAGGTGCGGTTCACCCAGCAGACCTCGAAGGCGGGCCGGGTCAAGCTGATGACCGACGGCATCCTGCTCGCCGAGCTGCAACGCGACCGACAGCTGCGCCGGTACGACACGATCATCATCGACGAGGCACACGAGCGGAGCCTCAACATCGACTTCCTGCTCGGGTACCTCAAGCGACTGCTCCCGAGGCGACCGGACCTCAAGCTGATCATCACGTCGGCGACGATCGACGTCGACCGGTTCGCCGAGCACTTCGACGCACCGGTCGTCGAGGTGTCCGGCCGCACCTATCCCGTCGAGATCCGGTACCGCCCGCTGCTGGAGCTCCCGGAGGACGACGACGAGGGTGAGCCGATCCAGCGGGACCAGACCGAGGCGATCCGTGACGCCGTCAAGGAGCTCGCGGGCGAGGGCCCGGGGGACGTGCTCGTGTTCCTGCCGGGCGAGCGCGAGATCCGCGACACCGCGGACGCCCTCTCCGACCTGTCCCGCACCGAGATCGTCCCGCTCTACTCGCGGCTGTCGGCCGCCGAGCAGCACCGGGTGTTCAGCAGCCACCCGATGTCGGTACGGCGGGTGGTGCTCGCCACCAACGTCGCCGAGACCTCGCTGACCGTGCCGGGCATCCGCTACGTCGTGGACACCGGACTCGCCCGGATCTCGCGCTACTCCAGCCGCACCAAGGTGCAGCGGCTCCCCATCGAGGCGATCAGCCAGGCGTCGGCCAACCAGCGGTCCGGTCGGTGCGGGCGGGTCGAGGCCGGCATCGCGATCCGGCTGTACTCGGAAGAGGACTTCGAGCGCCGCCCGGAGTTCACCGACCCCGAGATCCTGCGCACCAACCTCGCCAGCGTCATCCTCCAGATGACCGCGCTCGGACTCGGCGACATCGCGCGGTTCCCGTTCGTCGAGCCCCCCGACCGTCGCAACGTCACCGCAGGCGTGCAGCTGCTCGAGGAGCTCGGCGCGCTGACCGCCGGTGCGGGGCAGGACCGACGGCTGACGCGGATCGGGAAGCGGCTGGCCCGGCTTCCGATCGACCCGCGTCTGGGGCGGATGATCCTCGAGGCCGAGCGGCTCGGCTGCGTCCGCGACGTGCTCGTCATCGCTGCGGCGCTCTCCCTGCAGGATCCCCGGGAACGACCGGTCGAGCAGCGGGCCCAGGCCGACCGGGCGCACGCCCGCTTCAAGCACGACAGCAGCGACTTCCTCACCTGGCTCAACCTGTGGCGGTACGTCCGCGCGCAGCAACGCGAGATGTCCTCCAGCGCGTTTCGCCGGATGTGCAAGCGCGAGTTCCTCAACTATCTCCGGATCCGGGAGTGGCAGGACTTCGAGTCCCAGCTGCGCACCGTGTGCCGGGAGATGAAGGTCGACCTGGGCCGGTCGGTGGACACCGGAGGCGGGGCGGCGTACGACGAGGACGGCATCCACCAGGCGCTGCTCTCGGGGCTGCTGTCGCACATCGGTCTCCTCGAGGAGCGAGACCGCGGCGAGGGGCGGGGGCCGCGTGAGTACCTCGGCGCGCGGGGCGCGCGGTTCGCGATCTTCCCCGGCAGCGTCCTCAAGGGTCGCAACCCGCCGTTCCTCATGGCCGGTGAGCTGGTGGAGACCGGGCGGCTGTGGGCCCGCCAGAACGCCGCCATCAAGCCCGAGTGGGCAGAACGGCTCGGTGGCGAGCTGGTCAAGCGCTCGTACTCCGAGCCCCACTGGTCCAAGCGCCGGGCCGCGGTGATGGCGCGCGAGAAGGTGACGCTGTACGGCGTCCCGCTGGTCGCCGACCGGCTGGTCAACTACGGCCGGATCGACCCTGCCGTCGCCCGGGAGCTGTTCATCCGCCACGCGCTGGTCTACGGCGAGTGGCACACTCGAGCCCGGTTCTTCGCCGAGAACCGCCGGCTGCTGGAGGAGGCCGAGGAGCTCGAGCACCGCGCCCGGCGCCGCGACCTCGTGGTCGACGAGCACACGCTGTTCGAGTTCTACGACGAGCGGGTCGGGCCCGAGGTCGTGAGCGGCGCCCACTTCGACCGCTGGTGGAAGGACGAGCGGCGCCGACGTCCGGACCTCCTCACGTTCGACCCGGCCATGCTCACGCACGACACCGCCGAGCAGGTCGTGGAGAGCGACTACCCGCAGCAGTGGGAGGCCGAGGGGTTGACGTTCCCGATCAGCTACCACTTCGAGCCCGGCGCAGCAGACGACGGGCTGACGATCGACGTGCCGGTCGCCACGCTCAACCGGGTCGCCGACGACGACTTCTCGTGGAACGTGCCGGGTCTCCGCGTGGAGCTGGTGTCCAGCCTGATCCGCAGCCTGCCCAAGCAGCTGCGCGTCCACTTCGTCCCCGCGCCCAACACCGCGCGGGAGTTCCTGGCGGCCGTGCCGGCGGGGGAGGAGCCGCTGCTCGACGCGCTGGAGCGGTACCTGCGCGGCACCCGCGGTGTCGCCGTGCCGCGGGAGGCCTGGGACTGGTCGAAGGTCGCCGAGCACCTGCGTCCGACGTACCGCGTGGTCGACGACGAGGGGCACGAGCAGGCCCGCGGCAAGGACCTGGAGGCGTTGAAGGCGCCGCTGCGCCCTCAGTTCGCCGCGGCGGTCGCGGAGGTCGCCGCCGAGACCACCACGACCGGCCAGACCCGCTGGACGTTCGGGACGATCCCCGCCGAGCAGACCTGGCGGCGAGCCGGTCACGAGGTGCTCGGCTACCCGGCGCTGGACGACGAGAGCACCAGTGTCGGGCTGGTGGTCTGCGGCTCCGAGGCGGAGGCGGAAGCCCGGCACCGGCTGGCCGTCGCTCGACTGCTGCTGCTCGCGCTGCCGCGGCCCGACCTGCTCACCGGGCTCGACAACGCGACCAAGCTCGGTCTGGCCGGCTCGCCGTATCCGTCGGTGTCCGACCTGGTCGAGGACTGCCGCCGGGCGGTCGTGCTCGACGAGGTCGACCGGCGGACGCCGGTGCGGGACCGGGCGTCGTACGACGCGCTCGAGGCCGACCTGCGCGGCGATCTCGAGCCGCGCATGCGCGCGGTGCTCGCCGACGTGACGAAGCTGCTGGACCGGTGGCGCCGGGTCGACCGGACCCTGTCGGGGCGCGCCGACCTCGCGACCCTGCCGTCGCTGACCGACATGCGCGACCAGCTGGCCCGTCTGGTGCACCCGGGCTTCGTGGCCGAGGCCGGGCTCGACCGGCTGCGCCGCTACCCGACGTACCTCGAAGCGCTGGAGCAGCGGCGCCGTCGGCTCGACGAGCAACCGGCGCGCGACCGCGAGCCGCTGGCCCGGATCGTGGACCTCCAGCAGGCCTACCTCCACCAGGTCGACGCGCTGCCGGCCGGCCGGCCGCCGTCAGCGGGGCTGCGGCGGGCGCGCTGGCTGCTGGAGGAGTACCGGGTGTCGTTGTGGGCGCAGCAGCTCGGAACGGAAAAGGTGAGTGATCAGCGTGTTCGTGCCGCTCTTGCTGCCGCGGCGTCGACGGCGACGTAGCCTGACCGGGTGACCCAGCGACCCCACCATCGGCCGATGCTTCCGGGTGACCGCGCCATCGAGGCGGGCTCTGCCTCCGTCGACCCCGCCGAGCTCGTCGAGGCAGCCGACCGGGCCGCGACGTTGCTGGTCCGCGGCGCGCACGACAGCGACGACGACGGGGTGGCCGAGCGGCTGCTCCACCTCGCCGACACCGAGGGCATCGAGACCATCGCGGAGGTGTGGTCCAGCTCGCCCGGCGACACGCTCGCCGGCTGCCTGTGGCGGCTCTACCTGCTGCGGTCGTGGGTGTACGCCGACCCGGTGGGTGTCGCGCGCGAGTTCGAGGCCGGCCGCACCAGGGCGCCCGTCGCCCTCGTGGTCGCGGGAGTCGCCGACCCGCCGGGGCCCGAGGAGCTCAAGGCGATGATCGACCAGGTGCTGCGCGGGATCGCGGAGGGCGAGTTCGCCGACGTGCTCTTCCGAGCCGCGGCGTTCGCGCGGGTCGTCGCGACCGGCCGGGCCGGAATCGCGTCGGTCGACCATCACGACGTCACCCGGATGCTCGGGCTCGCCGAGCAGCTCGAGGCGGCAGGTCACCAAGAGCTCCACCACGGACTTGCCTGAGCTGTAGAATCGCCCAGGTGTGCCGGGCCGCGGCAGCCCCGGGTCCCAACATAAGCCGCTACGAGCGGCCACGCGCCGTGAGGCGCTCCCGGTCCGGCACACCCAAGACGGCACCTCCGCCTCGTTCAACGTCCGCGCCGTGTCAGTGCGTCTGTCTCTCAGAGGCCCAAGAATGGGAGCAGGCGAAGGAGGAGCGCGATGGTGGTGCTGCGCCAGCCGGACCACGAGGCTTTCTCGGAGTTCGCCTCCGCGCGCTCGGCGAGCTTGTTCCGGACCGCCTACCTGGTCATCGGTGACTATCAGCTGGCGCAGGACCTGGTGCAGGAGTCGTTGGTCAAGGCCTATGTGGCGTGGCCACGGATTCGGGACGTGACGAAGGCGGAGGCCTACACGCGAAGGATCATCGTCACCACGTGCATCTCCTGGCGGCGCAGACGGTCGTTCAGTGAGCGGCCGGCGAACGATCTACCCGACGTCGGGGTCGTCGATCCGACCACCCTGTTGCCCGAGCAGGGCGAGCTGTGGGCGGCGGTGCGACACCTCCCACCCAAGCAGCGAGCGGCGGTGGTGCTGCGCTTCTGCGAGGACCTCTCGCAGGCCCAGGTCGCGGAGCTGATGGGGTGCTCGGTGGGCAGTGTCAAACGCCACACGTCGCTCGCCCTCGGCAAGCTTCGCGCGGAGATGGGTGTCCGGTTCTCCCCTCCCTTTGTCGACGAGCAGGCGGTGACCCCATGAACGCGTCCCTTCGGGACCTCAGACAGCACGTCGACCAGACGCCTCCTCCGCCGTTGGACGTCGAGGGCATCATCGCGCGTGGTGACGCGCGGCTGCGTCGGCGCCGAGCCGCGCTTGCCGCTGGGTCGGCCAGCCTCGCCGTCGCCGCCATCGTCGCGGTCGCGGCCCTCCCGAGCTCGGACCCGACGTCCGGCCCGCCCGCGGAGACCCCGAGCCCGTCGATCACCGAAACGCCAGCACCCACCGGCGTGCGGCCGCTGACCTACACGGACGACTACACCGTCGGCCCCGACCTCGACATCCACTGGTACATGAAGAGCATCCAGTACGGCGACCGCACCATTCGCCCCGGCATCGACGCCACGGCCCTCGACCTCACCGACGACGGGGTGGTGATGGTGGCCCCGGACGGCGGCATCCACTTCTCCGACGGGCGGACGACGGAGAAGATCGGCGAAACGACGATCCTGGAAGGCCAGAGCTGGGCGGAGTGGGGCGTCAAGACTTCCCCCGCGGGCTCGCTTGCTACGTGGTTCACGCCCGAAGGGCCGGAGCGCTCGCTCGTCGTCTACGACACCCACCAGCGAAAGGTGCTCGCGGAGGTCCCGAGACCCGACTGCGTCCCGGACCACTGCTCCCTGAGTGCCGTCGTGGGCGATCGGGTGTACTACGAGTGGCTGCACGTCGCGGGGCCTCGGGCCACGACTCGGCTCAAGGTGCTCGACGTGCCCACGGAGACGGTTTCCGAGACAGATGCAGGAACCCTCTCAGCTGACCTACGGTTCCACCCGCGCGGGTTCGTGAAGGGCGACAACTACTCGACCGGCGAGGTCGTCAACCAGGACGTCAACGACGAGGCCGTCTACTTCGTCCCTCGGGGCTCGACGCTGGAGCTCCAGCGCGTCGTCCGCACCACCGGCGCCGACATCGACGGCGACGGCGAGGGCGACGGCCCTGTCGTCTACGGCTACGGCGGGTTCGACGCCACCGGCCGGCGGCTCAACCTCCAGCTGCCAGCCGGCTACACGCCCGCCGAGAACGCGTACGTCCTTTTCCAGTGGCTCGATGACGACCGGTTCGCCGTCATGGCAGGCGCAACGCACGGCTCGGGCAACTTCGGCATCGACGGATGGCCTGGATACGGAGACATCCTGGTCTGTGACATCGTTCGTGAGCGCTGCACCCTCGCCGCCCCTGGCCCCGATCCCGGGGTGACCGGCTCCGACGACGACGCCCAGTTCCGGCTCGTGCCGCACCTCACCCTCCCGAACTGAGAACGAGCGTGAAACCGCGTTGTCTCTCATGGCTCCCCGTCGCTGCCAGCGTCGACAGAGGCGGCGTCAGTAGGGACGCACCCAGTTAGGCTCCGCGGCATGAGCGGTGACCCGACGCCAGACGCGGAGTACGCCCCCGAGTACGCGCCCGAGGCCGACGGCCAGCCCGATCCCGGCGAGATCGTGTGGGCCTGGGTCGTCTACGAGGACGACACGAGTCAGGGCAAGGACCGGCCGGTGCTGCTGCTCGCCCAGCTCGAAGGTGAGCGCGACGGTCAGTGGCTGGGCCTGATGCTCAGCAGCCAGGACCACGACCTCGACGCCGAGGACGAGGCACGGTACGGCCGCTACTGGATGGACGTCGGCAGCGGCGAGTGGGACTCGTCCGGCCGACCGAGCGAGGTCCGACTCGACCGCTTGCTGGTGCTTCCGCCGGACGGGATCCGCCGCGAAGGTGCCGCGCTGCCCCGCGACGTGTTCGACCGGGTCGTCGCCGCCGCCCGCGAGTATCACCCGCTCGACTGACGCGTCGGGCACTGTCGTGACCCGTCGGTAGGCTGGCCCGGCGAACGGGCAGAGTCGGGGACCGACGGGCGGAAGGATCAGGCGTGCGGACGAGGTGGCGGGCTGGACGCGGGGTCCGGCTCGTGGGAGCCGTCACCGCGTTGCTGGTGACAGCCGCCGCGCTGGCCGGCTGCGAGGCCGACTCCGGCGCGATCCCGACCCCGGACGAGTCGGACGGTGTCCCCGTCAACCGCACGCTCACGTTCGCGGTGTTCGGCCACGAGGAGGAGCGGGCCGCCTACCAGTCGCTGGTGGCCGTCTTCAACTCGCTGTACGACGGTGCGGAGTTCGAGCTGGAGAGCTACGGCTCCCGCGAGGCACTGATGGGCACGATCCGTGAGTCCGGCGAGGTGCCGGACGTCTTCTTGACCTCGGGCCAGGACCTCGCCTGGCTGTCGCAGGAGCAGCTCCTCGAGCCGGTCGACAGCCTGCTGCTCGAGCGGGGCATCGACTTCGGCGACGTCTACTCGCGTGACTCCGTTCTCGCGTTCAGCTCCGAGGACCGACTGCTGTGCATGCCGGTCGGCATCTCGCCGATGGTGCTCTTCTACAACACCGAGCTGGTCGACTTCGAGAAGATGGCGCTGCGTGAGCTCCCCGTGCCCACCGGCGAGCTGAACGCATGGGACTTCGAGGAGTTCGTCGTCGCCGCCGAGTTCGCGAGCCGGCCGCGTCGCGGCACCCGGGCCATCCACGTGCAGCCGAGCATCGAGGGACTCGCCCCCTTCATCTACGGCGGGGGCGGTGACGTCTACAACGACCCGGTGACGCCGACCTCCCTCGCGTTCTCGTCCGACGGCAGCCGCTCGGCGCTCGAGCAGGTGCTGACCGTGCTGCGCGACCCCCGTCTCACGCTGAGCGACGTCGAGCTGCAGCGGCGTTCCGCACTGGAGTGGTTCAAGCGCGGCAAGCTCGCCATGATCCCGGGCTATCGCGACCTGGTCCCGCAGCTGCGCGAGGTGGCGGGCCTGCAGTTCGACGTGATCGGGATGCCGGCGATCGAGCGGAACGCGACGGTCGGCAACATCACCGGGATGTGCGTGTCCGCCGCCAGCGGCAACGCCACGGCCGCGGCCGACTTCCTCGTCCACATGGCCTCGTCGGTCTCCGTCCGTCGGGTGGCCTCGGAGGGCTACCTCGTCCCGGCCAACCTCGAGGTCGCGCTGTCCCCGGACTTCCTCCAACCGGGTCGGGCACCCGATCACGCGCTGGCGTTCGTGAACGCCATTCGCACTATCGTGCTTCCGCCGCTGATCGACGACGAGGCCCAGCTCGAGCTGGTCGTCGCCGACAGTCTCGAGGAGATGCTGACCGCACCGATCCTCACCGATTTGGAGGAGCTGACGAGCCGGATCGACCAGGAGTCGCGAACCGTGCTCGACCCGGAGGGTCTGGCCGAGGAAGAGGCCGAGCGCGAGGCCGAGGAGGAGTCCGAGAGCCCCTGACGGCGCAGCTCGGCGCTCAGTCGGGAGCGGGCGGGGCGGCCACCTCGGTGCTGTCCGCAGCCAGGATCGCCTCGGTCAGCAGCGGCACGGTGAGCGTTCGCTGCCAGCTGCGGGCGCCGTACTCGGACAGGCGCTGGTCGACGGCCTCCGCGAGCTGCGTGGGCTCGCGCGTCGCAGGCGGAGTCCAGAGCAGTCGACGGACGTGGTCGGGTGTGAGCACGTTCTCCACCGGGAGCCCGTGCTCGTCGGCGAGCTCGCCGAGGGCTGCGCGTGCGGCTGACAGCCGCTGGGCAGCGACCGGATCCTTCTCCGCCCAGGCGCGGGGGACCGGGGGGCCGTCGCCGCGCGGCGCGCGCGACGGCAGGTCGTCCTCGGCCAGCTCGGCCACCTGGCGCAGCGCACCCATCCAGCGCGAGGCGTACCGCTCAGCGCCGCGACCGTGGAAGCCGGGCGTCTGGAGGAGCGCCCGGCGGTGGGTCGGCAGCGCGGTCGCCGCCGCCACGATGGCCGAGTCGGGCAGGATCCGGCCGGGGGTCACGTCCCGTTCCCGCGCGATCTCGTCCCGCACCTCCCAGAGCGCCCGAACCGCGCCGAGGGACCGGCGGCCGCGGACCTTGTGCAGGCCCGACGTACGCCGCCACGCCTCCGCGCGGGGCGTGGGGCTGAAGTCGCGCAGCGCCTCGAACTCCTCCTCGGCCCAGGCGGTCTTGCCCTGCTCCTCGAGCTCCACGACGAGGACCTCGCGCAGCTCGAGCAACACCTCGACGTCGAGTGCGGCATACTCCAGCCACGGTGTCGGGAGCGGGCGGGTCGACCAGTCGACCGCGGAGTGCTCCTTGGCCAACCGTGACCCGAGCCGGAGCTCCACCAGGGCCGCGAGCCCGACCCTCGGGTAGCCGAGCAGCCGGCCGGCGAGCTCGGTGTCGAACAGCCGGTCGGGGCGCAGCCCCAGCTCGGCGAGGCACGGCAGGTCCTGCGTGGCCGCGTGCAGGATCCACTCCGTGCCGCGCAGCGCGTCGGCGAGCGGCGCCAGCGACTCGAACGCGATCGGGTCGATCAGGTGGGTGTGCGACCCAGCGCGCCGCAGCTGCACGAGGTACGCGCGCGAGGAGTAGCGGTAGCCCGAGGCTCGCTCCGCGTCGATGGCGATCGGACCGGAACCGGCGCTCACCGCCTCACAGACCTCCGCCAGCCCCTCGGCGGTGTCGATCACGGGCGGCAGCGGCTCGCGCAGCACCAGGAGCGGCGCCTCCGGTGGTGCGGTGTCCTCTACCGGGGTGTCGTCGCGGTCGGTCTCGTCGACCACGGGTCAGGCGCCTCCGCCGGGGCCGCGCTGCCCGCGGCGGCTCGGCATCGCGGTCACGCCCTCCGGTACCGGAGGCAGGCCCGCGGCCGTGCACAACAGCTCACCCCAGGCCTCGACGTGGGCGGCGAGGTCGTCCGGCGAGTCGGTGGGCGTCCAGGACGCACGGATCTCGATCTGGGCCGTGCCGCCGTCCTCGGCCATGGTGCCGAAGCTCTCCGTGGCGACCCGCGTGACGGTGCCGGATGCGGCGGTGTACGACGCCCGGTGCGCGTCCAGCGCCTCGGTCAGCCACGACCAGCCGACCTCGGCGAGCATCGGGTCGGTGATCATGTCGACCTCGATCTCGGCGCGGGCGTAGCCGACGCACCGGAACGTGCCCGCCCAGGCCTCGTTCCCGTCAGGATCGTGCAGCAGGATGATCCGACCGGTCCCGATGTCGATGTCGTCGACAGTGACGTCCGCGCTCAGCGCGAACGCGTGCGGGGCGATCCGCTGCGGTGCCGGCATCTCCTCGCAGAAGACCTCCGGCCTCAGCCGCGCCGCCCGCATGCTCTCGACGCCAGCACGGAACTCGGGCGGGGTACCGCCCGCGCCCGTACCCGGGTGCGTCTCGTGCCGGACGACCATGTGCTCACACTAGGTCCGGGGCGGTTGCCCCGATGCGGGAACACGCCGTTGGACCTGCGAGGCTTCGCCTCATGGACCCGGTTCCTGCAGCTCTCTCCGAGAGTGTCTTCATGCGCGCGACGCGCGGCGAGGAGGTCTCGCACACGCCCGTGTGGTTCATGCGTCAGGCCGGTCGGTCGCTACCGGAGTACCGCGCGATCCGAGAGGGCACGGCGATGCTCGAGTCCTGCATGGACCCTGCACTCGTCACCGAGATCACGCTGCAACCGGTGCGCCGCTACGGCGTCGACGCTGCGATCTTCTTCTCCGACATCGTGCTGCCGCTGAAGGCGGTCGGCGTCGACCTCGACATCAAGCCCGGTGTGGGCCCGGTGGTGGCGACCCCCGTGGAGACCCTCACCGACGTGGAGCTGATCCCCGACCTCGAGCCCGGCCACGTGCCCTACATCACCGAGGCCGTGCGTTCACTCGTCGGTGAGCTCGGCGGTACGCCGCTGATCGGGTTCGCGGGCGCTCCGTTCACCGTCGCGTCGTACCTCGTCGAGGGCGGGCCGTCGAAGGACCACGCCCGGACCAAGGCCATGATGTTCGGCGCCCCTGACGTGTGGGACGCGCTGATGCGCAAGATCGCCGACATCTCCGCCGCCTACCTCGAGGTCCAGGTGGCCGCAGGCGCTTCGGCCGTGCAGCTCTTCGACTCGTGGGCGGGCGCACTCACGCCGGACGACTACCGCGAGCACGTGATGCCGCACTCGGCCGCCGTGCTCGAGCGTGCCGGGCGACTCGGGGTGCCCCGGATCCACTTCGGCGTCGGTACGGGCAACCTGCTGTCGCTGATGGCCGAGGCTGGCGCGGATGTGGTCGGCATCGACTGGCGCACGCCGTTGGCCTCCGGGATCGGTCAGGTCGGCGACCGGGCGGTGCAGGGCAATCTCGACCCGACGCTGGTGTTCGCGCCGACCGAGGTGATGCTGCAGCGAGCGGCGCAGATCCTCGACGCGGGCCGCGCCGCGCGCGGCCACGTGTTCAACCTGGGCCACGGCGTGATCCCCAGCACCGATCCCGACCAGCTGGCCCGGCTCACGGACTTCGTCCACGAGTACCGACCGGCCGGCTGACTCAGTCCTTCTTCGCGACCTTCTTGGCGGGCCGCTTCGTGGCCCGCTTGGTGGTGGTCACGGTCGCCTTCTTCGTGGCCTTGCGGGTCTGCTTGAGTGCAACCTCCAGGTGGGTGCCCGCCGGGCGGGTCTCGAGGTAGGGCTGGTCGCTCACCAACGAGCCCAGCTTGGTGTGCCCGAACGTGCGCGGGTCGAACGACGGGTGGCTGCGTGCGAGGTGGTTGCCGATGGCGCCCAGCGTGGTCCAGCCGTCGTCACCTGCGGTGGCGTTCACCGCCTTGGTCAGCGCACTCTGCAGGTTGAGGACGGGCGGGTCGTCCTCGGACTCGGCGGGCGCACGATCGCCGCCCTCGGCCGGCTCAGGCTCGCTCCCGAGCACCTCCAGGGCGATGAACTTGTCGCACGCGTTCTGCAGCGACACCGGAGTTCCACGGCGGCCGAGTCCGTAGACCGTCTTGCCCGACTCACGCAGCCGGACGGCCAGGCTGGTGAAGTCGCTGTCACTGCTGACGATGGCGAACGCCTCGACGTTCCCGGCGTACAACAGGTCCATCGCGTCGATGATCAGCGCGCTGTCGGTCGAGTTCTTGCCGGTGGTGAAGGCGTTCTGGTGCATGGCCCGGATCGCGCGCATGTTGAGCTCCCGGCTCCAACCCGCGAGGCGCTGGTTGCTGAAGTCGCCGTAGGCACGCTTGATCGTGGGCGTGCCGTAGCTCGCCAGCTCCTCGAGCACTGCCTCGGCGTACTTGGGCGAGGTGTTGTCGGCGTCGAAAAGGACGGCGATCCGGACGGCACTGGAGTCGGTGTCCACGCCCCCACCCTAGGTGGGCCTTCGTCCGCGGTTCCCTAGGCTGGTCCGGTGAGGTCGGGGCGGGTGGTCGTGGTCGGGGGCGGCATCGCCGGGCTGACCGCGGCGTACGCGCTCGGGGCCGACCACGACGTACTGCTGCTCGAGGGCTCTCGCGAGGTCGGCGGCAAGCTGCGCCGGGCGGAGGTGGCGGGGGTCGCCGTCGACGTGGGCGCCGAGTCGATGCTGAACCGGCGCCCCGAGGGGGTCGACCTGCTGCGGGAGCTGGGGCTGCCGGTGGTGCACCCGGCGTCGACGTCGTCGAGCGTCTGGAGCCGCGGCGCACTGCGTCGCCTGCCCCGCACGCTCCTCGGAGTGCCGCTCGACCTCGACGACCTGCGTGAGTCGGAGGTCCTCAGCGATGCCGGACTGACCCGCGTACGCGAGGAGCCCGGCCTGCCGCCGAGCGACGTCACCGTCGACCGGCCGGTCGGGACGCTGGTCGCAGAACGGCTGGGGGAGGAGGTCGTGGAGCGACTGGTCGAGCCGCTGCTCGGCGGCGTGTACGCCGGTCACGCTCGGCTCCTGTCGGCGGCGGCCACCACGCCGCAGCTGGTGGCGCTCGCCCGCCAGGGCTCGCTGGTCGAGGCCGCGGCCGAGCTGCCGACCTCGGACGTTCCCGTGTTCGCGGGCGTGGCCGGCGGTCTCGGCCCTGTGCCGACGGCCCTGGCGGACAGCGGGCGGTTCGAGGTCGTGACGTCCGCCCCCGTGCGCGAGCTCACCCGGAGCTCGGCCGGCTTCACCCTCACCGTCGGCTCGGCCCACGACCCGCAGCGGCTCGCCGCCGCCGCCGTGGTGCTGGCCTGTCCGGCCGCGCCGGCTGCCCGGCTGCTCGCCGACGTCGCGCCGGCCGCTGCCACCGAGCTGGCGTCGATCGAGTCGGCCTCGATGGCGATCGTCACCCACGCGTTCCGTGGCGAGGACCTCGCCGAGCTCGCAGGCACGACCGGCTCCGGGTTCCTGGTGCCACCGGTCGAGGGGCGGGCGATCAAGGCTGCGACCTACTCCTTCGCCAAGTGGGCGTGGGTGCGAGACGTCGCCGACGGCCTGCTGCTCCTGCGCACGTCGGTCGGCCGGCACCGGGAGGAGGCAGCGTTGCAGCGTCCCGACGAGGAGTTGGTGGCGGATTCCTTGGCCGAGCTCCAGGTCCTGGCAGGCATCGCCGCGCCACCGGTCGCGAGCCACGTGCAGCGGTGGGGTGGCGGTCTGCCGCAGTACGCGGTCGGTCACCTCGACCGGGTCGCCCGGATCCGCGCGCACGTGGACGGCGTCCCGGGGCTGGCCGTGTGCGGCGCGACGTACGACGGCGTGGGCATCCCGGCCGTGATCGGGTCGGCCCGCCGCGCCGTGGCCTCGGTCACGCGGGCAGAATGAGGACATGGCCAAGGCACGCGACATCAACGCAACGATCCGCTACACGATGTGGTCGGTGTTCCGGCTGCGCGAGGTGCTCGGCGAACCCGACCAGGGCTCCGACCGCGGCGCCGAGGCGGCCGAGGTCACTGACCTGCTCGACAAGCTCGCCGCCGACGACATCGTGACGCGCGGCGTCTACGACGTCTCGGGGTTCCGCGCCGACGCCGACGTCCTCGTGTGGTGGCACGCCGCGACGCCCGAAGGTGTCCAGGACGCCTACACGCGCTTCCGCCGGACCCGGTTCGGCCGTCGGCTCGACCCGGTCTGGAGCCAGGTCGCGCTGCACCGGCCCGCGGAGTTCAACAAGGGCCACGTGCCCGCGTTCATGGCCGAGGAGGAGCCGCGCGGCTACGTGTGCGTCTACCCGTTCGTCCGCTCCTACGAGTGGTACCTGCTCCCCGACGAGGAGCGCCGAGCACTGTTGGCCGAGCACGGCCGGATGGCCCGCGAGTACCCCGACGTCCGCGCCAACACCGTCGCGTCCTTCGCGCTCGGCGACTACGAGTGGATCCTGGCTTTCGAGGCCGACGAGCTGCACCGGATCCTCGACCTGATGCGTCACCTGCGCGGCTCGGAGACGCGTCGACACGTCCGCGAGGAGATCCCGTTCTACACCGGCCCCCGGGTCGAGCCGGTCGACCTGCTCACCCGCCTGCCCTGAGGTCGTGCCCCGGTGCGGCCGGCCTCCTCCGCCGAGCCGTCAGTTGTGCACCCCCAGAGGGTGTCGAGCCGTCACTTCTGCAGGATCCAACCTGCACAAGCGACGCCTCACAGCGTTTTGAACGTGCAGAAGTGACGGGTCGCGCTCACGCGTTGTCGGCCGGCTCCAGCGTCAGGCTGATCGAGTTGATGCAGTAGCGGTCGCCGGTCGGCGTGCCGTAGCCGTCGGGGAAGACGTGGCCGAGGTGGGAGCCGCAGTTGGCACACCGGACCTCCACCCGCTTCATGCCGAGGCTGTTGTCCTCGATGTACTCGATCGTGTCACTGATCGGTTGGTAGAAGCTCGGCCAGCCGCAGCCGGAGTGGAACTTCGTGTCGGACTCGAACAGCTTGGCCTGGCAGGCCTTGCAGCGGTAGACACCGACGGCCTCGGTGTCGGTGTACTCGCCGGTGAACGGTCGCTCGGTGCCGGCCTCGCGCAGCACGCGGTACTCGTCGTCGCTGAGCTCCGCGCGCCACTCGTCGTCCGACTTCTCCACCTGGTAGTTCATGTCCTCAACGGTACCGGGGAACCGAAGCCAGAAGGCTAGGGTCCAAGCATGGCGAAGACACCCGCAGCGATGGTGGTGGCCGGTGACCGGGAGGTCCGGGTGTCGAGCCCGGACCGGGTGATCTACGAGGCGACCGACCGCACGCCGGAGGTCACCAAGCTGATGGTCGCGGAGTACTTCGCGAGCGTGGAGGACGGGCTGATGCGGGCCCTGCTGAACCGTCCGACCGCCCTGGAGCGCTGGACCTCCGGCGTCCGGGAGGGCATGAAGCTCGCCACCGGCCCGATGGACCGGGACGCGGACGCGTTCTACCAGAAGCGCGTCCCCAAGGGTGCCCCCGACTATCTGGAGTCGGTCGAGATCACGTTCCCCAGCGGTCGGACCGCCGAGGAGATCTGCCCGACCGAGATCGCGGTCCCCGTCTGGTGTGCCCACATGGGCGCGATCACGTTCCACCCGTGGCCGGTGCGCCGCTATGACGTGGATCGGCCCGATGAGCTCCGGATCGACCTCGATCCCCAGCCCGGCACCTCGTTCGTCGACGCGGTGCGGGTGGCGGGGGTGGCGCGCGAGCTGCTCGGCGACCTCGGCATCACCGGCTTCGTCAAGACCAGCGGCAACCGGGGGGTGCACATCTTCGTGCGGATCCGGCCCGAGTGGGAGTTCGTGGACGTCCGGCACGCCGCGATCGGGTTCGGGCGCGAGCTCCAGCGTCGCGACGACCAGGTCACGACCGCGTGGTGGAAGGAGGAGCGGGGGGAGCGGATCTTCGTCGACTACAACCAGAACTGCCGTGACCGGACGATCGCCTCGGCGTACTCGTTGCGTCCCGTCCTGGGCGCCCCGGTGTCGACCCCGCTGTCCTGGGAGGACCTGGCCGAGGTCACGGACCCGCGCGAGCTCAACCTGTTCACGGTCCCGGAGCGGCTCGCGGACGCCGGCGACGCGTGGGCCGCGATCGACGACGTGTCCCACGACCTCGAACCGCTGCTCGACCTGTGGCGCGAGCAGGGCGAGGTCGAGCTGAACTACCCGCCGGACTACCCGAAGATGCCGGGTGAGCCGCCCCGGGTCCAGCCGAGCAAGAAGGTCGCGGAGCACTGGGACGAGCACGGGAACTGGATCGGTGGAGAACGCTGAGCGCACCCGCCTCCCCTGAATGTGAAGCGGCCCGCCTGGTGACCAGGCGGGCCTACTCCTCGCGACGCTTCAAACCCCCCGGTGATCAGCGTCGACTGATCTAAATTCGGGTGACCTTCAGAACCCCCCGGATCTGGTGGACCCCCCTCTGGCGATTCGCAACCCCCCGGTCCGAACCACCGTGTCAGCGACGGAGTGCTGACATCAGGAACCGTACGTTTCGCCGAGCCAGAGGGCACCTACGCGACATGCACACGATGTCCACGAAACGGTAACAGCCGTTCGGAACCCGTCGGTCAGACTCCGCTGACGCCCTCTCCGCCGCCTGCCTGCTCGTCGAACGTCTCGTGCTCGAGCAGGTGGAGCACCGGTACGCCGAGCTTGCGGCGAGCCTTGGAGGTCCAGTCGAGGTGGAAGAACTCGGCGACGACGTGAGGTCGGGTGAGGATGATCGCCTCGCGCCCGTCCACCTCGGCGATGGCCTCGGCGAGCGCGTCGATCGGGGGAGCGGTGACGACCTGCCCCTCGGCGCTCGCCCCGGCATCGCGCAGCGCGTCAAGGCAGAGCCCGAGGTCGCGGTCGGAGCGCTCCTTGCAGTCCCGGCGCACGGCATCGAGGTCGACGTCGCTCATCACCATGGCCGGCGACGACATCACCTCGCCGGCCGCCAGTGAGCCCATCGCGGACTCGATCCGGGCGGCGGCGTCCTCGAGCGGAAGCAGCACGGTGTAGTGGACGGGCTCGTCGATGGCTTCGTGGAGCGACCGCACCTGGCGGGCGTCGAGCGGGGTCAGCGCGCGCTCCACGAGCAGCACCACGTGATAGGTCTCCGTCGAGCTCCCCGTCGAATCGTCGATCGGGTGCTCGGGCTGGTTCGGTGCCTCAGGCAGGTCAGCGCTCATGACAAACCTCCGGACAACACTCTACCGAGGTCGTAGCCCACTGGCTCCTCCAACTGCTCGTATCCGCAGGACCCAGGATCACGGTCGGGGCGCCACCGTTTGAAGTGCGCGGTGTGCCGGAACCGGCGGCCCTCCATGTGGTCGTACTTCACCTCCAGCACCCGCTCGGGGCGTAGTGGGGTGAAGGACAGGTCCTTGCCCTGGCTCCAGCGGCTCTGGGTGCCGGGCACGCGCCCGGGGTTGGCGGTGAGGAACTCGTTCCAGCGGCCCCACGGGTGCTCCTCGATCGGGCACACCAGCGGCTGCAGCTCCTCGAACAGCTCGGCTCGCCGCTTCTCGGTGAAGGACGCGCTCACCCCGATGTGCTGGAGCTCGCCGTCGGCGTCGTACAGCCCGAGCAGGAGGCTGCCGATCAGCGGCCGTTCGGGGGTGGACGTCTTGTGCTCGCGGTAGCCGGCCAGGACCACGTCGGCGGTGCGCTCGTGCTTGATCTTCAGCATGGTGCGGGCGTTCTGCTCGTACGGCGCCGCCAGCGGCTTGGCCACGACACCGTCGAGCCCGGCCCCCTCGAACTGCTGGAACCACGACTCGGCCTCGGCCGGGTCGGTGGTGGTGCGCGTCAGGTAGCACGGCCCGTCGAGACCCGTGAGCGCCTCCTCCAGCGTGGCCCGGCGTTCCGAGAGTGGCCGGTCGGCGTACGACACGTCGCCGAGGGCGAGCAGGTCGAAGACGACGTAGCCCGCCGGCGTCTCCCGGGACAGCTTGTCGATCCGGGACTCGGCGGGGTGGATCCGCTCCTGCAGCACCTCGAACTCCAGCTTCGCCCCGCGCTGCTCGTCGGTGAGGGCGACGAACAGCTCGCCGTCGAGGACGCACCGATCCGGCAGCTGCTCGCGCGCGGCCGTCACGATCTCCGGGAAGTAGCGCGTCAGCGGCTTGGTGTTGCGGCTGGTCAGCTCGACCTCGTCACCGTCCTTGAACAGCAGGCAACGGAAGCCGTCCCACTTCGGCTCGAAGCTGAAGCCGGGCTCCTGGGGCACCCCCTTGACGGACTTCGCGAGCATCGGCTGCACCGGCGGCATGACGGGAAGGTCCACCCGCCGAGGTTAGCGTCGCGACGTGCCGAGGGTCAGCGACCGTGGAGGACCCTCCGCACGGCGCGGAACTCGGGCTTGCGCGACCAGTCCGCGCGGGCGAGGCCGTAGTGCGCGCCGGGGGATCCACCACCGTGTCTGGTGTCGTTGAGCAGCTCGTAGCGGAACGCCTTCTGCACCCGGGGGTGGTCGGCGATCCTCGGGATCCCTCGAGCGGCCAACCTGGCGGCCCTGGCCTCCGACGTCGGGCGCTGGCCGGAGCCGCCGGAGTAGTTGGTCCAGCCGAACTCGGTGATCCAGACCGGCTTGCCCTTGTAGGCGATGTCGACCAGCTTCAGCCGTTCGGCGAGACCGGTGGTGATCCGCCTTCCGCGCGGGTAGGAGTGCAGACCCACGACGTCGCAGTACTCGCGGATGCCCTGGCGCTTGAGCGCGCGGTAGCCCGCGCCGTCGCTCACGTCCTCGTCGCGGTCGTGCAACGACGGTGAGACCACCTTGACGCCCTTGAGCGCGCGCTGGTTGTTGCAGGCCTCCCAGATCGCGCGCTGGATGTCGACCGTGTGCCGCGCCCAGCCGTCCTTGCTGGTGTCGGGCTCGTTGACGCCCTCGAGGCCGAGCACGATGTCGGCGTAGTCGTCGGCGATCTGGCGGACGCGGTGCCTGGTCTCGCGCGGGCTCAGGCGCCCGTCAGCGGTGACCGTCATCAGCCATTTGATGCCGTACCGGCGGCACAGTCGAGCCGTGCGCCGGCACTCGTCCTGGTGGGGTACGACGAGGCCGCGGATCTGCTTCACGCCGAGATCGGCGAGCA
The DNA here is from genome assembly GCF_036374615.1 of Nocardioides sp. Lineage (GTDB taxonomy): Bacteria > Actinomycetota > Actinomycetes > Propionibacteriales > Nocardioidaceae > Nocardioides. Next base: position 28,403 of record NZ_DASUTK010000069.1, read on the forward strand.
TTCCCATCCAGCGGTCGGTCTTGCCCCAGCGGGGGTCCTCGGCCCAGCTGGGGTGGACGACGACACCGTAGGAACGAACCAGCTGACGCCGCC
>NZ_DASUTK010000070.1:0-2699 GCF_036374615.1 Nocardioides sp.
CCGCTCGTCCAAGTCAGCAGCGTGTGGCGGCTCAGCTCGAGGCGCTGGTCGTCGACGAGCAGCGGTCTCGTTACCACGCCCCCGTTACTCGTCCAAGTCGCGGGCTCGAACGCCCGACGACGACGCTGCGCTTCTCGCGTGGCGAGCAGCCCTGGTGGTGCCACGCCGCGACGGCGGTTCAGCATCGCCCAGCAGCAGCGGATTTCGGCGCCGCGGTCCTGCCGCGGCGTGATGGACTTCGACCCCGTGCTCACAACCATGTGTCAGCCGCACGCCGGCAACAGTGCCGCCGCTGTGCTCCTGCTGTACGACACGACGCTGACCGAGACCGAGACCGTCCTGGCCGGCCGGGACGGGGCCGTCGTCAGGCTCTGACGACGGCCCCGCGTCCACGCCGGCTCAGTCGAGCAGGTGGTCGAGCACGCGGCCCATGACCGCGTTGCGCGACGCCTGCGTCGAGATCCCCTCGAACCCGAAGCCCATGAGGATCGAGTCGGGGGTGCTGATCGTGGAGCCGACGGGGAATCCGGCCGCGTCCGTGCGGATCCAGTTGTTCGCGTTCGGCCCGCTGCCGGGCGGCGGCCCGGTGACCTCCCAGCCGTCGAACCCGGTCTCGAACGAGGTGCTCGTGCCGTCCGGCAGCGTCACGTCGTCGATGAAGACGCCGAGGTTCTGGACCGCCCAGTCGGTCGCGTAGGCGATCGACACCTCGACTGTCTCTCCGGCCCAGTCCGACAGGTCGACCTGCCACTGCACCCAGCCGCCGGAGTTGCCCGAGGCGGCGTTCCACACGCCGGTGCTCCCCGTGCCCGTGCAGGTGCCCGCAGCCCGGTTGAACGTCTGGTAGTGGTCGAGCTGCGGATGCAGATCGCGCCACCCGGCGGAGCAGCTATCCCCAGTGGCGGTGGTCGTATGTCCGTTCGCGTCCGGCAGCGTCGTCCAGTCGTCGCCGTTCGGCGTGCGGGCCTCCACGAACAGGTGGTCCCAGGCCGGCTCGGTGTCGTAGGACGTCCAGAACGTCAGTGACTGGTTGCCGGTCGCCGGCACGCTGATCTGGCGGGTGAGGCGCTTGTAGGCCACATCCGAGATCTGCGAGTACACGTACTGGTCGCCGGTGTGGGGTGAGAACGGCCCGCCCGGCTTGTCGTATCGGCTCGACGGCCAGCTGTTGAACTGCGGGTACTCCGACCGCGGCAGGATGCCGCTGGTGGACACGAACGACGCGCTCATGTCCTGGTTGTCCGCGCCGTCCGGCCCGAACGCCCAGGACAGGCCCCCGAACGGGTCGTCGATGCCGTTGACGCCGAAGTGGTCGCCGGTCTCGGGATCGTGCCCGTCGCCCGCGGCCAGCGCGTACGCGCCGAACCAGTACTGGAGCACATCGTTGATCCCGTCGCTGTTCGGCGAGCCGGCGAGCGCCAGGCAGCGCCGCGGGTCGAACCCGGCCGGCCGCGGGTTGCACGGGCCCACGCCCTTCGGGTCGTAGAACTGTTGGCCGACCGCGCCGGCGCGGACGAACTGCTGGGCGGCCCACGCGCCGGTGTACACGACCCGGCCGCCCTCGTTCATGTACGCGCGGAACTCGAGGATCTCGTCCATCGCGAGACGATCGACGTTGCCGGCGCCCTGTCCGACCGGGCGCGTGACGACGTCATCGCCCGTGTACCAGATCACCGCGTCGTAGTGGCTGAGCACGCCGAGGTGATCCGGCGCCGTGCGGCCGCGCGCGTCGACGTCGTACACGTCAGCCTCGGTGTCGTTGCCCTCGAGCGCGTCGAGGTAGTACTCGAGGTGGTGCGGCCCGGGCGTCTGCGGCGGCGACACGCCCGAGTAGTCCTCGGCGGCGACCACGAGCACGCGGCGGCCGGTCTCCGAGACGGCCCGGTACGTGAACGAATCGCTGCGCTCACCGCCCCCCTCGAACCAGACCTCGACGGAGTCACCGGGGGTGGTGCCGGTCACCACGCCGCGCATCTCGCGGTAGTGGACGGCGGCCGGCTTGAAGCGCTCGCCCCCGGTCCACTCCGAGGTCGGAGCGCTGCGAACGGACCCGCCGTTGATCCGGTACTTGAGCGTCACGCCGCCGAGGCTGCGCTTCGCCAGCACCTGGACCGGCTGGGGATCGCCGTAGGAGTAGGCGAACTCGAAGTCGACGCCCGGGATCCCGTCCTTGTAAGGGTCGTCGCTCTTGGTGTAGAACGGCTTGGTCTCGATGCCGAGGACCGACTCCGGGTCGTCCGGGTCGTCCGCCGACTTGGCCACGGACAGCGCGAACGGCAGGTTGCGCTCGAACTCCTCCTGCACGAGCGCCTCGTCGTCCGGGAACACGAACCCGCAGCTCGGGCAGCCGGCCGACAGCTCCGGGGTCCACGCCAGCGCCCCCGTGCCCGCGTGCGCGTAGTCGGTCGTCTCGCCGTTCGTGACGTACAGGACGTCGGAGCTGAGACCGGGGTGGAAGTCCCGGATCGCCGGCCGGTCCAGGTTGCCGGAGAGGGCGAAATAGATCGGGTCGTCCGCCGTCGGCGTCGCGATCTGCCAGCCCTCCGCGTACAGCAGCCACTGCCCGTTCGAGTGCCAGTTGACCTGGAACTCAAACCCGATCCGGTCGAGCAGGCCCTTCATCGCCACGGTCTCGGGCTCGGACACCGGAGCCGGGCCGCGGTACGTCTCGCTCGACGTGATCGACGACGAGCCCTCCT
>NZ_DASUTK010000071.1:0-3332 GCF_036374615.1 Nocardioides sp.
ACGGTCCACCCTGAACACCAGGCAGACCGCGAACCGGTCAAGTGTCCGCGATGTCGTGAGACTTCTTCTGTCCGCGATGTCCTGAGCCTTCACAGTGCGCTCTGGCGCACTCTCAGGCACACGCCGCGGGTGGGTCAGGCCAGCGCCGGCAGTCGGGAGAGCGCGTCGGCCACCTGGGCCTGGATGTCGGCATCGCCCCAGTCGTGGTCGACGACCTCGCCGGACAGGTACGCGTCATAGGCGGCCAGGTCGAGGTGACCGTGTCCGCACAGAGCGGTCAGGATCACCTTCTCCTCACCGGTCTCCTTGCACCGCGCCGCCTCCTCGACAGCCGCCGCCAGGGCGTGCGTCGGTTCCGGGGCCGGCACGATGCCCTCCGAGCGCGCGAACAGGACGCCGGCGGAGAAGCACTCGGTCTGCGGCTTGGCGACCGCCTCGATCTCGCCGGTCTCGTAGAGGTGGCTGATCAGGGGGCTCATCCCGTGGTAGCGCAGTCCACCGGCATGGATCGGGTCCGGGATGAAGTCGTGGCCGAGCGTGTGCATCTTCATCAACGGCGTCATCCCCGCGGTGTCGCCGAAGTCGTACGCGTAGGTCCCCTCCGTCAGCGACGGACACGCGGCCGGCTCCACCGCTCGCACCGTCGGGCTCATCCGGCCCGCCCACTTCTCACGCAGGAAGGGGAACATCAGGCCGCCGAAGTTCGACCCACCCCCGGTGCACCCGACCAGCAGGTCAGGGGTCTCCCCCGCCATCGCGAGCTGCAGCAGGGCCTCCTCGCCGATGATCGTCTGGTGCATCAGCACATGGTTGAGCACGCTGCCGAGCGCGTAGTTGGACTCCGGGTCCTGCGCCGCGACCTCGACCGCCTCACTGATGGCGATCCCCAACGACCCGGTCGAGTCGGGGTGCTCCGCCAGGATCGCGCGCCCGGCCTCCGTCAGGTCCGAGGGGCTGGGGTGGATGGTGCCGCCGAAGGTCTCGATCATCATCCGCCGGTAGGGCTTCTGGTCGTACGACGCACGCACCTGCCACACCTCGCAGGCCAGGCCGTACTGCGCGCAGGCGAACGCCAGCGCCGTGCCCCACTGACCGGCTCCGGTCTCGGTGGTCAGCCGCTTGATCCCTGCCTTGGCGTTGTAGAACGCCTGGGGAACCGCAGTGTTCGGCTTGTGCGAGCCGGCCGGGGACACACCTTCGTACTTGTAGTAGATCCGCGCCGGTGTCCCGAGCGCCTTCTCCAGCCGGTGCGCGCGGTACAGCGGGCTCGGCCTCCAGAGCCGGTAGACGTCGAGGACCTCCTCCGGGATGTCGACGTACTGCTCGGCGGACACCTCCTGGAGGATCAGGTCCATCGGGAACAGCGGCGCCAGGTCGTCGGGCCCCACCGGCTGTCCGGTCCCAGGGTGCAGCACCGGAGGCGGTGGTGTCGGGATGTCGTGCAGCACGTTGTACCAACGCGTCGGCATCTCGCTCTCGTCGAGCTGGAACTTGTGCTGCTGCACCTGGGACATGGCGCCTCCTGGCCTCGTCGACGACGGCTCGCGCCGACCCTAGTGACTGCAGCGCTGCCGCGGCACCCCCGTGACCACGACCGGCAACCGACCCGGCGCCGTCGCCCTCCCGACCAGCACGTCGACCAACGACGCCATCGCGCCAGGGGTCTCGCCGTACGTGGCGATCCGGACTCGGGCACGGGACTGACCGAGGACGTACGGCGTGTCGGTCGCCACTGCGACGTCGGCCACGACCGGCGCACCCCCGTAGCCGCTGAACCCGATGCTCGTGCCCGACGCGAGCCGGGCCTCCTCCTCCGCCTGCCACGCGGCGAGCCGCTGCCGCTGGCGGCGGGTCGAGGGCTGCGCGAGTCGGGCGGGCGGATCGCGGCGCACCAGGATCTCGAGGCCCGCTGCCCGGGCGGCTGGGACGAAGGCGGATCTTCCGCCGGCGTCCCCGATCGGGAACACGCTGTCCTCGACGAGGCGGCCTCGGCAGCGCCCGGAGACGACGGTGATCGCGGCGGCGGACAGCCGGCGGGACTCCGAGCTCGCCGACCCCGGTCGAGCAGGTCGGTCGCCGGTCGGGACGGAGTGGTCGAGCAGGGCGATCTGGCGGGCGGCGGACCGGAGCAGCCGGGAGCGGGTGAGGCTACCCCTGCGCACCGCCTGCACCAGCGCGCGCTGCGCCACTGCCGGGTCCGGCGGCATCAGCAGTACGTCGGCCCCGGCCCGGATCGCTCGCACGGCTACGGCGGCAGGCTCGCGCCCGCGTGTGACGGCGGCCATCTGCAGTGAGTCCGTGACGACCAGGCCGCGGAACCCGAGGTCGTGCCGCAGCAGGCCGGTCACGACCCGGCGGGAGAGGCTGGACGGCAGCCGCGGGTCGATCCGGCGTACGTCGAGGTGGCCGACCATGACGGCCGGCAGACCCGCGTCGACGGCGACCGCGAACGGCACCAGGTCTCGTCGCTGCAGCTGGCGCAGGGAGCGCTTCTGGACCGGAAGGGTGAGATGGCTGTCCGCCGGCACCGACCCGTGGCCGGGGAAGTGCTTGAGGACCGGCACCACGCCGCTGCGGGCGAACCCCTGCGCGGCCGCGACCGCCTGCGCCGCGACCAGCTGTCGGCCCGAGCCCGCCGACCGCGACCCGATGGTCGGGTCGTCCGGCCCCGTCGTCACGTCAGCGACCGGTGCGAAGTTCACGGTGAACCCGAGGTCGGCGAGCTCGGCGCCGTAGCGGCGGTAGGCCACATTCGTGAGCCGCGGGTCGCGCGCTGCACCTGCGCTCATGAAGGCCGGGAAGGGGGTGGTCGGCGCCCGTTCGACGATTCCGCCCTCCTGGTCGACGGAGAGGAACAGCGGCCACGGTCGACGCACCTGTCGCCGCAGTGCGCGGTTGACCGCCGCGATCTGCTGCGGCGAGGCGATGTTGTCGTCGAAGGCGATGACGCCACCGAGGTGGAGGCTGCGAACCGTGCGAACCGGCGCCGCTGTGCCCGACCACGACGCCACGATCAGCTGCCCGGCCAGCTCCGGCAGCGACAGCCGCCGCGCCCGGCGTACGGCGGAGTCGAGCTCGGCCTCGCTCGGTCCCCACCCCGTGGTCAGCCCGAGCCGCTCCGCCGGTCCGGGCTGTTCGGTCGGCTCGGTGGGCTCGGCCTCGGGCGGGCTGGAGGAGGGTGTCTCGGTCTCCGCGTCACCCGGCGGGTCCGGCTCCGGAGCGCCCGAGCACCCCGCGAACGCCAACGCCAGCACCACCACGAGGACCAGTCCCACCGCCGCCCGCCAGCCCACACCGCGGCGTGTGCCTGAGCGTGCGCCCTGGCGCACGCT
>NZ_DASUTK010000072.1:0-2103 GCF_036374615.1 Nocardioides sp.
CGGTGAGGAGGCGGATCTCGCGATCACTGTGGCCGACCAGTGGCACGGCCAGGGACTCGGATCCGAGCTCCTCGACCTGCTCAGCGCGCGCGCCCGCGAGGAGAACGTCCGCCGCTTCACCGTCGACATGCTCGCCACCAATACGGCAGTGCGGGCGCTGGTCAGCGCCGCTGGCGGTCATACCGAGGTTGACGACGGTTCCCTGATCGCTGGACACATCGACCTGACTGATCCGATCGTGGTGCCCCTGACGGGCGACGAGCTCCTACGAAGGGCTGCCACGGGCTCGGTCGCGGCGGTGCCGTACCCGCTCGGTGAGGAGCTGCCGGAACTACGGCCCGTGATCCGGGCGACCCTCGCCCCGTAGTCGGTGAGCCGCCTAGCTGGCCAAGCCCGGCGCCGACCCACCGGCACATCAGCCGGAGTGACTCGCGTTGGCTTCTTCGACGAGCCGTTCAGCCACGACCCGCACCTTGGTGTTGCTGGTGGAGGACAGCCGCGTGAGGAACGCGAAAGCGCGCGCGTCGGTCAGACCGAACCGCTCCATCACGACGCCCACTGCCTGCCCGATCACTTGTCGTGTCTGCACCGCCTGCTGCAGATGGGTGACTTCACGCGCGTAGTCGAGGGCGACGGCGGCTTGGTGGCTGAACAGCTCCCCGACGGCGCCGAGGTCTTCGAACGCACCCGCGCGCTCGGCGTAGAGGTTCAGCGCGCCGTTCGACTGCTCGGCGTCGAACAGACGTATCCCGGCCTGCGCCTCAACACCCGCTGCCAGGGCGATGGGCGTGTACCGCGGCCATCGCCCGTCGCCGGCGAGATGAGGGGCCGCGACGTGGACAGTCTCGACCGCCGCCTCGTAGCAGGGGCCTTCGTGAAACTCGTACTGTGCGGCGTCGAGGTCGAGAATGAAGTTGGCGGTGGGCGCCGCCGTCTCGAGCCGCCCGTCCGCGTGCTTGATCGTGATGCTTGCGTACTGCACCTCCGGCAGCACTTCGACCGCTGCCGCGGTGATGCGAGCGAGCGTCTCGTCCAGGTCGGCCGCGGTGAGCGCAGCGCTGAGGCGGCGGCTGACGTCTAGCAGCTCGTTGGAGTTCACCTGTCCAACGTACTCGGACCCCTCGTCCGCGAGTCCCGGACGTGGTGCCGTATTACTGGCGTCGACCGAGGACGCGGCGGCACAGCGCCACGACTCGCGCGAGGTTCGGTGACCAGCCGACACCGAAGGACCGAGGCAGGAGGAGCCGTTCGTCGTCCGGCGACCACAGGCTTCGCCGGAGTCGAGCGAGCGTCGGGACGCGGAGGTCGTAGGGGATGAACCCGAAGAGGACGCCGTGCCAGGAGCGCTCACCAGGCGGCGTGCGCAGCTCCTTCACGACAGCCACGGCTGCCAGCGCGAGTGCGACGAGCGCGAGGCCGTCCCGTGCACGGCGGCGGGCTGGCTTGTCGGACGTTGCGGGATGCGTCTTCGAGATGGCCATGGGTCATGTCTGCCACGTCACGGCGGGTGAGCGCCAGGCCCGGCCACTCCTTCGCCGGACGCCGGCAAAGGACTACCCGGCCGGATCCGGCAGCCCTACCCTGACTGGATGCAGTGTGCTGTTCTCGGCTCACTGGAAGTTCGGGGGGACGACCACGAGGTCGTGACGGTCCCCGGCGCTAAGGAGCGCCATCTCCTCGCAGTCCTCGCCGCGGCGTACCCGGCCTCCGTGAGCGTCGACCAGCTCTTGGAGTCGTTGTGGGACGGTGCGCCGCCCCGCACGGGACGCAAGTCGCTGCAGGCCCACGTTGTCCGGCTGCGCACGGCATTGGAACCCGATCGTCCGCCCGGGTCACCCGGACGCTACGTCGTACGCAGACACGACGGCTACGCGTTGGCGATCGCGCGCGACCAGCTCGACGCGACCGCCTTCTCAGACCTCGCCGCTCGAGGTCGGGCGTTGCTGTCGGCCGGGGACGCCGGCGCCGCGGACGACCTTCTCCGCGAGGCTCTCGCGCTGTGGCGTGGCCAGCCGTACGGCGACTGGCCGGACGCGGTCGACCTCGACCCGGAGCGGGAGCGGCTCGGGGCCATCCGGGCCCACGTCCTGGAGGCCTTCTGGG
>NZ_DASUTK010000073.1:0-2261 GCF_036374615.1 Nocardioides sp.
ATGACCAACCTGCAGGAGCGCGGCGTCCTCTTCGTCGAGCCGACCACCGAGGTCTACGAGGGGATGATCGTCGGCGAGAACTCCCGTGCCGACGACATGGACGTCAACATCACCAAGGAGAAGCAGCAGACCAACATCCGCTCCTCCACGGCCGACAACTTCGAGAAGCTGATCCCGCCGCGCAAGCTCTCGCTCGAGCAGTGCCTGGAGTTCTGCCGGGAGGACGAGTGCGTCGAGGTCACCCCCGAGACGGTGCGGATCCGCAAGGTCGTCCTCGACCAGAACGAGCGCGCCAAGCTGGCGTCCCGCGCCCGCAAGAGCGCCCAGTAGCCACCTGAGTCGAGTCGCGTAGTTGCGGCTGCCGAGTCGCGGCCGCGCGGCCGCCGATCACGCGCCGCAATTCCGCGACTCAATGGGCGGCAGGATGCCGTCGGTTCGCCAGGTGGTACGCCGCCAGCACGCCGCCGATCGCACCGAACAGGTGCCCCTGCCAGGAGACCCCCGGCTGGCCGGGCAGCGCACCGAGCAGGACGCTCCCGTAGACGAGGAAGACGCCGACGCCGATCAGGATCCCGAGCGGTCGACGCTCCAGGAACCCGACGATCATCACGTACGTCAGCAGCCCGAAGACCAGTCCCGATGCGCCGACCGTGACCGAGTTGGGCGGGCCGACCAGCCACACCCCGAAGCCGCTCACCACCCACGCCCAGACCAGCACGCCGAACAGCCGCGCCGCGGACACGGCCGCGACGAGGAAGCCGAGGATCAGCAACGGCACCGAGTTCGCCTCGAGGTGGCCCCAGCCGGAGTGCAGCAGCGGCGCGGCCGCGATCCCGACCAGGCCCTCCTGGGTCCGCGGCTCGATCCCGAACCGGTCCAGCGAGTCTGCCGTCACCGCGTCCACCAGCTCGATCAGCCAGAGCAGCGCGACGAACGCCGCGATCACCGCGGCACCCCGCACCCAGGCCCTGGTCGGGTCGTCGCCGGTGGTGGTCACGAGGGGAACCTACCCGGACCGACCCAGTCGCTCGTGCCCGTTTACTGTGACCACACCGACCCCACCTTCGAGGAGGACACGGATGCCCGCGACCCGGGTCATGCCCACCGAGGAGTCCGCCGAGCTGGTCCGCCTGGTTCGGGAGATCGCCACCCGCGAGCTGCTCCCGCGGAGTGCCGAGGCGGAGGCCGACGAGGCCTTCCCACGCGACGCGTTCCGGCTGCTGGGCGGGCTCGGCGTACTCGGGCTCCCCTACCCCGAGGAGCACGGTGGCGGTGGCCAGCCCTACGAGGTCTACCTCCAGGTGCTGGAGGAGGTCGCCGCCGTCTGGGCGACCGTGGGCGTGGGGCTCTCGGTGCACGCCCTCTCGTGCTTCGGGCTGGTGACCCGCGGCACCGAGGAGCAGCAGCGGCGGTGGCTGCCGGACATGCTCGGCGGCGGGTTGCTCGGCGCCTACTGCCTCTCCGAGGCGCACGCGGGCTCCGACCCGGCGGCGATGCGTGCCACCGCCCGGCGCGACGGCGCCGACTACGTCATCAACGGCAGCAAGGCCTGGACCACGCACGGCGGTCACGCCGACTTCTACAAGGTGATGGCCCGCACGTCGGACGCGCGCTACGGCATCTCCTGCTTCCTCGTCCCGGCCGACGCCCAGGGACTGTCCGCGGACCCGCCGGAGCGCAAGATGGGGCTCACGGGTTCGGCCACCACGACCATGCGGTTCGAGAACGTGCGGGTGGCCGCCGAGCGGCGGCTCGGCGAGGAGGGTGAGGGGCTGCGGATCGCCCTCGCCGGGCTCGACGCCGGCCGGCTCGGGATCGCCGCCGTCGCCACCGGCCTCGCCCAGGGCGCGCTCGACCACGCCGTGGCGTACGCCAAGGAGCGCGAGACCTTCGGCCGGCCGATCATCGAGCACCAGGGCCTCGCGTTCCTGCTGGCCGACATGGACGCCGCCGTGCAGTCCGCCCGTGCCACCGTGCTGCACGCCGCCCGGCTCAAGGACGCCGGCCGCCCGTACAGCCGCGAGGCGAGTGTCGCCAAGCTGGTCGCGACCGACCACGCGATGCGGGTGACGACCGACGCGGTGCAGGTCCTCGGCGGCTACGGCTACACCCGCGACTTCCCCGTGGAGCGCTACATGCGCGAGGCGAAGGTGATGCAGATCTTCGAGGGGACCAACCAGATCCAGCGGATGGTGATCGCCCGGCACCTCGGCACGGACAGCGGCGGCTCGATCACCCACGACAGCTAGTCCGCCGCCGAA
>NZ_DASUTK010000074.1:0-3732 GCF_036374615.1 Nocardioides sp.
GCAGCTACGACCTCGCCGACCTCACGCTGCGCTACCTCAAGCGGGAGCTGCGCACGGCGGTCGAGGACGACGGGCAGGCGGAGCTCACGTTCGACGACACCGAGTCGACCGGCGTGCAGGACGTCGCGATGCTGCACGCGCGGGCGGTGCTCGACCTGGCCGAGGCGCTCGACGTCGCGATCGAGGAGCATGGCGGGGCGCGACTGCTCGCCGAGATGGAGCTACCCCTGGTCGACCTGCTGGCCGAGATGGAGAGGGTCGGCGTGGCGGTCGACATCGAGCACCTCGAGTCGCTCGAGCGGCACTTCGGCGACGAGGTCGCGCGCGCCGCGGAGGAGGCCTTCTCCGTCATCGGCAAAGAGATCAACCTCGGATCCCCCAAGCAGCTGCAGGTCGTGCTGTTCGACGAGCTCGACATGCCCAAGACCAAGCGCACCAAGACCGGTTACACGACCGACGCCGACGCGCTGCAGTCCCTCTACGAGAAGACCGAGCACCCGTTCCTGACCGCGCTGCTGCGGCACCGCGACGTGTCCCGGCTGCGCCAGACGATCGAGGGACTGCTGAAGACGGTGGCGCCGGACGGTCGGATCCACACGACGTTCAACCAGACGATCGCAGCGACCGGACGACTGTCGAGCACCGACCCGAACCTCCAGAACATCCCGATCCGGACCGAGGAGGGTCGACGGATCCGCGAAGGGTTCGTCGTCGGGCCGGGCTCCGACTGCCTGATGACAGCCGACTACAGCCAGATCGAGATGCGGATCATGGCGCACCTCTCCGAAGACGAGCTGCTGATCGAGGCGTTCCGCAGCGGCCGCGACTTCCACGCCGTGACCGCGGCGCGGGTGTTCGGGGTCGAGCCCTCCGACGTCAACACCGAGATGCGGGCCAAGATCAAGGCGATGAACTACGGGCTCGCCTACGGCCTGTCCGCATTCGGCCTGGGTCAGCAGCTGCGGATCGACCCCAGCGAGGCACGCGGCCTGATGGACGAGTACTTCGAGACCTTCGGCGGGGTGCGCGACTATCTCGCCGGCGTCGTCGACGAGGCCCGGCGCAGCGGGTTCACCGAGACCATCTGGGGCCGGCGCCGCTACCTCCCCGACCTCACCAGCGACAACCGGCAGCGCCGCGAGATGGCCGAACGGATGGCCCTCAACGCCCCGATCCAAGGGTCCGCGGCCGACCTGATCAAGGTCGCGATGCTCAACGTCGACCGAGCCATCCGCGAGGCCGGCCTCGCCTCACGCATGCTGCTCCAGGTGCACGACGAGCTCGTGTTCGAGGTCGCCGAGGGCGAGAGCGACCGGCTCGACGCGCTCGTGCGCGAGCAGATGGGCTCCGCCGCCGACCTCCGGGTCCCGCTCGACGTCTCGATCGGTACCGGCCGCAGCTGGCACGACGCCGCTCACTGACGGCTCAGAGGAGCTTGGGGGAGTTCAGGACGTCGAGCAGGTAATCGCCGTAGCCACTGGCGGTGAGCTCTGCGGCACAGCGCCGGAGCTGGTCGTCGTCGATGAAGCCCATCCGCCACGCGACCTCCTCGGGGCACCCGAGCTTGGTGCCCTGTCGGTGCTCCACGTTGCGGACGAACCGGCTGGCGTCGTTCAGGTCGTCGAAGGTGCCGGTGTCGAGCCACGCGGTCCCGCGGGGGAGCTTCTCGACGAGGAGCCGTCCCTCGTCCAGGTAGAGCCGGTTGAGGTCGGTGATCTCGAGCTCGCCGCGGGCCGACGGAGTCAGTGTCTTGGCACGCTCCACGACATCAGGGCCGTAGAAGTAGAGCCCCGGTACGGCGTACCTGCTCCGCGGGCGCTCGGGCTTCTCCTCCAGCGAGATCGCGATGCCGTCCTCTCCGAACTCCACCACGCCGTAGGCGGTCGGGTCGGAGACCCGGTAGCCGAAGACCGCGGCGCCGTCGACGTCGTGGAATCGTCGGAGATGATTGCCCAGCCCACGGCCGTGGAAGATGTTGTCGCCGAGGATCAGGGCGACCCGGTCGCCGGCGATGTGCTCCTCCCCGATGAGGAACGCCTGCGCGAGACCCTCTGGCTCGGGCTGGACGGCGTACGTGATCCGCACGCCCCAGCCGTCCCCGTCGCCGAGCAGCCTGCGGAACTGCTCGTTCTCGTGGGGGGTGGTGATCACCAGGATGTCCCGGATGCCCGCGAGCATGATGGTGGACAGCGGGTAGTAGATCATCGGCTTGTCGTAGACCGGCGTCAGCTGCTTGCTGACCGCGCGAGTGATCGGGTGGAGCCTGCTGCCGGTCCCACCGGCGAGGACGATGCCGCGCATGCCGCGATACTTTCAGACGCGTTCCGGACGAACGCTCGATCCCGGCCGAGAGGGGAGCATGAGCGAGCTGACTGTGGAGACGACCGCCATCCCTGGCTTGCGCGTGCTCCGGCTGCCCCTGCACGTCGACTCTCGTGGCTGGTTCAAGGAGAGCTGGCAGCGCGAGAAGATGCTCGCCCTCGGCCTCCCGGACTTCGGACCGGTGCAGCAGAACGTCTCCTTCAACGCGCGACGTGGGGTCACGCGCGGGATCCACGCCGAACCCTGGGACAAGCTGGTGTCGCTGGCCACGGGGCGCGCGTTCGGTGCGTGGGTGGACCTGCGTGAGGGGCAGGGGTTCGGCACGGTGGTCACGGTCGAGCTGGACCCGTCGGTCGCCGTGTTCGTGCCGAGAGGCGTGGGCAACAGCTACCAGGCGCTGGAGGACGGCACCGCCTACAGCTATCTGGTCAACGACCACTGGTCAGGTGGCCAGCAGTACGTCGCCGTCGACTTGGCCGACCCTGCCATCGGTGTCCCGTGGCCGGTCCCGCTGCAGGATGCGGACATCTCCGACAAGGACCGCCAGAACCCACTGCTGTCGCACGTGTCGCCCGTGCCGCGACCCGCGACGCTGATCCTCGGCTCCGGCGGTCAGCTGGCACGAGCACTGGCCCAGGCTTTCCCGGACGCCCGAACCGCCGGCGTGCGGGAGCTCGACATCACCGACCGTGACGCGTTGGAGGCCTGGAACTGGTCCGACTACGACGTCGTCATCAACGCGGCCGCCTGGACCGACGTCGACGGCGCTGAGTCGCTCCCGGGTCGGCAGCAGGCCTGGCAGACCAACGCACAGGGGCCGGCCCACCTCTCGCGCCTGGCCACCAGGCATCGGCTGACCCTGGTCCACTACTCCACCGACTACGTCTTCGACGGGGCGCAGGACGAGCACACCGAGGACGAGCCCCTCTCGCCGCTCGGCGTCTACGCCCAGAGCAAGGCGGCCGGCGATCTGGCAGTCGTCACGACGCCGCGCCACCTGCTGCTGCGCACCAGCTGGTTGGTGGGGGAGGGCAAGAACTTCGTGGCCACCATGAGCTCTCTCGCGCGGCGCGGGGTACGGCCGCAGGTCGTCGACGACCAGTACGGACGCCTGACGTTCAGCCACGAGCTGGCCCGCGCCACCAGACACCTGCTCGATGTGGGTGCTCCGTTTGGCATCTACAACGTCACCAACAGCGGTCCGGTCATTTCCTGGGCCGAGGTCGCCCAGCGGGTGTTCGAGCTCTGCGGGCGTGATCCGGACGATGTCGTCCCCGTCAGCACCGAGGAGTACGCGACGGGGAGCTCGCCAGCCCCGCGGCCGCGACGCAGCGGACTCAACCTCGCGAAGCTCCGAAGCACCGGGTTCGAACCGGAGTCCGCTTCGGCGGCTCTCGATCGCTACCTCTC
>NZ_DASUTK010000075.1:0-7399 GCF_036374615.1 Nocardioides sp.
CATCGCGGATCACGCCGCGGAACCGGTCGCCACCGAGCCCGCGCGGGACCGTCTGCGCCGTCGTCACCAGAAGCGCGCAGACCAGCGTCGCGCCGCTGGCCGCGACCAGGTCCTCCGTCTCGGGCCTCCCGCCGGCAAGAACCGCCAGCACCGTGATCGCCACCACCAGCCCGGGCACCACGATCAGAAGTGCCTCGGCACCGCGCTGCGCGACCAGCCATCGGTACGACGCGCCACGCGCCCGCATGACCTCGGTCCACGGCTCGCGCCTTGCCGCGAGCACCACGGCGGCCGCCAGCAGCACCCCGAGGGCGGCACCCGCGACGGACGTGATCGTCAGCATCGCGGCCGCGTTGCTGGTGTTCCGGGAGCCGGCGACGGCCATGGCGATCTCGCCGACACCGGTCTGCGCACCGGCACTCTCGGCGGCCAACACCGGCGGCCACGCCTGCAGCCGCAGCTGCCGGGCCTCGCCGATCAGCAGGTCCGTCTGGGCCGAGGTCGGGGTGCCGAGCGGGTCGAAGGTGAACACCACGTCGGGCTGACCGGTCCAGGGCGAGCGCAGCACGGTCTCCTCGTCGGCGACGAGGGCGGTGGTGCGGATCAGGTTCCCCTCGGGCTCGACGGAGATGGCGGGCCGCCGGGCGTTGGTGACGTCGTCGAGCGGGCTCGGGTGAGGGTCGGCCGCCCGATAGGTGCCGACCACACGGACCAGGGCCGGCCGCTCGGTGGGGGGCGCGTACCGCAGGGCGCTCTGCACGATCCAGGTGCCGACCGGCAGCTTCCCCTCGGCCGCCGCCTCCTCCTGGAGCATCACCTCGACGACCGTGGTCGTGCGCGGGCCGTCGTAGCCCGCCGCCACCTCCGGCGGGAGTCGCCGCTCAGTGTCCCCCGAGCGCGGCATCCGGCCCTCGACCACCTTCACCAGGTTCTCGACGTCGGGCATCGAGGCCACGGTCATGAACACCGGTGGGCCGGGCCGCCGTGGGGTCGCCACGGAGGCGAAGTCGGTCGACACAGCCGCATGCCGCGGCTCGGCGTACAGCGCGTCGAGCGCAGGTGACACCGCGGCCGCGACCTCGTCGGCTGCGTTGGGCGGCACCTCCCCGTTGGCGACGCTCGTGTAGTGGACCTGCAGTTGGGTCGCCGAGTACGTCGCCTCCGCGAACACCCGGCGGGTCAGCTCGTCGGACGTCTCTCGGAGCCACAGGCTGGTTCCGGCAGCAGCCAGGGTGATGCCCGCGCAGAGCAGTGACAGCAGCACCGCGAAGCCGCGGTCGGCCCGGGTCGAGCGGGGCAGCAGGGTCATCGGGCCCTCCCGATATCCTCGGCGACCAGCTCGCGGCCGTGGTCGAGCCGGCGGAGCGCGAGCATGGCCAGCATGGGTACGACGACCAGGACGACGAGCCCACCGAGCAGCAGCGGCCACGGCGCGACCAGCTCGGGTGCCGGAACCAGGAGCCGGCCGTCCGGACCGAGGGTCATCGACCGCAGCGTCACACCGGCGACCACGGCTCCCAGCGCGCCACCGGCCAGGGCACCGGCACCCGTGGTGATCAGGTACTCGATCCCCAGCACGCCGACCAGGTCACGCCGGGCGGCGCCGACCGCGACCAGCACCCGGTCCTGAGCGGCCCGCTCACGGCGCCGCAGCAGCACCACGGACAGCAGCAGCAGGCAGCCCACCAGCAGGCAACCGACGGCGGTCAGCACCAGCACCCGCGCGAGCGCGGCGCCTCCGGTGCTGGGGTCGTCGTCGAGCCGGCGCTCGACCTCGGCGCGGGTGACGACGCCCCGGGCCAGCTCGGGTCGCGCGAGGAGTGCCTCCGCGACCGATGCCTCACGACCCGGATCGGTGGAGAGCCACCACTCGTCAGGAGCTTCGACCGCGCCGCCCACCAGAAGCGCCGGCAGCACACTGCCGGCGTCGAGCAGCAGGCCGCCGCCGGCGCTCGTCCCGACGGTGCGGACATAGGGGACGGTGCCCACGATCCGCATCCGGGTCGGGAGACCGAGGACGGACAGCTCCACCGTGTCACCCGCGGTGAGCGAGGCGTCGCGCGCCAGGTCGCTGGTGAGGACCACCGGGACGGAGTCGGGCAGCTCGGGCGGGTCTCCGAACGTCAGCCAGGTCCCGCTGCCGGGGTTGGAGAGACGCGCCGCATCGGCCACCTGCTCGCCGTCGACCCGAGCCGTGGCTCGGATCCCGATGGACGGCTGGTCCCCCAGCGCGGCCTGGGCACCGAGGTGAAGGCCGGCCAGCCTGCTGTCGGCGGGGAGCCCGCCCCCAGCGTCGATGACGACCCGCTCGCCGTCGCCCTCGGCTGCGACGACGACCACGTCTCCGTCCGCGTCGACGAACATCGCCTCGAGCCGCCCGAGGTCGACATCGGGACTGGCGACGACGATCCGATCAGCTCCGTCGGGCAGCGGTACGCCGACCGTGGGGTCCGCCCAGGGCCGCGCGACCAGGTCCTCCCAGACCCCCGCCGCCACCGACGCGGACGGCAGCAGCTCCGCGGCCATGTCGCGGTCGAGGCTCGCCACCAGCGCGTCGGCGGGGAGGTCGTCGACGAACGTCCCGTTGCGTCGTACGGCGCGGACCGACTGCACGCCGGGAACGGCGGCCAGCTCCTGGACCTCCTGGAGGGAGTCGGTCCGGAGGACGTCCACCGGCGGGATCACGCGGACGTCGGCGCCGGCCTCGAAGTCGGCCCGTGCGTCACGCGCGGTCGCACTGCTGGCGAACTGGATCGCGGCGAACGACAGCGTGCCGGCGGCAAGGATGACGACCAGAGCCAGCGGCACCACCTGCCGCGTCGCGCGGGCGGCGAACCGGGTCCCGAGCGCTACCGAGACGCCCTGCCGCCCGAGCGTGCGTGCCACCGCTCTGAACACCGGCGGGAGAACCAGCACCGCCACGACGACTGCCAGGGCGAGGAGGAGAAGGGCGGGGGACGACACCACCATCGGGTCGACCGGCCCGGCGGTCGTCGTGGCGTCGCCGACCGTGTCGCCGAATCCCCGCAGCTGGGCCACGGCCAGCGCCCCGAGCACCGTCACGAACAGCACGCCCGCGACCAGCGCCGTCAGCGCTCGTCGACGCTGCCGCTCCACGCTCAGCTGTTGGCCACGGTCGCCCGACACGGCGCCGAGGACCACCGGGACGATCAGCGCGATCGCGCACACCCCGCCCGCGACGCCGCTGGCCACCCACGCCGCGGCCTCGAGCGGTGGTTTGACGTCGCCGATCCGGATCGCGAGGTTGGCGACCAGCGGTGCGGCAGCCGCGGCCACGCTGCACAGGACCAGGGTCTCCAGCACGGTCGGACCGACGAGCTGCCGGTAACCGCCGCCGCGTGAGCGCAGCAGCGCCTCGTCGTCCCGCCGGGAGTCCGCGAGCCCGCTGGCCACCAGGAACAACGAGGCGGCGCCGAGCAGCAGCAGCAGCGCAGCGGGCACGAGGAGCAGCGCCCGCAGCACCACCAGCTCGCGCGCCCGAGCCCCGAGGGTGGCCGGGATGTCCGTGTCCGACTGAACCGTGGTCGACAGCGTCTCGCCAGCGGCCGCTAGGTCGGCCTCGGCCGCCACCACCGCCCGGGCCAGGTCGGCGAGCTGGTCGGGTGCCAGGGCGTCCAGGTCCGGGACCGCGCGCCACCGCCCGGACGCGCTCGACCCGGCCAGGTCGGGGAACGTCTCCGGCGCCACGAGGAGGCTGTCGCCGCCGAGGTCGCCGAGCCAGCGCTCGGAGTCGGGGGCCGGTGCCCACGTCGAGACGACCACTGCCGCGACCGGCTCGGCACCGGACCGGCTGACGAGCTCGATCCGGTCCCCGACCGCCATGGCCGAGCTCACCGGCGCCGCCACCTCCACCGGCCCGGCGCCATGCGCAGGAGGTGCACCACCGGCGATGTCGAGCTCCGCGTCCGCCCCGGTGACCGCGGCGAACGTCCACAGCGGGCGTCCGGGCGCCGCGAGCTCGTAGGTGCCGGACTCGGTCACGTGCACGATGTCGCCGCCCGCGACCCCCGTGACCGGTGCCAGGGAGTCGGCGATGACCTGGTGCTGGCCGGCCGGGTCGTCGTCGTCGTACGGCGAGAAGGCGGCCACGGTGGTCCGCTCTGTCGGCTCGGTCTGCAGTGCCGTGCGCAGCGCCTCCTGCTGCAGAAGAGACAGGCTGGCGCCCAGGCCCGCGACCAGGGTGCACACGATGAGGACGTTCACCAGGACGGCGACGACCGGGGCCGGATGGGCGCGCGCACGCCGGAGCGCGAGCGTGCCCGTGGACGCGCCGGTCACCCGGCCGTTCCCGCTCGATGCATACGTCTCTCCGCTACCCCGGCAGCCTCAGTCGGCGGCCTCGAGCACCCGCATCCGGTCGGGGGTGAACCCGTGCCGCATGCCCCAGCTCACCGCCTGCGAGCGACGGGTGACACCGATCTTCCGGTAGGCGGTCCGGATGTAGGTCTTGACGGAGTTGATCGAGATGTAGGCGCGATCGGCGATCTCCTGGTTCGTGAGCCCCTGGGTGATCAGCGCGAGCACCTCCGCCTCACGCTGGGTCAGGCCGTGCTCCTTGCCCGGCCAGGCACCGCGGTCGAGCCCGCGCTCGTCGGTCGGGCGGAGCTCGGTGACGATCTCGCCCCGGTGCACGGCCTCGATCCCCTTGACGAGGTCGTCGGCAGCCAGCGCCTTCGAGAGGTAGCCCCGAGCGCCTCTCGCGATCGCGGCGTCGACCAGCCCCGGCTGGAGGTTCCAGCTGAAGATGACGACCTGGGCGCCACTCCCCCGCACGAGGGAGTCGAGGTCGATCCCGTCGCCCTGCACCTGCCCGAAGGTGTCGTAGAGGACGACGTCGACGTTGCTGATCACCTTGGCGTTGGCAGCGAGCTCCACCACGCGGACCCGGTCCGAGAACGGTGCCAGCAGTGCGGCGACGCCGGCGACGACGATCTCGTAGTCGTTGACGACCGCGATCCTGACAGGGGCCATGCCTGCAACCTACGACACGGTGCTGAGAGGGGCGACACACCCGGCAAATCCGGAGGAAACCGAGTCCGAAGGGATACAAAGTAAGCGGCCCCGCAATGTATGAGATTGCGGGGCCTGAATCGTGCCCTCTCAGGAGATCGCGTAGGCCTCGATCTCCGCGAGGATCGCTGCCTTGACCTCCGGGGGCGCGAATGACGCCGCGACAGCCGCTTGCGCGAGCCCCGCGACGCCGGTCTCGTCGAGGTCGAGCAGCTCGGCGGCCACCGCGTACTCGGTGTTGAGGTCGGTCCCGAACATCGGGGGGTCGTCGGAGTTGATCGTGACCGGCACGCCGGCCTCGACGAACGCCCGCAACGGGTGTGCCTCGAGGGACTCGACCGCGCGGGTGGCGAGATTGGACGTCGGGCACACCTCCAGCGGGATGCCGTGCCGCGCGAGGTGGGCGAGCAGCTCCGGGTCGGCCGCGGCGCTGGTCCCGTGACCGATCCGCTCGGCGCCGAGCAGCCGGACGGCGTCCCAGACGGTCTGCGGCCCGGTGGTCTCGCCGGCATGCGGCACGCTGTGGAGCCCTGCGGCGCGGGCAGCGTCGAAGTGCGGCTGGAACTGCGGCCGGGGAACGCCGATCTCCGGTCCTCCCAGGCCGAACCCGATCAGTGCCTCGGGGGGGTGCTGGAGGGCGTACTCCAGGGTCGCGTCGGCGGCGGGCAGCCCCGCCTCCCCCGGGATGTCGTAGATCCATCGGAGGACCAGCCCGAAGTCCCGCTCGGCAGCGACCCGCGCGTCCTCGATCGCCTCGGTGTACGCCTCGATCGGGATGCCTCGATCGTCGACGTGCGGCAGGACCGACGTGTACGGCGTGCAGGTGAGCTCGGCGTACCTCAGCTGCTGGCCCGCCATCTCGCGGGCGACCTCGTAGGTCAGCATCCGCACGTCTTCGGCGGTACGGATCAGGTCGACCACCGAGAGATAGATCTCGACGAAGTGCGCGAAGTCCCGGAACGCGAAGTACGCCCGCAGCTCCTCCGTGTCGGCCGGGACCACGCCCGGGTGCCGAGCCGCGAGCTCGGCCACGATCCGGGGCGAGGCCGAGCCCACCTGGTGCACGTGCAGCTCGGCCTTCGGCAGGCCTGCGATGAAGTCCGTGATGCTCACCGGCGTGAGTCTGTCAGCGCAGGTGCCCGTCGTACCAGCCGGCGAGGACTCGCCCTGGCTCAGCCGAGCAGCTCCAGGACCGCCTCGACGGTGGCGGCGGGGGTGTCGCCGGCGGGTTCCCCGTCGATCAGCACCGTGGGCGTCCCCGTCACGCCGTCTCGCGACATCCGGTCGGTCGAGTTGACGACGAACTGGTCGAACGCGCGGTCCTCGATCAGGGGCCGCACCTCCGACTCCGGGGCGCCGGCCTCGACCGCCCACGCCACCAGCTGCTCGTCCTCGGGCCCGGCCGTCCCCTCCTCGGGCTGGTTCTCGAACAGCGTTCTGTGGAGCGCGGCGAACGCCTCGGACCCGGCCGTGTCCTGCACCGCCATCAGCGCGTTCGCGGCGCGTGACGAGTACTCGTTGGCGGAGGCTCGGTCCAGGAAGGACACGATGCGGTACTCGACCCGGACGTCACCGGCGTCGATCGCCGACGAGAGCCGGTCGCCGACCGCGTCCTCGAAGTCGCGGCAGATCGGGCACTGTGGGTCCTCATAGATCGTCAGCGTGGTCGGCGCGTCGGGCGACCCGACCGGCACCGAGTAGCCGTCCACGCCGCGCGGCGCCTGCGCCGCGTCACCGGACGTGTCGCCGGCTCTGCCGGCGAGGAACGCGACGAGCAGCACCACCAGCGCGACACCCACCACCGCACCCGTGATGGCCAGGTTGCGGCGACGCTCGCGGGAGCGCTGATCGGCGATCACCGAGGTCGCGCGCTCGGAGCGACTTTGCGGGGCAGTCTTCTTCGACACTGGTTCTCCTTCAAGGTCTGTCAGGCGGTACGACGGAACAGCACGGAGTCGAGGGACCAACGGGTCCGGGGGCGAATGACCAGCCAGCCCGAGAGCACGAGCAGTCCGACGTCGCGTGCGATCTCCCACGGGTAGTCCTCGGCCGCATCCGCGTCGAACCCTCCACCTCCGAAGCAACCGCACTCGATCTGCAGCCCGCGCCCCCAGGCCGACGCGATCCCGATGATGAACGCGACGAAGAGCAGCGCGGACACGACGGCGGCAGCGCGCGTGAGCAGGCCCAGCAGCAGGGCCAGGCCGACGAGGATCTCCAGCGCGGGCAGCACGTACCCGACGGGCTGCACCAGGGCCTCGGGCAACAGGTCGTACGCACGGACGGCCCGCACGCTCCCGGCGGGGTCCGCAACCTTCAGAGCGCCCGCCACGATCCACACGCCCCCGGTCACCAACCGCGCCACGAG
>NZ_DASUTK010000076.1:0-34406 GCF_036374615.1 Nocardioides sp.
CGCACCGAGACCGGTGCCGAGCCGCCGCTGCCCGCCTACTTCGCCGGCGGGTACGCCGGGAGCGACCCGGGCGCGCACGTGACCCAGATGGTGAGCGACTTCTCCAGCACCGTGGACTCGGCGATCGGCTCCTACCAGGCCACCCAGAGCTCTTCGAGCAGTGGGGGTGGCTTCTCCGGCGGCGGTGGCGGCGGCGGTGGCGGAGGTGGCTCCTGGTGAGCCGTCGGTACGCCACAATGCACGCATGACCATCGTCTTGATCGTCGGCGTCCTTGTCGTCGCGCTGCTGCTGTTCGCCGTGGTGGCCTTCAACCGGCTACGCACCAGCGACATCGCAGCCCAGGAGGCGCTCGGCGGGATCGACGTCCAGCTGACCCGACGCGCCGATCTGATCCCGAACCTCGTCGAGACCGTAAGGGGTACGCCACCCACGAGAAGGGCGTCTTCGAGGCGGTCACCGAGGCCCGGGCGGGCGTGCAGAAGGCGGCCGCCGGTGACGACGTCCCGGCGAAGGCGGCAGCCGACGCCCAGCTCCAGGGTGCGCTGGTCAACCTCAACGCGGTCGCGGAGGCCTACCCCGACCTCAAGGCCAACCAGAACTTCCAGGACCTCCAGCGGCAGCTCGCCGAGACCGAGGACCAGATCTCTTTCGCGCGGCAGTACTACAACGACGCGGTCCGCTCGCTGAACACCCTGGTCGCCACCCTCCCGTGGCTGTTGTTCGCTCCGATGGCCGGCGTCCGCCGGCGCGACTTCTACGAGGCGCCCGAGGCGCACGAGCAACCACCCCAGGTCAGCTTCTGAGGTCGACGCGTGCGCGTGCGCGTCGAGCCACCTCTCAGAACACGTTGAAGGGACGGAACTGGACCGAGATCCGTGGCCCGGCGTGCGCGACCTTGGGAACGGCGTGCTCCCAGGTGCGCTGGCACGACCCGCCCATCACGACCAGGTCGCCGTGCCCCATCTCGACGGAGATGGACTCACCCCCGCCGCGCGGCCGCAGCGCGAGCCGGCGCGGGTCGCCCACCGACGCGATCGCGACCATGGTGTCGTGGCTGCTCCCCCGGCCGATCGTGTCGCCGTGCCAGGCGACGCTGTCGCGGCCGTCGCGGTAGTAGCAGCAGCCGGCGGTGCGGAACGGCTCGCCGAGCTCGGGTTCGTAGTGCGCCGAGAGCGCCTCTCGCGCGGAGACCAGCGCCGGATGGGGCAGGTCCTCGCCGATCATGTACGTGTAGGTGAGCCGGGGCACGTCGACGAGCCGGTCGTACATCTGGCGCCGCTCCGCCCGCCACGGCACCTCGCGCACCAGCGTCGCGAGCACGTCGTCGGCGTCGGGCAACCAGGACCGCTGGACGTCGATCCACGCGCCCCGGGTCAGGGCGGTGCGCTCGGGAGCGAGCGTGAACGAAGCCGCCTGTTCTTCCGTGTCGGCGGCGAAGAGGGTGGCCTGGAACTGCATAGTCCGAGCGTAGCACGAGTTCGAACAGGTGTTCGGACAGGTGTTCGGACAGGCGCGCAGCGTCCTTCTCCGATCCGGGGACGGGCGGGGTGGAGCGGGCGTACGCTGCGCTCGTGGACAGTGCGCTCGTGAACGGCTCCGGCGTGCCCAAGCACGTCCAGGTGCGGGAGTACGTGCGCACCCTGGTCCGTGACGCGGCGCCCGGCACCGCAGCGCCGTCGGAGCGTGAGCTCGTCCACCACTTCCACGTCGCCCGGATGACGGTGCGGCAGGCGATGGACGCGCTCGTGAGCGAGGGCCTCCTCGAGCGGATCCCGGGCCGCGGCACGTTCGTGGCCCGCCCTCGCCGCGAGGTCGGGCGGCTGCGCAGCTACACCGAGGAGATGGCGGCCCGCGGGTTGCTGGCCGAGTCGCAGACGCTGGTGGCGCGCCGTGAGCAGGCCGGACCCGGCGTGGCGCGGGCGCTGGGCCTCACTCCGGGTGACGCCGTGATCCGCTGGAAGCGGCTCCGCCGGGCCGACGGAATCCCGATGTGCCTGGAGGACGCCTACCTCAACGAGGTCCTCCTTCCGGGGTTCCTGCAGACCGGCATGCCGACCAGCCTGTACGACGCGCTCGCCTCCCGTGGTTTGCGCCCCACCTGGGCGGAGGACTCGATCTCGGCCGACGTCGCCACGACCCAGGAGGCAGAGCACCTCGAGATCGAGCCCGGGACCGCCGTGCTGCGGCAGACCCGACGAGCGCTCAGCGACGACAAGATCGTCGAGGTGTCGCGCACGGTGTACCGGTCGGACCGGTTCAGCTGGCGGGTCCAGCTCGGCCAGGCGCACTGAGCCGACCCAGACCCGCCACGGCCCGCCCCGACTCCTCGCACACCCACATCGGGTCGGGGCCGCCGAGGTCCGGCTGGATGTGCAGCGAGTGCTCCGGGGCGTCGCCGCACGCGTCGCAGACCGGCCACCTCACCCCGGCGTCGAACGCGGCGTCCTGGACGTCCTGGGCGACCAGCCCCGCGACGTACACCTCGCCCTCGGGCCACTGCTCGGCCCACCACTGCCGCGCCGCCACGGCGTCCTCCAAGGCCGACACCACCTCCGGTGTCGCCGCGCGTCGGGCCTCGAGGTCGGCCAGGACGAGGGCGCGCGCGGCGAGGAACAGTCGGTGGTCCACGCTTCCATGGTGCCTCGCCCCTACAGTGAGGCCATGGGCAAGGCCGTCCTGGAGGTCGCGGTGCGGGCTCCCGGCGACGTCGCGGGGGCCGACGCAGGGGGCGCCGACCGGCTTCACCTGACCACGGCGGAGGGGCTCTCACCCGAGCCGGCCACGGTCGCGGCCGTGTGTCGGGAGTCTGAGCTGCCGGTCTACGTGCGGCTGCGGCTCAACGAGTCCTGGACCACGACCGGCGGAGAGCTGACCCGTCTCACCGGGCTGGCCGAGGACTTCCTGCAGTGCGGCGCCACCGGGGTCTCGTTCGGCTTCCTCGACGCCGACCTCCGGATCGACGAGGAGGTCTGCACCCACGTCGCCGAGTCCCTGCCGGGCGTGCCGTGGACGTTCCATCGCGGGTTCGACGACGCCCTCGAGCCCGAGCGCGCCTGGGCCCGCGTCTCGGACCTGCCGGGCCTGGTCGGCGTGCAGTCGGCCGGTTCACCCAGAGGCCTGGACGTCGGCTACGACGACCTGCTGGCCCTCGCGACCCGCTGGCCGAGGATCGCCGAGCGCGTCATCCCATGCGGGGGACTGATGGGCGAGCACGTGCCGTGGTTCGTGCGGGTCGGCGTCCGGACCTTCCACGTCGGGCCGCAGGTCCGGCCCGGCGGTTCGGACAAGGCGTACGTCGACGCAGCCCACGTGCGGTCGTGGCGGCTGCTGCTCGACGACGCCGTCACGCGCGCCGAGCAGTCGGTCGCAGGATGACCGGGCTTCGTGCGTCCTACACAATGACGTGGTGACCAGTGCCGCTGACGACCATGCCCAACGGATCGCCGAGCTCGCGCAGGAGCGCGGCCAGTCCGTCGCCACTGCCGAGTCCCTGACCAGCGGTCGGGTGGCCGCCAGCCTCGGAGCTGCACCCCACGCGGCCAGCTGGTTCCGAGGCGGTGTCGTGTCCTACCACGACGAGGTCAAGCACGGCGTGCTCGGCGTCGACCCCGGTCCCGTCGTGTGCGAGCCCGCCGCGCGGCAGATGGCCGCGGGCGTGGCGCGGCTGCTGGGGGCTGAGATCGCCGTGGCGACGACCGGGGCCGGCGGCCCGGACCCGCAGGACGGGCAACCACCCGGCACGGTGTTCATCGTGGTCCGGGGCGCCGGGGAGGTCGTCTGTCGGGAGATGGACCTCGACGGCGACCCCGCCGAGGTCGTCGAGGCGAGCACGGTCGCCGCCCTGGCCCTGCTGCGCGAGGCCATGGAGTCGGATTCGTGATCCTCATCGACCCGCCGCTGGCCGAGGGCCGCGGGCGCCTGTGGTCCCACCTCGCCAGCGACGTCTCGTACGACGAGCTCCATTCCTTCGCGCGGGCGGCCCGGGTGCCCGAGCGTGGTTTCGACCGCGACCACTACGACGTGCCGTCGGAGTGGTACCACGACATGGTCGCGCTCGGAGCTGTCCCGGTGACCTCACGCGAGCTGGTGTCGCGCCTGGTGGCCTCCGGTCTGCGCCGCCGCAAGCCCGGGACGACGAGCGCTCCGCGCAGCTGACGCAACGTTCTCGACGCGCCCGGGACGTTCGGACGGACCGGAGCGAACGGGTTGTTGCGTTACCCGCGCAGCCGGCTCAGCTCAGCGGTCACGTTGGCGCGGGCAGCTGCCTCCCACAGCTCGTGGCCGTGGGCGGTCTGGAACAGCGCCGGCTTGGCGAGGAGGTCGGCGAGCACCGCGGCCCGGCCGCGCGCGAAGTCGTCGTCCGGCACGTGGGCGTACTCGCGGCGCACGTCGCGCGCGTACTCGGCGTAGCGCTCGGGTGAGGAAGCCAGGATCGCCAGGTCGGCGTCGCACAGGGCCTGCCCGGACGGGTCGTCGCCGGTGGGTCGGTGGGTCCGGGTCAGTCGGACCAGCCGGGCCACCTCCGGCGCGATCGACCCGGGCAGGGTCCGCTCCGCCCACGTCGCGGAACGCTCCTCGTCGTCCGGTGCTCCCTCGTACACGGCGTCGTGGAACCAAGCGGCCAGCAGCACCGCCCGGTCGTCGCACCCGAGGTCGGCGAGCCGGTCCAGCACCTCGGACAGGTGCCGCAGGTCGTGATAGCTGCGCCCGGGGGATCCGTACGCCGCCAGCAGCTCGTCGCGCACCTCCTGGTGGGTGTCGAGCGGCCAGCGGTCGACGAGCATCAGCCCTCCGCGCGGGCCGCCGCGAGCTCCTGGGCGACCTGGCGGCCCGGCGTCAGGGCCCACCGGATGGCCCCGGTGGCCAGAGAGCCTCCCGTGCGGACGACCGTGCGCTCGGCCAGCGGCAGCCAGGGAAGCCCGAGCGGCTGCCGCGTCCACGGCGGCAGGAGGCCAACGGCCGCGGCCACCAGGACGCCGTACGCCGGGCGGGCCGCGCGCGGCAGTGGTGGCTTGTGGACGACGTAGCTGACCGCCTCGCGGGCGTGGTCGGTCGCGGCGAGCTCGGGCCGGAACGCCTCGAGCCGCGCTGCGAGCTCGGCCTCGGACTCCGGCGGGTCGAGGACGCCTAGCTTGCGGGCGACCACGCCGGTCTGCGCGACGTACTCGTCCCGCTCGGCAGCGTCGAGCGGGTGACGGCCGTACATCGTGTGCGCGCGCAGGAAGCTGTCGACCTCGGCGACGTGGACCCACTCCAGCAGGCGCGGGTCGGATGCGGAGTACCTCGCGCCGTCCGGCAGCGTGCCGTTGACCCGGTCGTGGATGGCGCGGACGACATTGACCGCGCGCTGGGCGTCCTCGGCGTGACCGAACGTGGTCTCGGCGATGAAGCGGCTGGTCCGGGCCAACCGTCCGAGCATGTCGGCCCGGAAGTCGGAGTGCTCCGCGACGGCGGTCATCGCGGCCGGGTGCAGTGTCTGGAGCAGCAGCGCCCGCAGGCCACCGACGAACATCGACGCGTCGCCGTGGACCACGCCGATCGGGGAGGATCCGTCGAACCAGCGGGGTCCGGGCCGGCCGTGGATGCGTGCGCGGTGTCGCGGCCCCTCGGGACCCGCGGTCACGCGGAAGATGGCCTCACCCAGCTGCTCCCGCAGCCCCGTGCTCATGCGCCGAGCCTACGTCGAGCACGCGGCTCGGCCCGGCTGCACGCCGGCGTGGACCTGGGCGCCGACTCGGTCAGTCCTCGCTCGGAACCAGCACCCAGAGCGCGAGGTAGATCAGGAACTGCGGGCCCGGCAGCAGGCAGCTGACCAGGAAGATCACGCGCATGGTGGTGGGCGTCGTGCCGAAGCGGCGGGCGAGCCCCGCACAGACTCCGGCGATCATCCGCCCGCGACGCGGGCGGATCAGGGAACGGGTGGCGATCGTCGTACTCATGGGTCAAGCGTGGCTCGCGGATCCGCCGATTTCAGCCCCGAGACGGCGATCTCAGGGTGAGGTCAGGGTCGGTCCGAGTGCACGATGGGGACGTGACCCGCCCCGTCTTCGTCCTGCACGAGCACCACCGGCCGCAGCACCACTTCGACCTGCGGCTGGAGGAGGACGGAGTGCTGCGCTCCTGGGCCGTGCCCCGTGGCCTGCCCGACGACAGCAGCGAGGACCGGCTCGCCGTCCCGGTCGACGACCACGACCTGGACCACGCGACGTACGAGGACGCGACGAAGGAGATCGCGGACACGGGCTGGTGGGAGCTGGAGGACCGCAACGAGCGGCGGATGGTGTTCGTGCTGCACGGCCGGACCGGTGCCCGGCGCTACGCCCTGATCGACACCGGCCAGGACGCGCTGCTCCACCTGGTGAAGAAGCAGCCCTAACGCCGCCCTGACGGCGAGTCAGAGGCGGCCTCAGAGGTCGACCGCGTCCAGGATCCGGTAGGCGTAGCCCTGCTCGGCGAGGAACCGCTGGCGGTTGGCGGCGAAGTCGGCGTCGACCGTGTCGCGGGACACGATCGCGTAGAAGCGGGCGGTGCGGCCGTCCTGCTTGGGCCGCAGCAACCGACCGAGCCGCTGCGCCTCCTCCTGGCGGGACCCGAACGAGCCGGAGACCTGGATCGCGACCGCGGCCTCGGGGAGGTCGATGGAGAAGTTCGCGACCTTCGAGACCACGAGCAGCGACAGCTCGCCCTGGCGAAACGCCTCGAAGAGGCGCTGCCGCTCCTTGACGGAGGTGTCGCCCTTGATGACCGGGGCGTCGAGGTCGGCGCCGATCTCGTCGAGCTGGTCGAGGTACTGGCCGATCACCAGCGTGGGCTCGCCGGCGTGCTGGGCCACGAGCTGCTCCGCGACCCGCGTCTTGGCCGGTGTGCAGGCCGCGAGCCGGTAGCGCTCCTCGGGGTCGGCGGTCGCATAGGCGAGCCGCTCCGACTCCGACAGCGAGACCCGGACCTCGACACAGTCGGCGGGCGCGATCCACCCCTGCGCCTCGATGTCCTTCCAGGGCGCGTCGTACCGCTTCGGCCCGATCAGTGAGAACACGTCGCCCTCGCGGCCGTCCTCCCGCACCAGGGTGGCAGTCAGCCCGATCCGGCGGCGCGCCTGGAGGTCGGCGGTCATCCGGAAGATCGGGGCCGGCAGCAGGTGCACCTCGTCGTAGATGATCAGCCCCCAGTCCCGCGCGTCGAACAGCTCGAGGTGGGAGTAGACGCCCTTCCGCCGGGTCGTCATGACCTGGTACGTCGCGATGGTGACCGGCCGAATCTCCTTGACCGACCCGGAGTACTCCCCGATCTCCTCCGCCGTCAGGGAGGTACGACGGACCAGCTCATCCTTCCACTGCCGCGCGGAGACGGTGTTGGTGACCAGGATCAGCGTCGTCGCCTGGGCGTGCGCCATCGCAGCGGCGCCCACCAACGTCTTGCCGGCACCGCACGGCAGCACGACGACGCCGGAGCCGCCGTGCCAGAAGGACTCTGCCGCCTCGCGCTGGTACTCGCGCAGCGACCAGTCCTCCTCGTCCAGGTCGATGGCGTGCGCCTCGCCGTCGACGTACCCGGCGTAGTCCTCGGCCGGCCAGCCGAGCTTGAGGAGCGCCTGCTTGAGGTTGCCGCGCTCGCTCGGATGGACGATCACGGTGTCGTCGTCGATCCGGGCTCCGAGCATGCCGGCGACCTTCTTGGCGCGCAGCACCTCCTCGAGCACCGGCCGGTCGTTGCTGGCGAGGACCAGCCCGTGGCTCGGGTGCTTCTCGAGACGGAGTCGGCCGTAGCGCGCCATGGTCTCGGCGACGTCGACGAGCAGCGCGTGCGGCACGGCGTACCGGCTGTAGCTGAGGAGGGTGTCGACGACCTGCTCGGCGTCGTGCCCGGCCGCGCGAGCGTTCCACAGGCCCAGCGGGGTGAGCCGGTAGGTGTGGATGTGCTCGGGGCTCCGCTCGAGCTCCGCGAACGGCGCGATCGCCTTGCGACAGTCGGCCGCGCGCTCGTGGCCGACCTCCAGCAGGAGGGTCTTGTCGCTCTGGACGATCAGGGGTCCGTCGTTCATAACCGGTCCAGCCTACGGATCGGTCGCAACCGATCCGGCCGCGCGTGCGTCCCCAGTGGTGACATTCACCTACGACGGGGAGAGCCGATGAAGAGCCGACTGACGACCATCGCCGCCGCGCTGGCAGCGAGCCTGGCGCTCGTGGCGCCTGCGCAGGCCCAGCTGACGGTCACCGAGGACGCACGCGAGGGTGCGTCGTCCGACATCAAGAAGGTGACGACACACCACAACCCGAAGCGCGTGAAGATCAAGACCCGCACGTACGGGAACAGCAAGCTCCCTCACGAGATGTGGCACCTGGTCGACACCCAGGGGGACGCGCGGCCGGACTTCCTCGTGTTCGTCGTGATCAAGAACGAGGTCGACCCTCAGCCGTCGGTCGGCGTGCGCCGGGTCGACGGGTGGCCCAAGCGGAAGAACCCGTACCGGTTGCTCCACCGCGGCGAGGACGTGACGTGCGGGCTCGAGAAGGGGTACAAGCGGGACCGGTCCCGACTGCTCGTCGTGGTCACCGGCCGCGGCTGCTTCAAGACCGACGGCGAGATGCCGAAGCGACTCCGGGTGAGCACGTTCGGCACCTGGGAGTGGGGCACGATCACCGACGTCGTGCCCTCCTGGAAGAAGTACGGGCGCTGGGTCAAGGCCGGCTGACGCCCACCACGACCGTGCCACCGAGGTCGTCGTCCGCGACGACCTCGGTGTGCAGGCCGGCGGACTCGCAGGCGGCGGCCGTGAGCCCCGCCTGGGCGCGCCCGGTCTCGACCAGCAGTCGGCCTCCGGGCGCCAGCCAGTGGCGCGCGTCGGCGGCCACCCTGCGGTGGAGGGTCACACCGTCGGCGCCGCCGTCCAGTGCGAGGCGCGGCTCGTGGTCGCGGGCCTCGGGCGGCATGGTCGCGATCGCGTCGGTGGGCACGTACGGTGCGTTGACGGCCAGCACATCGACGCGGCCTGCCAGGTCGACCGGCAGCGCGTCGTACAGGTCGCCCTCGAAGACCCGCTCCGGCGGCAGGTTGCGGCGGGCACACGCCACCGCCACCGGATCCACGTCGGCGGCGTACACCTCGACCTCAGGGCGCGCCGCCACCACGGCTGCGCCGATCGCCCCGGACCCGCAGCAGAGATCGACCAGCACGGGAGCCGGTAGTCCCCGACGCTTCGGTCGTCCTGAGCCCGATTCCGCGACCACAGCGTCGGGGACTACCGCCGCCACGGCCAGCCGGACCAGGAGTTCGGTACGACGGCGCGGCACGAACACGCCCGGCGTGACGACCACGCGGACCCCGGCGAGCTCTGCCCAGCCCAGCAGGTGCTCGAGCGGCTCACCGTCGACCCGGCGTGACACGAGGGTCTCCAGCTCCACCCCGGTCGCGGCCTCCCTCAGGAGGGCGGCCTCCTCCTCGGCGAAGACGCAGCCCGCCGCGCGCAACCGGCTGGTCAGCCGGTCCGCCCGGTCGCCGTCGGCCTCAGACAGCCGACTGCGCCTGTGAGTCGGTGCCGCGCTGGCGGGCCCGGTACGCCGCGACGTTCGCGCGCGACGAGCAGCGGTCCGAGCAGTACCGGCGTGACTGGTTCGGCGACGTGTCCACGTACACGTTCTCGCACTTGGCCTCGGCGCAGACCCCCAGCCGCGTGGGGCCGAGGTCGCACACGAGGGTCGCGAGACCGAGCAGCGCCTCACCGATCAGGAGCTCGGAGACCGAGGCCGAGCGGGTGGCGACGTGCATGTGCAGGTTGTCGTCGTGGTCGGAGATCATCGGCGTGATCGGGTACTTCTCCATGAGCGCGTTCAGGGCGGTGATCACAACGCCGGCGTCGTGGACACCGGAGGCCTCGAAGACCGGCCGCAGCTCGCGCTGGAAGCGGCGCAGTGAAGCTACGTCGCGGTCGGTGCACTGCGGCTGCAGCCACGCGCGACCGGCCAGGTGGGTCGCCAGGTCGTCGCGGTCAGCGAGGGCGGTGTTGACCAGGCTCGCTGAGGCCTCGGCGTAGCGGATGAAGTCCACTTCATGAGTCTACGGGCGGGCCGCGTCATCGGCGTCGCGGACGGACGTGATGCGGTGGATGGCGAAGGTCCGGGTGTCGTCGCTGCGGGCGTCGTACGCCGTGAGCTGACCGCCCTCGACCCGCAACGGCTCCACGAGCCGCTCGGAGCGGCTGCCGTGGTTGTCGACGTACCCGATCAGGACCGCCCGGCGAGCCTCCGCCGCATCGCGCAGCGCCGCCAGCGAACCGCTCGGTGTGAGGGTGTCGGCACTCGTGACCGGTCTGGACGCGGTCACGCGGTCGCCCGCCCGGATCGCCGCCACCACCTGGGACGCCTGAGCCACGTCGCGGGCGACCGCGATGCCCGCAGCGCGGCGACCGCGCGGACTGCGCGCCCGCAGCAGGTCCGGTCGCGCAATCCGGACCGTGCCGTCGGGCGCCTCGACCACCGGCGCGGCTCCGAGGTCCCGGAGGCGCGGCAGCAGGACGTCCAGCGGGGTGTCGCTCACGAGCACGGTCGGCGCCACCCGCCTCAACCCGAGCCGGTGGGCCTGCGGGTGGTGCAGGAGTTCCGTGAGGATGGTCTCGTCGTCGGCGCGCAGGAACGCCTCGGCGTGCCCGACCCGGATGCTGCCGAAGGTCCGCGCGGTGTCGTCGACCAGGTAGCGCAGCGGCTGCGGCACCTCGGTCGCGGCGACCTCGTCGAGGAACTCGTGGATCTCGAGAGCCGACCAGCCCAGGTCCAGCGCGCGCCGTACCGACCCGGGGGTGAAGCGGTAGACGGTGGCACCGCCCCGCGACTCCACGTCGGCCAGCACGTGCAGGCGCCGGGCCACGGCGGTCTCGAGCGGCCCCGGCGCCACCGCGGTCAGGTCTGCCTGCACCAGCACCTCCGACACGGGTTGCGGCAGCAGCGGCGCGAGCGCGGCGACCGCGGCCTCTGTGTCGCCGTCCAGCACCACCCGGAGGTACGACGCCGCGCCACCCAACCCGGACAGCCCCAGGGTCGCCGCCTCCTCGAGGGCCCAGGCCGCCTGGTCGCCGCGACCCACGGGGCGCCGCGGCCGGGACCAGGCCAGGCGCGCGACCAACGACGGGACGCCGGTCCCGGTGGCCAGCACCTGGCCCGCCGGCAGTGCGGCGAGCTCCGCGAGTGCCATCCGACGGGTCTCGACGGCGATCGGGCTGGTGGAGTCGGGCGAGAGGGCGTTGCGCGCCTTGCCGGCCGTGTCTCGAGAGCCGACCTGGCCGGGGACGCGGGACGTCTCGAGCCAGCCCCGCACGAGCTCCAGCCAGCGTTCGCCGTGGCCACGGGTGCTCCACGCGTCGAAGGTGTCGGTGGGGACCCAGATCGGCTCGCCCTCGGCGTCGGCCCGGGTGGCGAGCAGCCCGGCCGCAGCGGCCACCTCGACCAGCAGCGCCGCGGTGCGATCGGTCGTGTGCAGCAGCGACGCCGCGGCCCGTAGGTCGCGCACGCCGAGACCGCCGCTGCGCAGCTCCGCGGGGGGAGCGGCGCCCCAGTGGTCGAGGAGCAGCTCGACCCGGTGGACCGCCTCGAACGCAGCGCCCGCAGCGGCCCGGTCGACGAGAGTGGAGTCGCGGGCGGACGTCGCGATCTCCGGTGGTCGGTCCACTGGCTCACGCGTGGTGCGGCCCCCGCGCAGTGCGACCGCGACCGCGCCCGGCAGGACGACGATCCCGCCGCCGCGCGGCACGAGCAGGTGACGAGCCAACAGCTCCTCCGCCGGGGTCTCCGCGTCCTCCGGGGTCACCCCGCGTCGCGCTGACCCGGCGTTGGCCTGGCCGCCGTGCCGGTCGACGTGGTCGAGCATGGCTCGGGCCTGCGGGCTCAGCTCGGCGAGCAGCCTCGGCAGGTCCTCCGGATCGGGCCCGTCGCCGTACTGGGGGCGCACCCCGCTCGCTCCCGGGCTCTGAGGCGTGAGCGCGTCGACCACGCCGGTGAGGGGCCGCAGCCCCCCGGGCGCCTGCCAGACCAGTCCGAGGTCGACCAACCGGTCCACGGCGGCGGCCACCGCCTCCGGCTCGGCATGCACGGTCGAGGTCAGCCGCTCCCGGGTGGTTTGACCGTCGATCAGGTGGGCATCAAGAACGGAGAGCTCGAGCAAGCTCAGCTGGTCGAGCGCGCGGACGACCGACGACCGGGTCGACGCACGCGAGGCCAGCTGTTGGGAATCGTGAGGTGCAGGAGTGGCGAGGTCAGGGCGATCGCGCAGCAACCGGGTCAACCGGTCGTCCGGCCATGCCCTCAGCTGTGCCGCGAACGTGCGGTACCCCTCCTCCGACATCCCTCCCACGCTACCTGTGCTCCACGCTCGGGGACGCCGTACGCTGCCCGCGCAGGAGGTGGGATGAGGCAGGTCGAGCTGCATCACGGAGCCCGGTCCGACGTCGGCCTGGTCCGTGAGGTCAACGAGGACGCGTACCTCGCGTCCCCACCGGTGTTCGTCGTCGCCGACGGCATGGGTGGTCACGACGGCGGCGAGGTCGCGAGCCGGATCGTGATCGAGGAGTTCTCACGTCTGGCCGACGACGGCTTCGACCCGGCACGGGGCGGCAACCTGGTCGCGCACGCACTGCGGGAGAGCCAGCGCCGGATCAGTGCGTACGGCGAGGAGCAGTTCGCCGACGGACCGGTGCGGGGGTACGCCGGCACCACCGTCGCCGCCGCGCTGCTGGTCGACGACGGTGGACCCCGGTGGTTGCTGGTCAACCTCGGCGACTCCCGGATCTACCGCCTCAAGGACGAGCGGTTGGAGCAGGTCAGCGTCGACCACAGCGTCGTTCAGGAGCTGGTCGACGCCGGCGCCATCACGTCGGAGGACGCCGCCACGCACCCGGAGCGGCACGTGATCACGCGTGCCCTCGGCGGCCCCGAGCGCGCCGATCCCGACTACTTCCTGCTGCCACTGCCGGCCGTCGAACGGCTGCTCCTGTGCTCCGACGGCGTGAGCGGGATGATCGACGACGACGCCATCGCTGCGGTGCTGCGCGACACCGAGGACCCGCGCGACGCCGCCGACCAGCTGGTCGAGCGGGCACTGGCCGCGGGCGGCCGCGACAACGCGACGGCGGTCGTGATCGATGTGGTGGGATGGTCCGACGCAACGGACTACGACTCCGACCGCCAGCGCTTGAGCCTCGAACAGAAACTGGGTGCCCTGCCGTGACCGAGACGACCGCGACGCGTAGCTACCGTCCCGGGCAGTGGTTCGGGATCTTCGGATCGCACGCCACGGTCCTCCTGCCGCCCTCCGAGAAGGACCGGGTCGGTCACCTCTGGGCGTTGGTGGACGACGGCGCCGGCTTCGACGTGGTCCTCGACACGCTGATCTCCGACGGCCTGCGTGACCTCCCGGGCTTCGTGCTGGTCTCCACCGAGGACGACGAGACCAAGGTCGTGATCCGCGGCGCCGCGCGGGCCTGGTTCACCGCGGGGGACGACACGATCGAGGTGGCGGGCTCGTCGGCGACCACGTGGGCGGAACGTTCCATGGCCGGCGTCGAGTCGACCCGGCTGGTCGTGGAGCACGACGCACCCCACGACGCGCCGTTGTTGCCGATCGCCAACGGGCTGGTGCGGGTGGCCGAGGTGCTCACCCCGCCGGTGGAAGCCGCGGCGGCCGAGGACGACGGGCCCGACACCGCTCCGCAGCCGTCGCTCACCGCGCTTCCTGACGTCGGCGCGGCCGGGCCGATGCCCTTCGAGACGGCTGCTCCGAGCCCTCCCCAAGCTCCACCGCCACCGGTCGGCGTCCCGTCCGGACCTCCGGCGCCACAGCCCGCCGTCGAGCACGACGGGCTGACCCAGGGCGGGCCGCTGACCGACCCCACGCAGGCCACACCCGTTCCGCCCGTCGAGCCGAGCCTGGCGCGCGGAGCCCACGAGCCACCGGTCGTCGCCCCGCCGGTCGCCCGGCTCGTGGTCTCCAGCGGCGAGACGATCGACGTCGATCGAGC
The DNA here is from genome assembly GCF_036374615.1 of Nocardioides sp. Lineage (GTDB taxonomy): Bacteria > Actinomycetota > Actinomycetes > Propionibacteriales > Nocardioidaceae > Nocardioides. The sequence continues at coordinate 14,004 of NZ_DASUTK010000076.1, forward strand.
AGTGCTCGTGGGCCGCGCTCCCGAGGCGCGACGCTTCACCTCCGGGGACCAACCGAGGCTCGTCACCGTCGCGAGCCCGGCGCAGGAGATCTCCTCGACCCATCTCGAGATCCGTCCCGGCGCGGGTGCGGACCACGGCAGCGCGGTCGTCACCGACCTCGGCTCCACGAACGGCACGGTCGTCGTCCAGCCGGGCCTCCCGCCGGAGGACCTGCAGCCGGGTATCGCGGTGCAGCTGGTGCCCGGCGCGATCATCGACCTCGGTGACGGCGTCACGATCCAGGTGATCAATCCCTGATGCCCGATCCAGCAGTCTCGGAGCGGGTGACGTCGTACCCGCCGGCCGGCCTCGACCGGCGCTTCTACGCGTTCGCCATCGATCGCCTCGTGGCCTGGCCGCTGATCGCGGCCGGGGCGTACGCCGGCTACCGGTTCTTCCTCGCCGACGGCGACGTGCTGCCGGGGATCATGGTGATCGCCGCGGCGGTGCTCGTGGTCGCCACCGGGTTCGCGGTGGTGCTGGGCACGATGGGCACCTCGCCCGGCCGGGCGGCGATGGGTCTGCGCGTCGTCTCTGCCGTCGAGGGTGGCCCGATCGGCGTACGACGCGCGTCGCTGCGCACCCTGGTCGTGGGCGCAGCCGCGCTTCCGACGTTCGGGCTCGGGCTCGCGTCGCTGGCCTGGACCGCTCTCATGGACCAGGGCCGGCAGCGCCGGGGGTGGCACGACCACCTCACCCACAGCATCGTCGTCGACGTCCGACCCGTCGCCGAGGCGCCGGAGGCACTGAGCGAGGCGCCGCGCCAGGTGGTGAACCTCACGGCGATGCGGCTGGCACCCGCGCCGCCGCCACCGACGTCGACGCCGCCACGACGGACCCCACCCCAGCCCGCGCCGCCGGCGGTGCCCGCGCCCACGATGCCGCCGCAGATCCCCGCGACCGTGGCAGTCCCCGCCGGGGCGAGCGGACCTCCTCTCGCCAGACCTCCCGCGCCGCTGCCGGACGATCCGGAGCGGACCGTGGTTCGCGGCTCCCCGCCACGACCGACGCTGTCCGCGAGGTGGCGGGTGACGTTCGACGACGGGCAGACGTTCGTGCTTGCGGGCCTGATGCTGGTCGGCCGCCGACCCGAGGGTCGGCCGGGTGAACCCGTTCGCCACCTGGTGCCGCTGACGTCGTCCGACATGTCGGTCTCGAAGACCCACGCCCAGCTGCAGGTCGCTCCCGACGGCGCTCTGGTGATCATGGATCGCGGCTCCACCAACGGCTCGGTCCTGGTCCGATCCGGCGTCACCCGTGACTTGTCGCCGGGCAAGCCCACGACCCTCCTCCCCGGCGACGAGGTGCGCTTCGGGGACCGGACCATGATCGCCGTCCGCGAACCCTAGGAGCCCGACCCAGGGGGGAGCAGGCCGCTGACCAGGTCGTAGGTGGCCCGATCGGCTGCGGCCACCAGGCCGGCCGGTGGCTCTGCCTGTGGTCGGTAGACGGCACCGTCGAGGTCCCCGACGTAGCCGCCCGCCTCGGTGAGCAGCAGCGAGCCCGGGGCGTGGTCCCAGGGGTTGGAGCGGGCGTAGAGCGCGTAGTCGGAGTCGCCCTCGACGAGCTTGGGGTAGTCGATGCCGCAGCAGACCCAGGTGAGCTCCAGTGCCCGGAGTGTGCCCAGGGTGCGGCCGATCCACGACCGGCGCGAGGTGACACCGCGCAGCGCGTCGCCCAGGGGTGGACGGGTCAGCCGGGTCCCGTCCCGCCACGCACCCGCGCCCAGCTCGGCGACGTACGCGGCGCGGTGCTGGGGCTGCCAGATCCACGAGCGGACCGTCACGCCGTCCCGGACCTCCGCCACCATCACCGCGTGATCCTTGGAGCCCTTCACGAAGTTCTTCGTGCCGTCGACCGGGTCGATGGTGAACGCATGGTCGGCGGCCCGGTAGCGAGCGAGCAGGCCGTCGTCCTGCGACGTGGCCTCCTCGCCCAGCACGAGCGCGGCGGGATACGCCGCGGCCAGAGCCTGTGTGAGCAGCTCCTCGGCCTCGCGGTCGGCCACGGTCACCAGGTCGCCGGGCCCCTTCTCGCCCACGTCGTCGTCGGCGAGTTCGCGAAACCGGGGCACGACCACCTCGTCGGCCACGTCGCGAATCAGGGCGAGCACGGCCTCGGTGTCCACGTGCCCAACCTACTGGCCCGCCGGCTCATCCTGTCGGGTGAGCGAACGCCAGAGTTCGACTAACGGTCTGATAACGATGCGGCGCGCCTCTTCCCACGGGCGGGTCCGAACCTGTCGTCTTCGGTTCGTGCTCGGGACCCCCCGTCCTACCCGACAGCGGGGTGCCGGGCCGCGCTCGGCGTCACTGGGATCGTCGAGTCAGGCCAATGGGAGGAATCTCTTGAGAAGGAACAGGCTTGTCGCGCTCGCGACCGCCTCACTCGTGGGAGCGGCCATGTTGCCGTTGACCGCGGGCCAGGTCGGGGCGGCATCCGCTCCCGCCCCTGGGGCGTCCGACAGTGCACGTGACCAGGCACCCCGCGGTCACGTCATCAACACGCCGGAATGGGCGAAGAAGCACGACGCCATCAACCGAGCAGCCCTGGAGAAGCGGCTGCGCACCGGTGGCAAGGGTGCGGCCGAGAAGGTCGCCAAGGGGCAGTTCGGCCGCGTTGCGACCACGGGCACGGAGAAGATCTTCGTCGTGCTCGCCGAGTTCGGCGATGTCACGCACCCCGGCGTGCCTGACGACCCGGCGCAGTCGGACGCGACGACCTTTGACGGCCCGGAGCACAACAACATCCCGGAGCCGGACCGCACCACGGACAACTCCACGATGTGGAAGGCCGACTACAACCGGTCCCACTTCACAAACATGTACTTCAACCGGATGCGGAAGTTCTACGAGCTGGAGTCCAACGGCTCGTTCAGCATCGGCGGCCAGGTCACCGAGTGGGTGAAGGTCCCCTTCAACCAGGCCCGCTACGGCCGCAACGAGGGCAACACCATCTACCTCGTGCGTGACGCCCTCGCCTACTGGGTTGAGCAGAAGACCAAGCCCGTCGCCGACGGCGGCGACGGCTGGACCATGCAGCAGACCACCGACTACCTCAAGAGCTTCGACGAGGTCGACCGCTACGACTTCGACGAGGACGGCAACTTCAAGGAGCCCGACGGCTTCATCGACCACTTCCAGATCGTCCACGCCGGTGGCGACGAGTCCGACGGCGACCCGGTCTACGGGATCGACGCGATCTGGGCACACAAGGGTCACGCGCAGGTCCAGCCCCCGGGCACCGGCCCGGCCGAAGGGGCGCAGATCGGCGGAGTCAACGTCGGCGAGGGTGGCGCCTCCGGTGGCGGCATCGTCAACGTGCCGAACAACCCGACCGGCGTCTGGGTCAACGACTACACGGTGCAGCCCGAGAACGGCGGCCTCAGCGTCTACGCACACGAGTTCGCCCACGACCTGGGCCTGCCCGACTTGTACGACACCTCCGGTAACTCCGGTGGTGCCGAGAACAGCGTCGGGTTCTGGTCGCTGATGGCGCAGTCGCGCGGCACTCTGCCGCAGGACGCCGGCATCGGTGATCGGCCGATGCCGATGGGCGCCTGGGAGAAGTTCTCCCTGGGCTGGCTGGACTACACGCTGGTCCGTTCCGGCCGCAAGGCGACGCGCACGATTCGCCCGAACCAGTCCTCCGACAGGTCGTCGGTCGACAACGGCGCGGTCGTCCTGCTGCCTGACAAGGAGGTCACCCACCAGGTCGGTGAGCCGTGCGCCGACTGCGGCAGCCGGTACTTCTACAGCGACCAGGGCAACGACCTCGACAACACCATGTCCCTCGAGGTCGACGGCGGTGGCGAGCTGACCGCGAAGGTCAACTACGAGATCGAGGCGGAGTGGGACTACGCGTTCCTCGAGAGCTCGAGTGACGGCGGCGAGACGTGGGACCAGCTGGAGAACAACCTCTCCGACCAGGAGGGCGACCACGCTGACCCCGAGGAGCACGACCTGAGCGGCCTCAACGCCTCCGACACCGGGATCACCGGCGCTTCCAACGGGTGGACCGACCTGACCGCAACCGTGCCCGCTGACGCGACGCACGTCCGGTTCCGGTACATGACCGACGGTGCGGCCGTGGAGTCCGGCATCCGGGTCGACAACATCGCGCTCGACGGCACCGCCATCGGGACCGCCGAGGCCGGTGAGGGCTGGGTGTTCGACGGCTTCCGGACCACCACCGGGACGGATGTCACGAAGCACACGAACGCGTACTTCGTCGACAACCGGCAGTACGTCCAGGGCGACAAGACGCTCGACCACCTGTACCAGTTCGCTGGACTGCAGGCCGCTCCCAACTGGGTCGACTTCTTCCACTACAGCCCGGGCGCGCTGATCACCTACTGGGACAGCTCGTACTTCGACAACAATGTCGGAGACCACCCGGGACACGGTGAGCTGCTGCCGGTCGACTCCCACCCGGAGGTCGACCACGCGCCGGACGGGACGCTGCTCCGGCCGAGGATCTCGGCGCATGACGCCGCGTTCGGCCTGAGCAAGACCCGGAAGGTCAGGCTCCGCCACAACGGCCAGTGGTACACCTTGAAGCCGCAGGCGGGTGAGCCGTTGTTCGACGACACGCTCGACTGGTGGTTCGACAACGACGAGCACGCTGCGGGCGGCTCGGACCACCCTGGTCACTACCAGCCGGGGTGGTACAGCGTGAACGTGCCGAAGACCGGCACCACCATCCGCGTGGTGAACGTGAACAAGAAGACCAAGGTCATGACGATCCGGGTCGGCACGTCGGGCTGATGCCCAGGCAGTAGTACTCGTAGTACCTGCAACAGCAGGACCGGGCCCCGGAGATCCGATCTCCGGGGCCCGGTCCCGTCTTCACTCACCCCAGGTGTCGGTAACGGTCTGGTAACGATGCTCGTCGGCTCTTCCCCCGACGGGGTCCGCGCGGTCGGCTGTTGCCGGTGGCGCTCGGGAGCCCCGCCGTTCACCCTGACCTGGGTCTCTCGGGCACGCCTCGCGCGACGTCACGAGGACGTCGGCAGGTCACAGGGAGGAACTCTCTTGAGAAGCAACCGGCTGGTCGCGCTCGCGACCGCCTCACTCGTCGGGGCAGCGATCCTGCCCCTCACTGCAGGCCAGGTCGGGGCCTCTCCCGCCCCGGTCACGGCACCCGCAGCCGCACCGGGTGAGAACCCCGCCCGTGGCGACTCGCTGGAGCCACCCGCCTGGAAGAAGCGCTACGACGACGTCCGCAAGGCTGCGATCGAGCAGCGGTTGCGCACCGGCGGGAAGGGCGCCTCGGAGAAGCTGAGTCGTGGCGTCTTCGGCAAGGTCGCCACCACCGGTACCGAGAAGATCTTCGTGGTCCTCGCTGAGTTCGGTGACACGACGCACTCCGCGTTCCCGGACGGCGACTCGAACGCGACCACGTTCGACGGGCCCGTGCACAACGCGATCCCGAAGCCGAACCGCAAGAAGGACAACTCCACGCTGTGGCAGGCGAACTACGGCCCTTCGCACTATCAGGACATGTACTTCAACCGGATGCGGAAGTTCTACGAGAACGAGTCGAGTGGCAGGTACAGCATCGACGGCACCGTCACCGAGTGGGTGAAGGTCCCGTTCAACGAGGCCAGGTACGGCCGGGACTACTGCGGTGGCGTGGCCTGCAACAACACGTGGTTCCTCGTCCGCGATGCGTTGGCCTACTGGGTCGAGGCGAAGCTGGCGGCCGGTTGGACCTTGCAGCAGACGACTGACTACCTGAGGACCTTCGACGAGCTCGACCGGTACGACTTCGACGATGACGGCAACTTCAAGGAGCCGGACGGCTACATCGACCACTTCCAGATCGTCCACGCCGGCCAGGACGCCGCAGACGGCGACCCGATCTACGGCGACGACGCCATCTGGAGCCACCGCTGGAACGCCCAGATCGAGCCCGCCGGCACCGGCCCCGTGGGCGGCGCGCAGATCGGCGGCGTCGAGGTGGGCATGGGTGGCGTGTCCGATCCGGGCGGTGCGAACGTGACAGTCCCTAGCAACCGAACCGGCGTCTGGGTCAACGACTACACGATCCAGCCCGAGAACGGTGGGCTCAGCGTCTTCGCACACGAGTTCGCCCACGACCTCGACCTGCCCGACCTGTACGACACCTCCGGCAACACCGGTGGCGCCGAGAACAGCGTCGGGTTCTGGTCGCTGATGTCTCAGTCGCGTGGCACGTTGCCGAAGGACGACGGGATCGGTGACCAGCCGATGCCGATGGGCGCCTGGGACAAGTTCCAGCTCGGCTGGCTCGACTACGACCTCATCCACTCCGGCGACACCGGCACGTTCACGATCCGGCCGGCCCAGTCGGCGGACACGTCGGCCACCGCCGAGGGAACCATCGTGCTGCTGCCGAACAAGGTGGTTCCGCTCGAGCTCGGCGCGCCGTGCGACACCTGTGGCTCGTCGTACTTCTACAGCGACTCCGGCAACGACCTCGACAACACCATGGGCGTCGAGGTTGCCGGCGGCGGGGCGCTGACCGCGAAGGTCAACTACGAGATCGAGGCCGAGTGGGACTACGCGTTCCTGGAGGCTTCGAGCGACGGTGGCACCACGTGGACGCCGGTCATGACGAACCTGTCCGATTCTGACGCCACGCATCCGGGGCACAACCAGAGCGGGTTCAACAACTCCGGCGCCGGCCTGACCGGCTCGACCGGTGGCTGGACCGACCTGACCGCAACGGTGCCGGACGACACCAACGCGCTGCGGTTCAGGTACCGGACCGACGGCGCGGCCGTCGAGCCGGGCTTCCAGGTCGACAACGTCACCCTCAGTGGGACCGAGATCGGGACCGCCGAGACCGACGAGGGCTGGGAGTTCGACGGGTTCCGGATCACGACCGGCAGCGAGGAGGTCGAGTACCTCAACGCCTACATGGTCCAGAACCGGCAGTACGTCAACCTGGACAAGACGCTGAACCACCTCTACAACTTCGCCGGCTACGCAGACCGGCCCGACTGGGTCGACTGGTTCCGCTACGACCCGGGCGCGCTGATCAGCTACTGGGACAGCTCGGTGTCCGACAACAACGTCGGCGACCACCCGGGCAGCGGCCTGGTGCTGCCGGTCGACGCCCACCCCGTGTTCGACCACGCGCCGGACGGCACCTTGCTCCGGCCGCGGATCGCCTCGCGTGACTCGGCGTTCGGACTGGCGCGCACCAAGACGCAGTCGCTGCACCACGGCGGCGTCAAGTACACGCTCCGCGGTCGTGCCGCGCAGCCGTTGTTCGACGACCTCGAGGACTGGTGGTTCGACTCCGACGAGCACTCCACGGGTGAGCACGAGGGTCGCTACCAGCCCGGTTGGTACAGCGTCGACGTGCCGAAGACCGGCACCACCATCCGGGTGGTGAAGGTGAACAAGAAGACCGGGGTCGTGACGATCCGGGTCGGCACCTCGGGCTGACGTCCAGCACTGCAGCAACGTGGGCGGGCCCCGGAGACCTGGTCTCCGGGGCCCGGTCGCGTCTGCGGAAGGTCAGCGGGTGATCGCGAGCGGGACCCGGACCACGTCGCCGCGGTCACCGCTCCACACGATGGCGCCGTCGTCCAGCCCGCCGACCAGCGAGCCTTCCCCCACCGTGACCCGGTAGATCGCCGACTGGCCAGGTCGCAGCGTCAGCGAGGCCGGTGAGACCGACACGGGATACCGCTCGATGCCGGCGACCGACACCGTCCAGGTGCCGGTACGGCGGTCGAGGTTGGTGACCCGGCGGGTGAGCGTCGTGCTTCCGCGTGCCAGCAGCGACGGCGCGTTGACGTCGTCGCGGGCGCCGACCAGCCAGGCGCGGTACGCGCCGTTCGGCACTTCGTGGGCCAGCCTGGCTCGCAGCGCGCGGCGGAGGGTGGGTGCGCCGGCCCCGGTGCGCAGCACCGAGCCGGGAAGCGGCGAGGCGGTGCCGACGAGCGCCGACCGGACCGCCGCCTCCGACCAGTCGCGGCGCGCCAGCAGTACCGCGGCGGCACCGCTGGTCCAGGCCGAGGCAGCGGACGTGCCGGAGGCCAGGGCCCAGGGACGCCCGGCCGTCGGCGGCGACGCGGCGAGCACCCCGGTCGCGGGTGCGACCAGGTCGGGCTTGACGAGGATCGCGCCGGGGTCGCCTGCTGAGGACCAGGTGGCGACGCGCAGCCGCGGCGCGGGCGCGCGATCCGGTCGGAGCGTCACGCGCGGGTGGTCCAGATCGGCCAGTCGGCGCCGCAGGCTTCGGGCGGCCCCGAGGTTGAGGTGGACGGTCGGGACCGAGTGGACGTCCTGCGCGACCGAGCCGGCACGCGTGTTCATCAGCACCATCCCGACGCCTCCGGCACGGGCGACGGCTGCTGACTTCTCGACCCGGCCGATCAGGCCGCGGCGGCACACGACGATCCGATCCGCCACGCGAGCCGCGTCGAGGCTGCCCGGACGGCAGACCGAAGCCGCCGTAGCACCCGAGCCCGGGGCCGGTACGTCGTGGCCGATGACGATCCGGGCACGCACCGGCGTGCGCGAGGTCATCGCGCCGCGCAGCCGGGCGCCGGACACCTCGACCGCGCCCGTGCGGGTCGAGCGTCGGAGACCGCCCACGGTCGTGATCCACGGGCTGTCGTGGCCGGCGAACTCGCGGTCACCGTCGTTGCCCGCAGCGGCCACGACCACGATGCCGGACTCCGCCGCGCCGAGCAGTGCGCGGTCGACCGCGTCGGTGCCGGCGGCGTCTCCCAGGCCCAGGCTCAAGACGTCGACCCCGTCCCGCGTCGCGCGGTCGACCGCGGCCACGAGATCGGCGGTCGCGCAGCCGTCGTCATCGGGGTCGGGTGCGCTCCAGCAGGCCTTGTACGCCGCGAGCCGGGCCTCGGGCGCGACGCCGCTGAACGTGGTGCGCAGGCCAGGCAGGGCGACGTCGACCTCGGCGTTGCCCACGGCGATCGAGGCCAGCTGCGTGCCGTGGCCGCGGACGTCCCGTGCCGACAGCGGCTCGTCGGCGGCGATCGAGCTCTCGCCGTAACCCTTCACGAACCAGGAGGCGGCCACGAGCTTGGCGTTGCAGGTGCGGACGGACCAGTCCTCGCCGGGTCGGCAGGTCCCCGCGAACCCTGGGCCGCGAGGGGTCGGACCGAGGGCGGGGGAGTCCGCGAACACTGGACTCTCCGGCCACACGCCGGTGTCGACGACGCCGACGACCACGCCCCGGCCGCCGCGGCCGGACCGTGGTGCGACGGTGGAGCTCGGCGCTGCCGCGGTGGTGGTCAGACGGCGGACCTGGTTCTCCCCGACAGACGCGACCCGAGCCTGCCCTGCCAGCCGAGCGGCCTGCGAGGGAGCGAGCTCGACCGCGGCGCCGCTGAGGGCGGTCGTCCACCGGTAGACCGGAGCGGGCGCGTCGACCGCGCTCAGTGCAGCGTTCTGATGGCCGGTCAGCCGCGCCCGGTAGGCGCTTCGTGTCAGCGGCCCGCGGTAGCCGGCGGTGCCCGGGCCCGCGAACGTGACGACGTACAACCGCTCGTCCTCCGCCTGCGAGGTCGTGGCCGCCTGGACGGTGTGCGTGGCGCCTGTTGGGAGGGCAGCCAGCGGTAGGGCCAGCGCGAGGCCGGCAACCAGGGTCACGGCAAGCCGCACGGCATCCCTGGCGCCGCTGCGTCGTACCACCGTTCTCACCCGTCCCCGCTGTCCCGTGCGTCGACAAACGACCAGTCTCCCCCACCTGGCAACCCGGAGTGCAGCGAACACCCGGATCGACGGTCGTGGGGCGGGTCCTAGGCTGGGTCCATGTCCGCGCCGTTGTCGGTCGGGTTCGACCTCGACATGACCCTCATCGACACCGGTCCCGGCTTCGGCGCCACGTTGCGCGCGCTCGGCACCGAGCTCGACGTCGCCTTCCCGGTGGAGGAGGTGACGGCACGTCTCGGTCCGCCACTCGACCACCTGATCGGCCCACATCTCGCCGCTGACGCCGTCGGGCCCGCGGTCGACCGTTTCCGCGAGCTCTACCCCGCCCACGCGATCACGCCCACCCTGCTGCTGCCGGGCGCCGCTGAAGCGCTGGACGCGGTCCGCGCCGCCGGCGGCCGGGTCGTGGTCGTCACCGGCAAGTACACGCCCAACGCACGCCTCCACCTCCAGCACCTCGAGGTCGCGCACGACGAGCTCGCCGGCGAGGTGTGGGGCAGCGGCAAGGGCGACGTGCTGCGCCGGGAGGGATGCTCCGTCTACGTCGGTGACCACGTCCACGACGTCGAGGGCGCCCGCGCAGCCGGCGCCCTGAGCGTCTCGGTCCTGACCGGTGGCAGCACCCGGCAGGAGCTGCTCGCGGCCGGGACCGACGTGCTGCTCGACGACCTGACCCAGTTCCCGGGCTGGTTCGCAGACCACCTGCTCGAGTCCCGCCTCGCGTCGTTGACCGCCGACCTCGAACGGCGTGAGTCCCTGATGGTCGCCTACAGCGGAGGCGCGGACAGCGCGTTTCTGCTCGCGGCCGCCGTCCGAGCGCTGGGGCCGCAGCGGGTGGTGGCCGCCACCGGCTACTCCGACTCGCTGCCCCGGGCGGAGCGCGACCCCGCGCGCCGGTTCGCCGAGTCGCTCGGCGTGGCGGTGCTGACCCCTCGGACCCACGAGATGGAGCGCGAGGGGTACCGCGCCAACGCCGGCGACCGGTGCTTCTTCTGCAAGGCAGAGCTCCTCGACGTTCTCACACCGCTGGCGCGCGAGCACGGGCTGAGGTACGTCGCGACCGGCACGAACGCCGACGACATGGTGGCCGGCTTCCGGCCGGGGATCCGGGCCGCCGACGAGCGCGACGCGATCACCCCGCTGGCCGACGCCGGCCTCACCAAGCAGCAGATCCGCGAGGCATCGCGGCGCTGGGCGTTGCCGACGTGGGACAAGCCACAGGCGGCGTGCCTGTCGTCGCGGATCGCCTACGGGCTCGAGGTGACGCCGCACCGGCTGGCCCGCGTGGAGCGGGCCGAGGCAGCGGTCCGAGACCGAGCGGCCGAGCTCGGCGTACCCCTCACGAACCTGCGGGTGCGCGACCGTGGTGATCGGGCGTCGGTCGAGCTCGACGCCGCGTTGCTTCCGTTGGCCGACGAGGTCGCCGAGTCATTGCTCGAGAGCGTACGAGCAGCGGGGTTCGAGCGGGCCGAGCTCGATCCTCGGGGGTTCCGGTCCGGGTCCCTCAACGACCTGCTCTGAGCAGCGCCGCGGCGGCTGCCGGCGGCCGATACCCGGTTGGCCGGGTTGTGGGGCGCCGCCTACCCTTGGAAGGTGCCGCGACGATAGGTCGCGGCACTCGTGATGATGAGTGGAAGGTCTCTCTCGTGCCGACCGGCAAGGTGAAGTGGTTCGACCCCGCGAAGGGTTTCGGTTTCCTGTCCCAGCAGGACGGCCCCGACGTCTACGTGCATGCCGATGCGCTGCCCGAGGGAGTGACGACCCTCAAGAACGGTGCCCGCGTCGAGTTCGGGATCGTCCAGGGCCGGCGTGGTGACCAGGCGCTCCAGGTGCGGCTGCTCGACGCTCCGCCGTCGGTCCAGCGGAACCAGGCCCACGCGCGTCGCAAGCCGCCGGAGGAGATGGTGACGATCGTGGAGGACACGATCCGGCTGCTCGACGACCTCGGAGAGACCTATCGCCGCGGCCGGCACCCCGAGGGCAAGACCGCCCGGCCCACGGCGAAGCTGCTGCGCGCGCTGGCCGACGAGCTGGACGGCTGAATCCGGCCGCGGATGGGCGATGCTGCCGTTTGTGCGCAAACGGCGACGACACGCCGTGCTCCGTTGCCGTCTGTGCCCAAGTGATCCGACTTGGTCGACAGTTCGGCAGCGCCGGGTCGAGAGCCAGGCGGTCAGCCGGGGGCGCGTGCCGGCACTGCCGCCGGTCTATGGGGCCGCGTCGCCAGCACGAAACCGGCCCAGGCCGTGAGGACGGCGACCGCTACTCCGAGTCCGAGCCGCGCCGGATCCAACGGCATCGCGATGCCGACGAAGCCGCCGATCACCCACGCCAGCTGGAGCGTGGTGTCGCTGCGGGCGAAGGCACTCGCCTGCACCCGGGTGGGTACGTCGCGCTGGATCGTCGCGTCGAGGCAGAACTTCGCCAGCGACTGACCCAGGCCGGCGGTGAGGCCGAGCAGGACCAGCGGCAGCACGCCGTAGAAGAGCGTGGCGACGAGCGTCACGGCCGCCCCGGCCACCAGCGCCAGCACCACGGTGATCTGTGGGTTGATCCGCTTCAAGAGCGACGCCAGCAGGATGCCGAGCGCGTTGCCGGCCCCGGCCGCGCCGACGATCAGGCCGACCAGGAGCTCGGTGCTCAGGTCGGAGTCCGGTGGGTTCTCCCGCAGCAGGAACGCCATGAACATGATCAGGAACCCGGACAGCCAGCGAGGTCCGCAGTTGGCCCGCAACGCGAAAGCCACGGCCGGGGGGATCCGCAGCTTGGCGCGACCCCGACGGTTGGTCGAGGCGTCCGAGCCGCGCAGGATCAGCTCGTCCTCGCCGACCGAGGAGTCGACCTTCTCGGGGAGCCGGATCGCGCAGACGGTCGCGACCACGAACAGCGCGAAGGCGTAGCGCAGCGACCACTCGGGGCCGATCACGGACAGCAGGCCGGCGATCGGGGCCGAGACGGCGGCCCCCACCGTGCCGGCCATCGACACGCGGCCGTTGGCGCGCACCAGCGTGAAGTCGCGCGGGAGCAGGCGCGGAACGGCCGCGGCTCGCGTCACGCCGTACGCCTTGGAGGAGACGAGTACGCCGAGCGCGGTTGCGAACACCCAGGGAGAGTCGTCGGTCACCGTCGTCGCCAGTCCCCAGCACAGGAAGGCCCGGAGCGCCATGGTCACGCCGATCGCCCAGCGGCGGCCGTGCGCGAAGCGGTCGAGGAAGGGTCCGATCAGCGGCGCGACGATCGCGAACGGCAGCATCGTCAGCCCCAAGAACAACGCGACCTGGCCGCGCGCCTCGCCGGAGGGGACCTGGAAGAAGAGCGAGCCGGCCAGCGAGATCGCGACCGCCGAGTCGCCCGCGGTGTTGAAGAAGTGCATCTGGATCAGGCGCGCGAGGCCGGACTCACCCGCGCCCTCGGCCTCCGAGGCCCGGCGGGCGGTGCGGCCGGCGAACCCGCCGAAGCGGCCGGTCATCCGCGCCGCGCCGGCGACGCCCCGACCCGTGGCCCGTGCGCCGACCTTCAGCCCGTGGCCGAGTGACCTCGCCCGGTTGGCTCCGGACGCGGTGGAGTCGCCCCCCGGCCCGGTCTCGCCCTCGGACGCCGGGCGGGCATCGGGTCCGCGCTCGGTCATGTCGTCCATCCTGCACAATGGTCCCGAAATGGTGTCGTTCGGCGCCCCGACCTGACAGCGAACGTCGCGATTTGTCATGATGCGCCTCGTGACCCCGACGCTGCGCAGCAAGCCGGACGCCGTCGCCGTGGCGGCCGTCGAGACGGCGCGCTCCGCGCTGCTGGAGGACGTCGACGCCGCTGACGTCGGCGCGCACCTCGGCCACGTCGTCGAGGGGGACCGGATCGTCACCCACCTGTTCGCGTGCACGCGCCGCGGCTACGTCGGCTGGCACTGGTCGGTGACGGTGGCCCGCGCGTCCCGTCAGAAGACGGTGACGGTCGACGAGGTCGTGCTGGTGCCCGGCGACGAGGCGATCGTCGCGCCCGCGTGGGTCCCGTACCGGGAGCGCGTGAAGCCGGGCGACCTGTCCCCCGGTGACCTGCTGCCGGTCGAGGAGGACGACCCGCGCCTGGTGCCGACCTACTCCTTCGGCGACGACCCGCTCGACGCCGACGAGAAGGCGCAGGTGCGCCAGGTGGCTCGGGACCTCGGGCTCGGCCGCGTCCGCACCCTGTCGATGGAGGGGCGCGACCTCGCGGCCCAGCGCTGGTACGAGGGCGACGCCGGGCCGAGCGCTCCGCTGGCCCTGTCGGCACCCGACGTGTGCTCCACGTGCGGCTTCTTGGTGCGGCTCGCGGGACCGCTCGCGGAGATGTTCGGCGTGTGCGCGAACGGCGACGCCAACGACGACGGTCGGGTCGTGTCGTTCGACCACGGCTGTGGTGCGCATTCCGAGGTACAGCTCGCCAAGCGGCACGAGCCGCAGCCGGTGCCCGGGCACGTCTACGACACGCTCGGCGCCGACGAGCTCGAGGTGCTCTGACCCAGCGGCTCAGCCCGCAGTCAGCACCCACACGGCGTACTCGTCGTCGGGCGGGTGGAGCTCGTAGGTACCGAACCGGTGCTGCACCGTGAGTCCGCTCGCGGCGACGTCGGCCACGAACTCCTCGGCCGGGTAAGCCCGGCTGCCGCTCCGGTTGCCGTCGAGGTGGAAGCCGACGACGATCCGTCCGCCGGGTGACAGCAGCTCCCGCAGCCGCGTGAGGACGGCGCGCTCGGTCGACTCCCCGACGTACACCATGACGTTGCCGACGACCACGATCACGTCGAAGCCACCCAGCTCCGCCGGCTCCAGCGCGAGCGCCTGGTGCGGCAGCACCTCGAGCTCGGGATAGGTACGGCGCGACTGCTCGCGCAGCTCCGGGTCCGGCTCGGTGGCGACGACCTGGTGGCCACGGCGACGGAGCGCGTCGGCGACGCGTCCCATCCCCGAGCCCACGTCGAGGATCCGTGCCGCGCGAGGGGCGAGCGCGTCGACGAAGCGTGCCTCACCGTCGACGTCCTGACCCTCCTCGACCAGCCGACCGAAGCACTCGCCGTACCCCCGGGTCGGTGGCCCCGCCAGCTCCCACCGGGTGGGAGGCAGGTCGCTCATCGCGCCTTGGGGGCGTCCCGCTCGGCACGAGCCTTGCGCCGGCGGCGGCAGTACTCGAGCCCGAACAGGCCCAACCCGCAGCCCGCCAGGCACGTCCACAGCCACCAGAGGCGGCCGTTCTCCTCGAGCTCCGCGTAGAAGGGCAGCAGCGCCACGAACCCGATCAACCAGATCAGCGAGCCGATCTCGACCGTGCGAACGCCGTCGACGTCGAGCGGCTCCACGTCGGCCACGATGAAGGTGCGGTTGCCGATCTCGTGCCGCATCGGCTGGTCGTCGCGGAGCTCCACGCCTCCACGATATCCGGGCCACCCCGGCGGCATGCCGGGCGGGCGCGTCCCGCTTCCCGGTCGGGTTCCGCTCTGCCAGACTGCGCGTCTGTGAGCCTCGACAGCTACTTCCAGATCTCGGGGCGTGGCTCCACCATCGGTCGCGAGGTTCGCGGCGGGGTGGTCACGTTCCTCACGATGGCCTACATCGTGGTCCTCAACCCGATCATCCTGCTGGGTGGTGTCGACCAGAACGGTGACCAGCTCGCGGGCGGTGACTTCGCGGCGATCAGCGCGGCGACCGCGCTGGCCGCCGGCGTCCTCACCATCCTGATGGGAGCGGTCGCGAACTACCCGCTCGCGCTAGCGGCCGGTCTCGGCCTCAACGCCTTCGTCACCTACTCGATCGCGAGTCAGATGACGTGGGCCGATGCGATGGGCCTGGTCGTGATCGAGGGTCTGATCATCCTGGTGCTGGTCCTCACCGGTTTCCGAGAGGCCGTGTTCAAGGCGGTGCCGGCGCAGCTGAAGATCGCGATCTCGGTCGGGATCGGGTTGTTCCTGACGATCATCGGCCTCGTCGACGCCGGGTTCGTGCGTCGTACCGGCGCCGGACCGGTGCCGGTCGTGCTCGGCCCCGAGGGCTTCCTCGAGGGGTGGCCGGTCGCCGTCTTCTGCTTCGGCCTGCTGCTGCTCCTGGCGCTGTTCACGCTCAAGGTGCGGGGTGCGATCCTGATCTCGATCGTGGTGACGACCGTCCTCGCGATCATCGTCGAGGCGGTCGCCGAGATCGGACCCACGTTCACGCCCGACGGCGTCAACCCGACCGGCTGGGCGCTGAACGTGCCGGAGCTCCCGTCCGACATCGTCGGGAAGCCCGACTTCCAGCTGCTCGGCGAGTTCAGCCTGCTCGGCTCCTGGGAGAACGCCGGGATCGTCGTGGCTGCTCTCTTCGTCTTCACGCTGCTGCTGGCCGACTTCTTCGACACGCTCGGCACCATGACCGCCGTCGGCGCGGAGGCCGGGCTGCTGGACGAGGAGGGCAACCCCCCGGACAGCCGCCGGATCCTCGTCGTCGACTCGATCGCCGCGGCCGCGGGTGGCGCCGCCTCGGTCTCCAGCAACACGTCCTACATCGAGTCCGCCAGCGGCGTCGCCGACGGCGCGCGCACCGGGCTGGCCAGCATCGTGACCGGCCTGCTCTTCCTGCTGACGATGTTCTTCTCCCCGCTCGTCAACGTCATCCCGAGCGAGGCGGCGGTGCCCGCGCTGGTCCTGGTCGGCTTCCTGATGATGCAGCAGGTCAAGGGGATCGACTGGGACGACGCCGAGATCGGGATCCCGGCGTTCCTGACCATCGTGCTGATGCCCTTCACCTACTCGATCTCGGTCGGCATCGGAGCCGGCTTCATCGCCTTCGTGCTCCTCAAGGTCGTCCGCGGCAAGGCGGCTGTCATCCACCCGCTCATGTGGGTGGTGGCGGCCCTGTTCGTGGTCTACTTCGCGATCGAGCCGATCACCGGCTGGCTCACCTGATCTCCAGCGCGCGCCGCAGGATCTCGGTGACGACGTCGGTCTTGGCGTCCGCGTAGTCCTGCACGCGCTCCCAGGTCTGGGTCGCGAGCTCGCGCTTCGTCCGCTCATAGAGGGCGCGGTCGGTCGGGTCGGACCGCAGGTGGTCGCGGAAGGCGAGCATCCGTCGTACCTCCTCGCAGTCGGGTCCGAACACGTGCAGGTTCACCCGCGGCGACTGCTGCTGCTCCTTGAACAGCCGATGCTCGTGCCAGTCGCGCTCTCGCAGGTGGAACACGTAACCCGCCTCCTCGAGTGACGGCACGTACGCCGCCTCGTCGGTCGGGTCCGGCACGACGAGGATCACGTCGATGACGTTCTTCGCGGCCAGGCCGGGCACCGACGTCGATCCTGCGTGGTGCACCTCGACCGCGCGATCGCCCAGAGCGGAGCGGATCCGCGACTCGTGCTCGGCGTAGCGCTCCGGCCACGCGGCGTCGTACTCGACCAGGACCACGAAGTGGCCGGGGTCGGCTGGCTGCAGTCTTTCCACCACGCCGCGATGGTAGGCCGAGCTTGCGCAGACGCGCAGATGGGACCCGGTCACCCCGCCTGCGTCGATGGGCGTGCCGAGACCTCGGCGGCGGTGGAACTTCGGAATACTTAGCACGGGTAATGAGTTAGGCTAACGATATGGCTCCCACGGTAGAGAAGACGGTGCGCACGTCGGCCGGCCTGGCTTCCGAGCTCCGGCTGTCGGTGATGCGGCTCCGTCGCCGGCTCGCGGCCGAGCGGCACCCCGACAACGACCTCAGCCTCACTGCGATGGCGGTCCTGGGGTCGCTGCACCGCAACGGCGACCTCACGATCGGGGAGCTGGCCACGCTCGAGATGGTGCAGCCGCCGTCGATGACCCGCACGGTGACGTGCTTGGAGGAAAGCGGGTACGTCGTCCGTCGTGCGCACGAGACCGACGGTCGCCAGGTCGTCGTCTCCCTCACCGCCACCGGCAGGAGCACCTTGGCGGCCGACCGCCGCAGCCGTGACGCCTGGCTGGCCCGTCGACTGGCCGAGCTGACCCCGTCCGAGCGCGCCGTCCTTCGCGAGGCGGCCCCGATCCTGGAAAGGCTCTCCACCACTTGAGTCCCACGTTCCGCTCGCTCCGCAACGCCAACTACCGGCGGTACGCCGCCGGTGGTGTTGTGTCCAACACCGGCACCTGGATGCAGCGCGTCGCCCAGGACTGGCTGGTCCTGCAGCTGACCGCCAACAGCGCCGCCGCGCTGGGCATCACGACCGGACTGCAGTTCCTGCCGTTCCTGCTGCTCTCGCCGTTCGCCGGGCTGGTGGCCGACCGGATCCCGAAGCGTCGCCTGCTCCAGCTCACCAACGTCGGCATGGCCGTGCCGGCGCTGCTGCTGGGCGTGCTGGCCGTGACCGGGACGGCCGAGATCTGGCACGTCTACGTGCTCGCCGTGGCGCTGGGCGTCGCGTCGGCCTTCGACGCACCGGCCCGCCAGAGCTTCGTGTCCGAGATCGTCGACGCCGACGACCTCACCAACGCCGTGGGTCTGAACTCCGCCAGCTTCAACGCCGCTCGCCTCGTCGGCCCGGCCGTGGCCGGAGTGCTGATCGCCGCACTCGGCGGCGGGGTGGTCGCCACCGGCTGGGTGATCCTCATCAATGCGTTCAGCTACATCGCACCGATCATGACGCTCCGCTCGCTCGACGTCGCCCGCCTGGACAGCCCGGCGCCGATGCGCCGCGAGCCGGGGCAGATCCGGGCCGGGGTCCAGTACGTGCTGGGTCGCCCCGACCTGCTCCTGATCCTCGCCATCGTGTTCTTCACCGGCACGTTCGGGCTGAACTTCCAGATGACCTCTGCGCTGATGGCGACCGAGGTGTTCGACAAGGGCGCCTCCGAGTACGGCCTGCTGGGGACGTTCCTCGCGGTCGGCTCCCTCACCGGCTCGCTCGTCGCGGCACGCCGCGTGCGCGTGCGCCACCGGCTCGTGGTGGGCGCGGCGCTGTCGTTCGCGGTCGTCGAGATCACGGCGGGGCTGATGCCGACGTACCTCACCTTCGCCCTCATGACGCCGCTCCTCGGGCTGGCCGCCCTCACCATGATCACGGCGGCCAACACGTTCATGCAGCTCCACACCGAGGCCGGCATGCGAGGTCGCGTGATGGCGTTGTACATGATGATCTTCATCGGCGGTACGCCGCTGGGCGCGCCGTTCATCGGGTGGGTCGGTGAGGTGGCCGGTGCCCGGTGGACGCTGCTCGTCGGTGGGATCGCCACCTTCGTCGGCGTCTCCCTCGCCAGCCTGCTCTACCTGCGCCACCATCGACGCGTGGTGCAGGCGGCCGAGGCGCCGGGCGACGCCACGGTGCCGGTGGCCGCCTGACGCCGTGAGCGACGCTTCTCAACCCGCTCGCTCTCCGGGCACCTCGCAAGCTCGGTGCCCGCGCTCGCGGTTTTGCCCTCTGACCGGGGGGCGAGTAATCTCGAATCTCGTGTCTGGGACGACCAGACCGTTGCGCGCGCCCGGACTCCGTTCCACTCCTACCGGCGCTCACTCACAGGCACAGGCAGTACACGCAGCACCCCGTGCCCGGCACCGTGCCGGGCCGTGACAGAAGCAAGGAAAGGGAACCACCCAGGTGCCCACAATCAATCAGCTGGTCCGCAAGGGCCGCCAGGACAAGGTGTCGAAGAACAAGACGCCTGCCCTGAAGGGATCTCCGCAGCGCCGCGGGGTCTGCACCCGCGTCTACACGACCACCCCCAAGAAGCCGAACTCCGCCCTCCGCAAGGTCGCCCGCGTGCGCCTATCGAGCGGCGTCGAGGTTACCGCCTACATCCCGGGTGTCGGCCACAACCTGCAGGAGCACTCGATCGTGCTCGTCCGCGGCGGCCGCGTGAAGGACCTGCCCGGAGTCCGCTACAAGATCATTCGCGGCACGCTCGACACCCAGGGCGTGAAGAACCGCAAGCAGGCGCGCAGCCGGTACGGCGCGAAGAAGGAGAAGAGCTGACATGCCGCGTAAGGGTCCCGCACCGAAGCGGCCGATCGACGTCGACCCGGTCTACGGGTCCCAGCTGGTGACCCAGCTGGTCTCCAAGGTGCTCAAGGACGGCAAGAAGCAGGTCGCCCAGCGCATCGTCTACACCGCTCTCGAGGGCTGCCGTGAGAAGACCGGCACCGACCCGGTGGTCACTCTCAAGCGCGCGCTCGACAACGTGAAGCCGGCCATCGAGGTCAAGTCCCGCCGCGTCGGCGGTGCGACCTACCAGGTCCCGATCGAGGTCAAGGGCACTCGAGGCACCACGCTCGCGCTGCGCTGGCTTGTGGGCTACGCCGCCGCTCGTCGCGAGAAGACGATGTCCGAGCGCCTCATGAACGAGATTCTCGACGCCTCCAACGGCCTCGGTGCCGCGGTGAAGAAGCGCGAGGACACCCACAAGATGGCCGAGTCCAACAAGGCCTTCGCCCACTACCGCTGGTGACGTACGGCGGAAGGGCGGCCCCACAGGACGGCCCTCCGCCGATCACCGAACGACTTTCTAAGGAACGCTGACAACAGTGGCTGTCGACATCACCACGGACCTCAACAAGGTTCGCAACATCGGCATCATGGCGCACATCGACGCCGGTAAGACCACCACCACCGAGCGCATCCTCTTCTACACCGGGATCACCTACAAGATCGGTGAGGTCCACGAGGGCGCAGCCACGATGGACTGGATGGAGCAGGAGCAGGAGCGCGGCATCACCATCACCTCCGCCGCGACCACC
>NZ_DASUTK010000077.1:0-6148 GCF_036374615.1 Nocardioides sp.
ATCGTCGGCTCCGGTGCGGACACGGCCGTCACGAGCCGGCCAGCTTCAAGAAGTGTGAACGTACGTCGCAGCGCAGTCGGCACCTCGGCCAGCACCCGCGAGCGCAGGTCGCGGGTGGCGACCAGGACCAGGTCGGCCCACTCCGCCTGGTCCGGCTCGAACTGGCGCGCGACGAAGCTCGTCGGGTCGGCGCCCAGCTCGGTAGCGAGCCGGGCCACCGTCGGGTCCATCGGTTCGCCGACCAGCGCGCGCACCCCACTGCTCCGGACCTCGAAGCCCGCCCCGAGCCGCGACAGCAGCAGCCGCTCGGCCAGCGGCGAGCGACAGACGTTGCCCACGCAGACGACCAGGATGCGGAAGGGGTCCTGCGGCGTCGCTCGATACGCTGCGTCACCAGCACGCGTCTCCCTTGCCACGCCGGAACCCTAGCGATTGCACCCCGCCCAGCGGGGCGATCGCTCAGTGTTGCGGCAGGGAGTCCGGGGTGCCGAGGACGGTACGTGACGCCGGGTCGGTGACCGCCTTGCCGATGACGTACGACGCGAGCTCGGTCCCGCCGGCCAGGTGGCGGGTGTCGACGGCGAGGAGTCCGTCCCCCCGGCGTGGGTTCCACGCGCGACCGAGCGGCCCGGTCCGTTGCACGGTCGGCATCCGGTCCGCGCGGACCAGCACCGGCATCGGTTGCTGCGGAACGACCCCCGTCACGTCGTCCCACGGAACCTCCCACCGGCGGCCGTCGTGCTCGTGGGCGAGCCGCCGGGGTGAGAGCCAGATCCCACCGGCGAGATCGCGGCCGGGTGCGGCCAGCCAGAGTGCGGCCAGTCCGAGCAGCGCGCAGACCACGGCCACGCCCCACGACTCGACCAGGCTCGCCGACACGGCTGAGGCCAGCAGCACCAGGCCGTAGCCGAGGAGGACCATCGACGAGATCCGGCTGGGAGCGGAGGCGCGTGGGAGGAAGAGGGCCGACTCCTCAGGCGTCAGCTCGACGAGCCGGGGGCGAGGCGGCGGCCGTCGGTCCGCCAGCAGTCGGGCGACACCTCCGACGGCGGAGATGAGCACGAGCACACCGATCGTGAAGAACACCCGGCCGGTCTCGTCGCCGAGCCCGATCGCCCCGATCACCACCAGCGGGGCCCCGATCAGGACGAGGATGGCGGCGCCGGCCCACCGCAGCGCTTTCACGTCGTACAACCTCTCACGTCCGCCGACCCCTCAGTCGAAGAGCCCGCCGATGCCGTCGACGACCGCGCCGCCGACGTCGCTGGCGCCGTCGAGCAGCGCGTCACCGGTGTCGGCGAGCGTGTCGACGCCGGCCATGAACGCGTCGCTGACGTCGCCGCCGCTCTCCCACAGCCCGTCGATCATGCCGGAGGTGAACACGCCCACGCCTGCTCCGACGACGGTGCCGACGACGGTGCCGACCGGACCGCCGATCATGGTGCCGACCACGGCGCCGGTGGCCACGGATGCCGCGAAGCCGCCCACGTTGGAGGTGACGGCCTGGGCCGCGCTCTCGTCGCCGTGCTCCATGTCGTACCAGATGCCGACCCCCGTCAGGACGCCACCGACGGCGAGGGGGACCGCCTTGCCCATCCTGAGCAGCCGGCCGGCACGAGCCGCGTCGTCGGCGGCCCCGGTAGCGGTCGAGCGCCAGTGGTCGAGGTCGTCGTAGAACTGCGCCGGGTTCGGCACCCTGGTGGTGTTGCGAAGCCGCTCGAGGTGCTGGTCGGACAGGTTCGCCCAGTACTGGGAGCTGCCGCGCAGGACACTGCCCTGGAGGTCGAGGACGGCGCCGCCGAGACCGCCGGCGATGTCCGTCAGGGTGAAGGTCCAGCTGGCGCCGTCGAGCGCGCGGTCCTTCGAGGACACCCGCTCCCATGCCCGCTCGATGTCGTCCCACACCTCGCCGGCCCGCTCGACCAGCCGGTTGTAGAGACGGATCTTGTCCTGGTGGGCGTTGTACGCCGTGACGTCGGCGTTGTACCGGTCGGCCGCGCCCTGGGAGGCCGCCTCCGGGGGCTCTCCCGGAAGTGCAGGGCCGTCACCCGGCGGCTGGATCGTGAAGCCGGCGACGGTGAGACCGCCGGCGCGGGCGTCGTCGCGGATGGCTGTCATCCGGTTCTGGCACCGCTCGAGCGATCCGGCGTAGTCGTCGAAGGCGTTCTTCACGCCGGTGACGCCGGTCTCGACGTGGTCGGTCTGGGTCACGGCGCGCCGCATCGCGCTCGCGAACGCCTCGCCGGTGTCGCCGCGCCAGTCCGCGGCGGCCGAGCGGCGGGCCGCCGCGAACGAGTCGCCGCCCTCCTCGACCGCAGGCTGCAACGTGTCGCTCAGCCAGGTCGCGGCCGCACGGATCGAGCTCGGCGACCCCTCGATCTCGGTGTCGATGCTCACTGCGGCACCGGCCTCCCGCCGCCGTACGACGTGGAGACGTCGTGGTCGGTCTCCCAGAAGTGGGTGTCGGCCTCGCCCACCTGGGCGCTGACGCCGGAGAGGCCCTCGGACAGGGCGGCCGCCTGGTCGACGACCTTCGACATCATGCCCGTGAGCATCGCGGTCATCTCGCCCGCGTCGATGCCTCGGGGCGCCGAGCCTCCCGTCCCTTCGAGGGCGTCGCTGCCCTTGCCGAGCTCGCCTCGGATGTCGGAGAGGACGCCGGCAGGGATCCGGAGCTCGTCACCCATGGGCCGCCTCCTCCCGGGGGTGGAGGTCTCGGTCGAGAAGCAGCAGGTCGAACGGGGCACGCTCGTGGGCGAGCTGCAGGTTCGGGACGCTGAGCAGTGCCCACGGGTGGCCCTCGCCGTACTGCTCCTCGAGCCGGTCGATGGCCGAGTAGACGAACAGCGCCACCCGGCCGTCACGCAGCTCGTGCATGCGGAGCCGGTTGGCGCCGTCCTCGTCGGTGATCGTCGGCACGTAGACGACGGGGGGTAGGGCGGGTCGTTCCATGCCGAGCATCATGACCCGCTCGGCCGATCCCCAAACGTGCCGCCCGGGTCAGACCGAGATCGCGACCTCCGCGACCGCGCCGACCTGCGCCGCTACGGTGCGGTCGACCACCTCCGCCCGCGGCGCCAGGGTCCGCAGCGTCCAGCGACCGTTCCCAGCGAAGAACCGGAACTGTCCGGCGTCGTCGGTCGGCACCTCGGCGGTGAACTCCCCGGTGCTGTCGAGCAGGCGCACGTACGCGTTGCCGACCGGCTCGCCTGATCGCGTGACCTGGCCCTGGATGATCGCTTCCTTGGTGACGTCGACGCCTTCCAGCGACCGGCCGCCCACCACAGCTCCGCAAGCCATCAGGCCTCCCCGGGCTCGTCGCCGAGGACCACCGGCACGCCGACGAGCGAGCCGTACTCGGTCCACGATCCGTCGTAGTTCTTCACGTTCTGCTGCCCGAGCAGCTCCTTCAGCACGAACCAGGTGTGGCTGGAGCGCTCACCGATCCGGCAGTAGGCGATCGTGTCCTTGCCCCAGTCGACGCCGGCCTCGCTGTAGATCTCCTTCAGCTCGTCGTCGGACTTGAACGTGCCGTCGTCGTTGGCCGCCTTGCTCCACGGCACACTCGCTGCGGTCGGGATGTGGCCCGCGCGCTGCGCCTGCTCCTGCGGCAGGTGCGCCGGGGCCAGCAGCCGGCCCGCGTACTCGTCGGGGCTCCGGACGTCGACCAGGTTCTGGGACCCGATCGCCGCGACGACCTCGTCGCGGAAAGCGCGGATCGAGCGGTCCTGCTGCTGCGCGACGTACTGCGTGGGGGCACGGTCCGGCAGGTCGGTCGTGAGCTCACGGGAGTCGAGCTCCCACTTCTTGCGGCCACCGTCGAGGAGCTTGACGTCCTGGTGGCCGTAGAGCTTGAAGTACCAGTACGCGTAGGCGGCGAACCAGTTGTTGTTCCCGCCGTACAGCACCACGGTGTGGTCGTTGCCGACGCCCCGCTGCGAGAGCAGCGCCTCGAACTGCTCCTTGCTCACGAAGTCGCGGCGGACCTGGTCCTGCAGATCGGTCGTCCAGTCGAGCTTGATCGCGCCCTGGATGTGGCCCTTGTCGTAGGCGGTGGTGTCCTCGTCGACCTCGACCAGGACCACCTGGTCGTTGTCCAGGTTCTGCTCGACCCAGTCGGCGGTGACGAGCGTGGCTTCGCGGCTCATGGTTGGGTACTGCCTTTCAGTTGGAGGTTGCGACGGTGGTGCGCGTGCCGGACACGCGCTTGGCCAGGAGGTAGATCTCGCAGCCGAGGCAGATGCCGACGGCCGCGTTGAGCAGCGCCGCTACCAGCGCGAGGCCGACGGCGACGAGTCCGAGCGTGGTGACGCCGCTGAGCACAGCGACCAGGCCGACCAAGGCGAAGCCCAGACCGACCGCTTGGGCGAACCGCGGTGGGGCGGCGTCCTCGAGCTCGGCGGGCGGCCCGAGCCTGGGTCGGATCAGGGTCCGGAAGAGCAGGGCGTACGGCGTGTGCTGGACGCCGACGAACGCCCCGACGGCGAACACGGCCGTCTGCACCGCCAGGAGGGCGGTCGACACCGGGCCGGGTGCTGTGAGGAGTACCAACGCCAGCACGACGCTGGTGAGGGCGGCAGCGACTCGGGCGCCGCGTGGATCGATGAGCGTGGGCATGAAGGTCCTGTCCTGAAGTCCGGCGGAACGGGCGGATTCGGAGGGCACGCACACAGTTTAGTCGAGTGGTCGACTAGACATAGTCTAGAAATGACGGGCGCGTGCCCTAGGACATGCGACACATGGCCGAGCGCACCAGGCAGTGGTCCACTGCGCGGCGCTTGGTCAACATGGTCGAGCTCATGGGGTGAAGGCTAGGGCGCACGCGTCCCTGGCCGGTAACGCGTGTCTCATTTTGCGAGACGGCTGTCCACCATTTGGTCATGACGCCTCGATTCCCGCGAGGACCGCCAGCACGTGCTCCTTGCGAGGCGCCCCGGCCGCCCGGGTCACCTCGTGGCCGGCGTGGTCGAGAACCAGCGTGGTCGGCGTCCGGGTGACGCCGACTCGGCGTACGAGATCGAGGTGCTGCTCGGCGTCGAGCTCCACGTGCCGCACGCCCGGCACCGCGGCGGCGACGTCCGCGAGGACGCGCCTGGTCGCGCGGCAGGGGGCGCAGAAGGCGCTGGAGAACTGCACCAGCGTGGCGCGCTCGCCGAGCTGGTCGCTCGGCACCACCGGGGGTTTCGAGGCTCGCTGCGCTCGCACCTCAACCACGGGCGCGACCTCGTCGTCTGGTCGTCTGATCCGGTGAGTGCCGCGGAACCGGCCGTCCGACAGCAGCCGGTAGGTCCCCAGCCCCAGTGCGAGCGCCACGCTCACGAGCAGGATCCAGCCGCCGGGGGTCATGCCGGATCAACGTGCGCGCAGGCGTTCGCATTCCGCTCGCAGCTGCTGGACCTCCGCCTCGAGCCGCAGCACGTGGGCGATCCCCGCGAGATTGAGGCCTTCGGCGAGCAGGTCCCGGATCCGCCGCAGGCGCTCGACGTCCTGCTCGCTGTAGCGACGGGTGCCGCCGGCGGTGCGCTCCGGCTCGAGCAGGCCGTGGCGCTCGTACACGCGCAGGTTCTGAGCCGGCATGCGGACCATCTCGGACGCCACCGAGATGGCGAACACGCCACGCGCTCGCGACATCGCTGAATCAACTCCTCCAAGGACTTGCCATCTGTACATCAGGGAATCTATAACAGTCATTGCACGTTAACACCGGTAGACATCACCGACACGACACGAACACGAGGAGGATTCCGTGATGTTGCTGCGTACGACTGACCCGTTCCGTGACTTCGACCGGCTGACCAGCCAGCTGCTCGGCACGACCAACCGCCCCGCGGTCATGCAGATGGACGCCTGGCGCGAGGGTGACCGCTTCGTCCTCGAGTTCGACCTCCCCGGCGTCTCGCGGGACAGCATCGACCTCGACGTCGAGCGCAACGTGCTGACCGTCCGAGCCGAGCGGGTCGCCCGCAACGGCGACTGGGAGATGCTCGCGAGCGAGCGCCCGCGCGGTCAGTTCAGCCGCCAGCTGGTCCTGGGCGACAACCTCGACCTCGAGCACATCGAGGCCAGCTACGAGGCCGGCGTGCTGCGGCTCGTGGTCCCGGTCGCGGAGAAGGCCAAGCCGCGCAAGATCGAGATCCAGTCCAGCCAC
>NZ_DASUTK010000078.1:0-2608 GCF_036374615.1 Nocardioides sp.
GCGAGGCCGGCTCGACCACGGCGTCCGGGTCCTCGGGCGGCTGCCGCCAGACCAGCAGCGGGAGCAGGCCTGCGGTCGCGACGGCGTACCCGACGTGGGTGAGCATGCTGTCGGGCCGGTCGGCGGCGTCGGCGGCCAGCATCAGTCCGAGGTCGACCACCGTGTAGACCAGCAGGAGTCCCTCCCCCACCAGCGCCGCGACCCGCACGGGTCGGTCGAGGGACACCACCCGGGTCGCGGCCGCAGCCAGCACGGCCAGCACCACGAGCGCCGCCGCAAGGGCCCACGCCAGAGCAGTCACGACGAGGAGGGTACGCGGCGTCGTGGCCCGGCTCGTCCCGGGTCGTCGGCGGCGGTCTCACCCGTCTGGGTCCGTTTGCGCACCGTCTGATCGGGAACGGACAGCCAGGACCCGCTCCCCTGGCTGGGTCTGCGCCGACCGAAAGGGTCTCCTCATGAACATCGGTGACAGCGTCCAGAAGACGACCGACAAGATCTTCGACTTCTTGCCCAACCTGCTCGGCTTCCTGCTCGTCCTGCTGATCGGATACGTCGTCGCCAGACTGGTGGCGACCGCGGTCCGCAAGGTGATGGAGAGCGCCCACATCGACCAGCGGCTGCACGAGAGCTCAGCGAGTCGGTTCGTCGAGTCGATCTCGCCCAAGGCGTCGCCCACCAACGGGGTCGCGCGTGTGGTGTTCTGGTTGATCTTCATCTTCTTCATCACCGTGGCCATCGGTGCGCTCGGGATCCCAGCCGCCACCGGGTTCATGGACGACGTCCTCGCCTACCTGCCGAACGTCATCGTGGCGATCCTGATCTTCGTGGTGGCGGCCCTCATCTCCGGCGCCGTCGCCGGGGCTGTCACGCGCTTCATGGGTGACACGCCGACCGGGAAGGTGGCGGCGACGGTGGCGCCAGCCGTGATCATGGTGATCGCGTTCTTCATGATCCTCGAGCAGCTGCAGATCGCGCCCGAGATCGTCCGGATCGCCTTCACCGCGATCATGTTCGCCCTCGCCCTCGGCCTGGCACTCGCGTTCGGCCTGGGAGGCCGGGAGCTCGCAGCCGACGCCCTGCGCCAGGCGCGGAACAAGGGTTCGGAGGCTTCGTGGCGCGCGAAGCAGGACGCCGACGCGGGACCGCGGCACGCGGACACCGAGTACAGCACCTCGGCCTCGGCAACCGCCCCCACGTATGACGAGGCGATCACCTCGGATCGAGGTTTCGGGAGGACAACCTGATCCTCATGGGCCGCGGTCGGTAGTCCCCGGTTCGTCGGTCGATCTGGCTCCAGATCACGACCAACGAACCGGGGACTACCCACGACCCGACGTGATTTCTACCGGTACGTCGCGCTCAGCGGAGGCAGGCCGTTGAAGCCCACCGAGGAGTACGTGGTCGTGTAGGCCCCCGTGGCATGGAACAGCACCCGATCCCCACATCGGAGGTCGGCCGGTAGTGCGTATCGGTGCTCGCGATAGAGCACGTCCACGCTGTCGCACGTGGGTCCGGCGAGCACCACAGGCAGGGTCCGTCCGCTGAGCGGCCGGCCGTCACGTCGCACGTCGAGGCGGTACTTGATCGACTCCCCCAGGGTCTCGGCGAGTCCACCGAAGACGCCGGCGTCGAGGTAGACCCAGCGGCCGTCGGCACGATCGGCGACCAGCAGGACCTCCGTCTCGAGCACTCCCCCGTGCGCGACCAGAGCGCGACCTGGTTCGGCCATCAACGGTGGGACGTCCTCGTCGAAGACCGCACGGATCGCCGCCATCACCCGGCGTCCGTACTCCTCGATCCGAGGCGTCAGGTCGAACGTGTCGCACGGAAACCCGCCGCCGATGTCGACCATTGCCAGGTCGGCCCCGTGGCGGCGCAGCGCGTCGCGGAGCAATGCGGTGGTGCGCAACGGCTCCAGCCACGCGTCAGGGTCGCGTTGCTGGCTGCCGACGTGGAACGCGACACCGACCGGGTGGTCGGCTCGGGCGGCGGCCTGCAGCAGGCGCTCGGCGTCCTCCGCGCCGCAGCCGAACTTCGAGCTCAACGCCCAGTCCGCGCCCGACCCGCTGGTGGTGATCCGGACCAGCAGTAGCGCCCCGGGAGCGTGACGCAGAAGCTTGTCGAGCTCGTCGGGAGAGTCGAACGTGAAGGCTCGCACGCCGACCTCGTACGCGTAGGCGATGTCTCGAGGGTGCTTGACAGGGTGCCCGTACGAGAGGTCCTCCGGCCGGCCACCCGCGGTGAGGACATCTCGGATCTCACCTGGGCTGGCCACGTCCCATGCGCAGCCGAGCCGCTGCAGACGAGCGAGGATCTCCGCCGCGGGGTTCGCCTTGACCGCGTAGTGCAGCCGCACCCCCGGCAGGGCCGACTCCAACGCGACGTACGCGTCCGCGACGACATCGGTGTCGACGTACAGCCGTGGCGTGTCGCCTTCCGGCAGGGCAGGCGCGCCGATCGCGGTCAGCGCGTTCGTCAAGGTCACGGGTGGCTCCGGGGTCAAGGGGCTACTCATGAGCCAAGGAGCGCCGGGAGTCCTCACTGATACGGACGCCCCACCCACCCTTGCCCGTGCGCACCGATTCTGTACCATATGGTACATGAGCCG